>CAZRLE010000045.1:0-14214 GCA_964600705.1 uncultured Lachnoclostridium sp. | reverse complement strand
GTCCTGTGATAATCTCGATTAACTCTGTCTGACCATTACCATCTACACCGGCAAGACCTACGATTTCACCTTTGCGTACATTTAAGTTTAATCCGTTTAAGATTTCTACACCACGGTAGTCTCTGGCACGGATGTCTTTTACTTCTAATACAACTTCGCCAGGTTCCTGTGGTTTCTTTTCTACCTTAAAGTTAACGTCACGACCTACCATTAATGCTGCAAGGTCATTTTCATTTACTTCATCTACGACAACAGTATCAATATATTTACCCTGACGGATAATTGTACACTTATCAGAACATGCTGTAATTTCTTTTAACTTATGTGTAATGATAATTACACTCTTACCATCTGCTGTAAGGTTTTCGATAATTTCCATTAAACCATCGATTTCCTGTGGTGTTAAGGAAGCTGTTGGTTCGTCTAAAATAAGTACGTCTGCACCTCTGTAAAGAACCTTTAAAATCTCTACACGCTGCTGCATACCTACAGAAATATCTTCAATCTTAGCATCTGGATCAATGCTCATGTTGTAGCGTTTGGATAATTCAAGAATCTTTTCTTTTGCAGATGCTTTATCTACTACAAGACCCTTTGTTGTTTCCATACCTAAGATGATATTATCTGTTACTGTAAATGGCTGAATCAGCATAAAGTGCTGATGTACCATACCAATACCTCTGTCAATTGCATCCTTAGGACTGTTAAAGTTTACTGCTTCTCCATTTAAATAAATCTGACCACTTGTAGGCTTGTACAAACCGCAAAGTACGTTCATCATTGTACTCTTTCCAGCACCATTTTCTCCTAAAAGAGCATGTACTTCTCCTTTATGCACAGTTAACTGGATATTATCGTTTGCTGTAAAATCACCGAATTTTTTTACAATATCTTTCATCTGGATTACTACTTTGCTTTCATCCATGTGACTTACTCTACCCAAAATTGCCTCCTCCTTATCTATATAATATTTAATTGTTCTATATGAAATTTATTTCATTCTAATTTTATTAACGATGCTTTTATTATCGCACTTTTCTTTCCTGAACCTTTCCGTTATTGGTTGCGCCAAGTGCCAATGCTGTGGTATCCAGGAAAGCTGCATCACCATTTCTTAATTTCTCTATGTCGGAACGTTTTGCAAGGTAACCTGTAATTCGAATTACATCACTGTCACTACCATAGAAGGACATATAACGAATCTCATTATCAAAAGCGCCCTTTACAATATCAAGCACATAATCCGGATTTCTGTGAACGGTCACATCCATTGGGAAAATGTCTCCTGTTCCGGAAGGGAAATATTTATGGAACTTGCTCATAACCATTAACTGATCACTCAGTTCTTCTGGTTCTTCACCAATTGGAATTCTTGTTCCAGGAGTTACCCCTATATCTTCTGCAATACCTACCTGAGCATGCAATAAGAAATTACCATTTGTAATTTCACAATATGGGTTTTTATGATTCCTGTTAAATTCATCAATAATGTCCATAATCTCAATGCCAAGTTCATCCGCATTGTCCGTATGTCCAAATCTTCCTTCAATACCTTCTTTTTCAAAAAGGATGTTAACTGCGTCTGCAAGACCTACAAGACCATACATGGCTGTAAATCTGTCACGCTTGATAAAACCTTCCTTTACAAGGAAGCTATTTTCAAAAAATCCGCTTTCTTCTACTTCGAAACGAATACGTTCGTCCATATATTCTGCCATGATTTTCATGACATGTGGAAGTTGATTTTCTTTAAAATCTTTGATATTTTCTGATTTCTTAGCAATATTTCCAAGAATCAGTCGGCAAAGTGTATACGAACCGCCGCCTACCGGTAAACCATTGTAGCAGCTTGCGATTACATAGTCTTCCCCTAATTCTTTCTTGAACATTGCATGATTTGCAAAACTTGGTTTTGCTGTGCGGAGTGCACATTCAACAGCAGCTCGACCGAAATCATCATCTGTAATTCCCTGCTCATATTTTAATGAGATGTTTGGTACTGCACATTCGATTTCTTTCTCTGCTTCCATAATTAAGTATCCAGCCTTGGTTGCCTTTGGACCAAGGTTTGCATGTGCAAAGGAATCAAGAATTGTTCTGTCCATGTTGATTAAAAACAGCTTGATTAACTTCTTCGCTACATCTTCCGGAACTGTATCAATAAATGGTTCTAAAAGCGTATCTAACGCTCCTACGAATACCGGAAAATTCGTAATGCTTGGCACATGTCTGTAAAAAATAAGAAGGTTATTTAATGCTTCATACAAATCCGTTGGAGGTTCTAACTGTAAGAACTTACTTCCTTCTCTCATAAACTTTTCATAATCTGGAATTATATATCTTGGTCTCATCGGTGCATGTCCTTCAAACAAGTCACAGATACACTTTTCTTCAATTCCAGGTAACAGAATTTCATTTAATCCTTCTGGTAATTCCAGCACTTCCAAAAGAGAATCTGCTGCATTTGCCATATTACTAACCTTCTGTTCGTGTGTCAGTGTAGGACTCTTAATAATATTAAGTATCTGTTCTCTGACGTCATTTACTCTTTCCATGGAAATTTCTCGCATCGTGTCTCCCTCCTTAAAAATTTGGCTGCCAGAAAATCTTCTATGTCTCTGGCAGCCAAAAGGTAATTAAATCAAGTTACTAGTAGTCTAATTTATAATTAATCTAACTGGTATGTGTCACCGTATGCCGCTTCATAAGCGTCTTTGCTATCAGGAACTACAATTTCACCAGCAATGATTTTTCCCTTAACTTCTGTTACAGCTGTAACAACTTCTTCTGGAAGTAAATCTGTTGTAGGAGCGATATCTACACCACCATTTGTTAAGTCGTATACAGCAACGCCGCTTTCTAATTCGCCTGCAACTAATTTGCTTACAGAATCATATACTGCGTTATCAACACGTTTCATAGCAGATGTGATAACTGTTTCTGGAGCAAGGTAGCTCTGGTCAGAGTCTACACCGATTGCCATGATGCCTTTAGACTGACATTCAGAGATAACACCTGTACCTGTTGCGCCTGCTGCGTGGAATACGATATCAGCACCATTTGTTACAAAGTTTGTTGTAAGTGTGGAACCCATAGCTGGATCACCGAAGCTGTTTGCATTACCCTGCTGAACTGTGATGTTTGGATTAGCATCTAAAGCACCTGCACAGTATCCGTAACCGAATAAGTGCATTGTATCACTTGCCATACCTACTACGAAACCAATGTTATCTTTCTGTGTCATAAGACCAGCTACATAACCTACTAAGTAAGAAGCCTGTTCCTGCTTGAATGTAAGACATGTAACGTTTGGAAGGTCTGCACATGAAGAGTCATCAACGATTGCAAACTTTGTATCTGGGTTAGCTTCTGCTGCTGCTCTTGTTGCATCTGCAAGAAGGAAACCAACGCTGATGATTAAGTCATATTCTTCGTCTACGAATGTTTCAATATTTGGACCGTAATCAGAGTCTGCGCTTGAAGAAAGGTAGTTAACTTCTACACCAAAATCAGCTTTTGCTCTCTGTAAACCTTCCCATGCGGACTGGTTGAAGGACTGGTCTTCAACACCACCAAGGTCAGTTACAAGACCAACTTTTAATGGTTCTGCTGATTCTGTTGTTGTTTCACCTGTTGTTTCTGATGATCCGCCACCACATGCTACTAAAGATAATCCCATGATTGTTGCCATCATCAATGCTAAAATTTTCTTTTTCATTGTTTTTTCTCCTTGATTTTGTCTTTTTTATTAAAATGGGCTCTCCCCGTTTTAATCGTTTTGATTGATTTAATTGTTTTTGTCAAGAATCTGCATAAATGCTTTTGCATTTGCTTCTGTCTCTTTGCCAAACACGGCTGAACCTGCAACAATTACGTTAGCACCTGCATTTAATACTTCTTCCACGTTGTCTAACTTGATTCCTCCATCAACCTCTATGTCTACACTTAGGTTTCTTTCCTGAATCATCGCACGAAGAGCACTAATCTTCTCAGTCATATTCCAAATGTACTTCTGCCCCCCAAAGCCCGGATTAACGGACATAATCAGTACCATATCAACATCTTCAAGTACATGCTCAAGAGCAGATAATGGTGTTGCCGGATTCAAAGCTACTCCGGCCTTTAATCCCAGTTCCTTGATTGCCATAATCGTTCTGTTGAGATGTCTGGTAGACTCTGCATGAACCGTAATGAGGTCTGCTCCACACTCTGCAAATTCACCAATGTAACGTTCCGGTTGTTCTATCATCAAATGCACATCAAAGCAAAGCTCTGTGGTTGCACGAATAGACTTGATAACCGGCATTCCAAAAGAAATACTTGGAACAAAGCTTCCATCCATGACATCTATATGCAGATATTTTGCACCACCTGCCGCTACATCTTTAATTTCTTCTCCAAGTCTGGTAAAATCTGCTGCCAGAAGAGAAGGTGATAATATATTCATGATTGATTCTCCCTTATTCCACTCGTATATCCTTCATTAACAATATGCTATCCCTTTATTCACCGAATACTGCTTTGTAATCCTTCTGGAACTTTTCAATACCCTGGTCTGTTAATGGGTGTTTTGTCATTGTTTCGATAACGCTGTATGGAATTGTTGCAATGTCAGCACCTGCTAATGCACAGTCTGTTACGTGAATTGGGTTACGAACACTTGCTGCAATAATTTCTGTTTCAATTCCATAGTTTTCGAAAATAGCTACGATATCTTCGATTAACTGAATACCTGGCTGGCTGATATCATCTAAACGTCCTAAGAATGGAGAAACATATGTAGCTCCTGCTCTTGCAGCTAATAATGCCTGGTTTGCAGAGAAGATTAATGTAACATTAGTCTTAATACCTTCTGCTGTTAATGCTTTCACTGCCTTTAAGCCTTCTACTGTCATAGGAATCTTAACTACCATATTAGGGTGAATCTTAGCGATTTCACGCCCTTCTGCGATCATTCCTTCTGCATCTACTGTTGTTGCTTTAACTTCTCCACTAATTGGTCCGTCTACGATAGACGCAATTTCAGCAATAACTTCATTAAAATTTCTACCTTCTTTTGCAATTAAAGATGGATTTGTTGTAACACCGCAAATAACTCCCATATCGTTCGCTTTACGGATATCTTCTACATTGGCTGTGTCAATAAATAATTTCACTTTCACGTACCTCCTTAAGATTAATTTTCCTGTATATTATAGCACTTTTATGCCTATTTGCATACTAGTTTTATATTACATTTGTCTGTTTTATTTTTTAATGACATTTGTCCGTTTTGAGCCTTTTATTTATTTTTCTACATTTCGCACAATTTTTCAACATTCTTTTTGTGCATCTCTCACAATTAAAATTTCTATTCCGCATTCTTTGTTGCATATTTCATCATACTGACTGTATACACTGTCTTTGCCTCAAATTCTTTCCCTGATACGACAAAGGATACCGGATTTTTATCCGGTACCCTTTGTCGATTCGTTATTTAGTAAGACCTGCTACTACCTCTTTTGGAATTGTAAATGTTACAACTCCCATGTACATTGGAGCTACATCACCTTCATTAAAGCTGATTACAATTTCACCTGATGTATTTAAGTAGAATGCTGTTTCATCTGTGATAGATTTGAAATTAAATTCGTCCATTTCATCTTCTAAGAAGTAGATTGCATTTTCATCTGCTGCCATCTGTTCCTTCATCTGAGCTTTGATGTTTTCACTGATTACTGCTTTATAATCTGCATCTGCCACGAAAAGGTCAGCTAATTTTACGCGTTCGCCGCTCTGTAAATCGATTGTGTAATAGTAATCCCATTCTACACCACTTGCCTGCGCTTCAAAGCATACTAACTTGATTGTAAAATATTCGTCTGTTGTTTCGATAATTTCAGAGTGAACTTCTAAATCCATGTAACCTTCTTCGTTCTTAAGACCTTCTTCAAATTCCTTTACAAACTGGTCTGCAATGCCTCTGATTTCTGCATTGATTTCTTTGGAAGTACTCTGAAGTTTTTCTTTATCCTCCTCAGATACGTTAGCTACATTTGCATCATCCACTGCTACTTCTGGAATTTCTACATCTGCTGTGTGTCTGTCATCTGCATATTCATAATTTCGAAATGTTACTACCTGTACTAAGCTGCCAAGTAATGGGATGTTTGCCATAGCCTGCGCTACCCCTGCAGATGTATTAGGCAATACTACAAATGCTGCTACTGCTGCCGCTGCAAGAATTCCTTTGTAATTTGTTGTTTTTCTTCTCTTGTCCATTTTTGCTCTTTCCATAGTCTTCATTAACTCCTTTTTCTGTTCTTCATTCATTTTAATGTTGCTATATTCTTCTTTTAACGTTTCCATTTCCTTCTTAGTATTTGTCATGACAATTTCCTCCTAATTTTCTAACTCAAGCCTCAGTTTCTTCATACAGCGATATAGCCGGCTTTTCACTGTACTAATATTTTCATTCATAATTTCAGCAATTTCTTCCAATTTCATATCTTCGTAGTACCGAAGCTCTACTACCATCTTTTCTTCTGGTGACAGTTTATTAAGGGCTGCCCTTAAATCTACATCCTCGTATATATCTTCTTTCCCTTCATCAATTGGCAATTCACCAAAAGTAACCAAGTTGTCTTTTTTACAGAAGGTAAAGATTTCATTTAGCATAATGCGGTATACCCAGGTTCCTGCAAACTCCTTATTCTTAAGAGTATCTGCCTTCAAAATGGCTTTGTATGCTCCATTTTGTACAATGTCACAGGCATCTGCTTCATTATGTACGTAGCTGTAAGCTAAACGATAGTATCTGTCATAATTTTGAAGAATCACTTCTTCTACTGTTTTTTCTTTTGTTTTTCCAAATGGTAAGATGCTCAATTTTTTCTCCTTTCTACCACTTGTCTGGTATATTTGAACTGTAACCTTTTGTTCTATCTATTAGACTGTTTGGGTTGTAAAAAAGTTTCAAATTTTTACATTTATTTTTCTTTTCAGCCATTTTGCTTTATATTTATTAGACTATTCGAGATTTTAAAAAGTTTCAAGGAATTTTAAAAAGAACTTTCCTGTAAAAAAAATAGCAGGAGATTTTTATTTCTCCTGCTACCTTTTTCACTATCTATATTCTCTCATAGATTCCCTTTATTGCTTCAACGGTTTGTTCTATACCCCATTTTCCCGAATTTATGGAAAAATCATATTCCGCCGGATTCCCCCACTCTTTCTTTGCAAAATGTTTATAGTACAGTTCTCTTTTTTTATCCATCTTTTTGATTTTTATAATCGCATCCTTCATATTCAGATTTTCTCGACTCACAATACGAGTTACTCTATCATTTAAAGGCGCTGCAATAAATACGCTTAATGTCTGGATATCCTCTTTTCCTGCCAGCACAGCATCTGCACATCGTCCTACAAAGATGCAATCACCTTGTTTTGCTTTTTTAAGAATAATTTTCTTCTGCATATTATTTACGATAGTATGTGCATCTTTACCGTAGTATTCTTTATTTTTTCCTTCATAGAATACCGTATGTAAAAATGGATTTACCTTATGTTCAGAAGCAGCTCTAAGGATATCCTTTGGCAGATCAGTATCTGCCAAGGCTTCGTCTAATATTTCTTTATCATAATATGGTATTCCCAGTTCTTCTGAAAGCTTTTGGGCTACTTCCAAGCCTCCGCTTCCAAATTGTCTACCGATACAAATTACTTTACTTTTTGTATTACTCATACTGTATTACCTCCTATCTGTCCTATTACAGATTCCATAGCAATTATTAAGCCTCTTTTTCTTCTATTCCTTTTACTTCTACATAACGATTCTTTGGTGTTACCAGTTTATCACATACTGCAAGTATACCTGGTAAAATAAAGATAATCAGTATAATTGACGTTAATGCACCATTAGAAATAATTGTACAGACTTCTCCCATACTTGGGTCCGGGAAGAATTTGCCCATAATGCCGGTAACTACAACTAAAATCAATCCTGAAGTCATAAAAGTGTGGATAGAGCCATTATAACTTGCAATCAGAGCATCTTTTATACCCATATCCATACGTTTTTCTCTGTAATAAGAAGTAAATAAAATACCATAATCCACTGCGGAACCCATTAAAATACTCTGTACAATAATCAATGCAAGATAGTAAATAGCAGTTCCCTGGAGTCCCATTAATGTCATAATTGCATAAACCGCTGCCTGAATAATAGCTACTAAGATCAATGGTATTACCGCATTACGATAAGTCACTAAAATAACAATATAAATGGAAATGGCTGTTAAAATAGTAATTCGATTCATTTCTTCATCAAAGGTCTTTGACATTTCAAATGCCATTGGTGTATTTCCAACAAAATAATATTCGCTATTTAACTGCTCTTCACAATCTTTTTCTAACAACTGCATAAATGCAGTTGTTTCATCACTTTCGTCTGGCAATGTGGTGTTAATCATCATAATGGAATGATTATCGCCAACTAACATACCTGCCGCTTCATCCATCTGTTCCTGTGCATCTGCAATCTGTTCTTTAAAGTCATCTCCCAGCATCTCACTGAAACGTACATCGTTTACTAACTCTTCTGACAGGTATGTAAATAACTGATCCATAGTAAGTGTCCATTCCGGATTACTTTCATTTAATCCACCATAGAACAGGAATAATAATTCCATAGAGTTTGCATCCATATCGTCGGACATAGACTGCATAATATCCATAAGCTCTTCTGCTGAATATCTCTTTCCACTAACAGAAGCATCTATAAGCTTCTTCACACCTTTTAGCTGGTTTGCACTTTCTGCATCAAATGCACCTGCCATCTGCTCATTATTTAATACCTCCGTAACAAGGAAGTCCATAAATTTATGTACAGATATTTTCCATGCACTGGTATCTCCATGTTCACTCATATAAAGAAGATATAATGGTTTTACTTCCGCTTCGCCCATGCCAAGGAGCATTCCCATATCTTTAGCAGAATATTCTGCTCCCGAATCAGCTCCACTCATAATACTCTGTAACAATACAAGCTGTTCTACACCCTCAGCTCCCATTGTTGCACCAAAGGATTCTTTATTGGCAATGATAAAATCTACTAAAGTCTTTACAGACATAGTCCAGTTTTCAGCCTGGCTTCCTGCTTCATAGAATGTATACAACATCTTTACCTGAGACGCATCCATTCCAAGAAGTGTTCCCATATCACTATAAGAATATGCTACATGATTTACTGTACTGTTCATCATTGTCTGCATCATTCCAAGCTGCTGTAAGGTAGCTTCATCAAAGTTTGCAGACATTTCCGGTGTCATTAATACATTCACAAATTCCACCATAGACATAGTTCCTGTTGTATTACCAGCCATCTGCATAATACCGGAAACCATTGCTTCATCCATAGTAAATGCCTGAGCTAAGTAAGCCGCTGGAAGCTGTGCTGTAATAGCTGCTTCATCTGTAAGCTGTAACAGCTGCTGCATCTGTGCCAATGCTGCTTCATCAAATGTGCCTGCAAAACTTGGATTATTTGCTAAATCATTACAGATAAAGGAAATAAAGGTTCCGATTTCCATATTAGCAGGCTTATAAGACTCAGACTGTGCCATATAGGTAATATACAGCATTTTTGCACTTTCCTCGTCCATACCAAGAAGCGCTGCTGCCTGTTTGTAATTCATTGGTGCATTGATGGCTTCTTTATCAGTAAAGGTCAGTATCATCTGAAGCTGTTCCTTCATATCTTTATTAAACATAGAAGCATAATTTGGATTATTTGCAACTTCATTCACAAGGAAATCTGCAAATACAGGTAATGTTAAGCTTCCTGTGCTAACTCCGCCTTTTTCAGAGAAATAAAGCATATAGAGCTGTTTTACTTCTCCTTCACCCATATCAAAAAATTCTGCCATTTCAGAAATAGACATAGGCTTTGTAAGCTGGTTCACATCCGCCATTTTCTTCATAGTGTCAATATTTTCTGTCATGGAGGCATCCATTTCAGATGCAAACATTTCATTTGTCATAACCTCATCGGTTAAGAAAGTAATGAATTCTTTTACGGTCATGGATGGAAGATTTCCATTGGAATAATAATTATAATAAAGAAGACTTAAGGTATCTTCATCCATTTCCATATCACCCATATCCATGTCCATAGTTCTAATTTCATTCGCAAGCTGAGAAACAGTATATGGTTTTCCAAGTACGGTTCCGTAGGACATAACCGTAGTTACACCTTCCACCTTTTCCCATTCTTCACTTAACTGAGTAATGGTTTCTTCATCTTCATTATCATAAAGAATAATAATTGGATTACTCTTAGGGAAAACATCATTAATCTCACTTGCCAAAGTCATAGAATATGTCATCTTTGTACCATCTTTTGTAAAGAAAAGAGCCACAAATAACAGTACAAATGCGATAGTCTGTACATATTTTGCTTTGAAACTAAATTTCCCCATAAATGCCATTGGAATATGAGGCACTTTTTTGGAAGTTTTATGAATCCATTTATCAAAAATAAGAATCAATGCCGGCAACACTGTAAAGGTACAAATCATACTAATAAATACGCCTTTTGCAAGTACGATACCCATTTCCGGACCAATCTTAAAGCTCATAAAGCAAAGTATCAGCATACCTACAACAGTTGTTATGGAACTACTTGCAATGGAAGCAAAGGAAGCACTGATTGCTCTTGCCATAGCCTGTGGACGGTCAATTGCTTCGCATAATTCCTGACGGTAACGTTCCATTAAAATGATAGAATAGTCAATGGATAATACCATCTGTAATAAGCTGGAAATGGAGAATGTGGAACTGGATACACTTCCAAGTACTACATTCGTTCCCATATTAATCACAACTGCCACACCTATAGATGTCAGGAATAAAAGCGGTTCTATATAAGAGCTTCCCATTACCAGCATAATAGCTAACATAATAGTAAGTGCTACTACAATGACCCATGTAGGAATACTGGTAACAACCGGATTATCCACATTGTATATCATTTCATAATCCGAAAAGCCTTCCTGCACGGCAGCTTCTACGCTGTCCATTTCCGGTGTATCATAATCATAAGGAATATTTAAAATAAAGAGCGTATAATTATCTTTATTATACTCCTCACTGTCAGATTCGTAGCTGACGGAATCTACATACTCAATTTCACCAAGCTCATCTAACAATTTATCCTTATCCGACTCTGATAAATCCGTAAACATAACACGAATCGTGTTATCTATAGACATATCATCAAATTCCTCTTCCATAATATCCATACCCTGTTTCATGGATGAACTGTCCGGAAGATAGTTAGTCATATCGGTAATAATTCCGAGATTTGGAATCTGTACGGCACTGATAACGGCAAGTACTACCATCAAAGCCAATACAAGCTTTCTTCTTTTCACAAGAAAATCTGCAATCTTCTGCATAAAATGCTTCCTCCTTTGTAATCTTTATGTTTTCAAATTAGCTGCTATTCTAAATAGTAACAGCAAAAAGTTGCACGAAAGTAAACAAACGCCTGCTCACTTCGTGAGCTGTCTTGTTTTAAAAAAGAAAAGACCTTGAGAATAACTCAAAGTCCTTCCTTTTTGAACACTTCTTATCTATTATTTATTAGGTAAATAAATCTTAAATATGGTCCCTTCATTCAAAGCACTGATTACCTCTATTTCTCCATTACATAACGTAACAATCCTTTTTACGATGGAAAGACCAATTCCATTACCGCCTTTTTGTCTTCCTTCCATTCCCTGATAAAATTTTTCAAAGATATGCTGCTTTGTCTCCTCATCCATTCCCGGACCATTATCTGCAAAAGTAAGAGTAATTCCGTCTTCATTCACTTCACCGCTAATCTCTATACTTCCATGCTTCGGCGTGAACTTAATTGCATTACCAAGAAGATTAATCCATACCTGCTCCATAAATTCACGATTTCCATAATAAGTCAGATTTTCTACATCAATATCCAGTTCAATGTCTTTATCTTCTATCTGAGATAAGAATAAAATGACGCAATTCTTAATCTGTTCTCCTAAATCGTATTCCACTTTATCGGTTACAATCTGACAGGCATCCATTTTAGCAAGCAAAAGCGTATTTTGCGATAATTCAGTTAGTCTCTTAGATTCTTCTTCAATGATTTTCAGATACCTCATTCGCTCCGGTGATTCAATCTCTTCCCCTGTTTCAATTAAAATCTCCGCAAACCCCTGTATGGCACTAAGAGGTGTCTTAATTTCATGAAGATATTCATTGGTGAACTGCTCCATCTCCTCTTTACTGCCTTTTAATTCTTCTACTACCTGATGCAATGCCTGATATGCGCCATCTGCCTCATCATCATGTTTTCTGTCTAGCACTTCATTAAACTCACCAGCAGCCACTGTCTTAATTGCACTTATCAGATAGTCACTTCCTTTACGGAAACGTATTAAACTTAAAGAGCCAAAAATGGATATGGATAACAGCAAAATATAGTTACCAAAAAGCAATATCAGAATATTTTTACCCTCAATTAAAATCTGTTTTTCACCAATTTCATAGCTGTTGCTACTCAGTAACAGCAAAGTAACAGCAGAAATCACTCCTATCACAATATTCCAAAACATTATTTTTTTTACAGATAATTCAGACATTATCTTTTTTATCAGCTTATCTAACATATACAAACCTCATTTCTGTGGTTTTTACTATCTCCAAATATCCCCGACCTGCTTCTTTGTTTTACAGTCTTCTTTCGCTTTTATGAATAACCGCCTTATATCCTAAGCCACGCAAAGCCTTTAATTCAAACTCATCACATTCTGCCAGCTTATTTCTCAACTTACTAATGTAAGTTTTAATGGTATCGTATTCTGTTTCTGTATCGTACCCCCATATTTTATCCATCAACTGCTGCTTGGTAAATACCGTTTCCGGATAGGAAAGCAATAAAAATAATAAATCAAATTCCTTGTTGGTAAGAGTAATCTGGCTTTCTCCATAAGTTGCTGTATATGTACTCTGGTTCATTTCAAACTTTCCAATCTGGATTTTTTTCTCATTGGCAATATTGGCTCTTCGCAAAATTGCCTCAATTCTCCATACCAGCTCTTCATAATCCACCGGCTTTGTCATATAATCATCAATGCCCGCTGCAAATCCCTGCTTCTTATGTTCAAAAGAGGTCATCGCTGTCAGCATAATGACAGGCTTCTGGTTGTCCACTTCTCTTAAAGCCTCTACTAACTCATACCCATTCATTTTTGGCATCTGCACATCCACAATCAGCAAATCAATGTGTTTATGGTCTAAAATTTCTAATGCTTCTTCTCCATTGGCAGCTTCTTCCACACGATATAATGAAGCTAGCTTTGTTTTGGTCAAAAGCCGCAATTTATCATCATCTTCTACTAATAGAATTGTAATCATAGTACCTCTACCCTTTATAACTATATTTCTATGTCATGTTTACATCAACATCCAACATATATTTTATATAGCCGAAGTCTCTGCTCTCATATATTATAGCAAAAAAGTTGCATGAAAGTTAAATTACAGAAGAAAAATACTCATTGCACTATAATTACTTGTTTTCCATTAAAAAATTCAGTGCATTTTTATGGATAATTCCATCCCTTGAAAAGTCCATTTTATCAAAAGAAATCACATATTTTGGGAAATTATCCGGAACCTGTTTAAATGCCCCAAACTCTCTTTCTATCACTTTTTCATCATAAAGATAATATGCCACCTGATAATATTCCTTTTGATTATCTTTTATTGCAACAAAGTCTATCTCTCCATTTCTTGTTTTTCCTACATATACCTCATAACCTCGTATCAATAATTCATTATAAACCACATTTTCAAGTAAAGCTCCCATTTCTAATTTAAATCCTGAATTTCTGATTCGTCCAATGCCCATATCAGTCAAATAATACTTATCCAGTTTTGTAAGAATTTTCTTTCCTCTAATATCATATCTGGATGCTTTGGTCATGATTAGAGATGACGTAATATAATCTAAATAATTATAAATAGTTTCCTTGCCGACTTTTCTGTTTATACTCATAAAATAGTCAGACATAGACTGTGGTGAAAACGTTTGAGAAGGATTACATATCAAATATTCTATTACTCTGCCAAATAATTCAATATCTTTTACTCCTGCTCTCTGCACAATATCTTTTAACACAATTGCATCATAAACGTCACGCAAAA
>CAZRLE010000044.1:0-14317 GCA_964600705.1 uncultured Lachnoclostridium sp. | reverse complement strand
CTATGTGCATTGGCAATTTCAGCATCATAAATTTCTGAAAGCCAGTAATTTGCAGTAATAGAACCAGAGTTATGTAAAATAAGACCGCCTACAGAATACGTAACTGTAGAGTTTTCCTTTACACGCCAGTCCTCTTCTCTCACATAACTGTCTACAATTTCCTTATAATCAAGAATAGTAGACTTCATATTACGGATTTTCTCACGATTCTTACGATAAAGAATAAATGCTTTTGCTGCAGCAGTATATCCAGACTGTTCTAACACATGTTCCACACTGTCTTGTACATCTTCCACATGAATTTTCCCATCCTGGATTTTAGACTGAAAATCTGCCGTTACACGCAAAGCCAAAAGATTGATAATATCTGTATTATAAAGCATCTTTGTCGCATCAAATGCTCTCTTAATAACGTCAGAAATTCTCTCTAACTGAAATTCTGCGATTGACCCATCACGTTTCACTACTTCCAACATGAATATTTCCTCCCCACATTAGCACATAATTTTTCGTTCCGAAGTTAATTCTAGCAGAAGCCATTTCCCTCGTCAACCAAAAAACACCATATATAGTGTCTGACTTTTTAGCCAATCGTATATATGGTGTCCATTTACTACATTTGTCTACACTCCTCAAACCCTTGCCATTACTGGATTTGTGAATTGTTACACATTTGCATACACTTCTTTTGGAACGTATGCTTTTACAAATATTCCATCTTCCCTGTACTCTTCCTCCAAAAGCTGTCCATACTTGCGTATAATCTGAATCTTACCTGCATCCTGATAAGAGTACACTCTCTCGATAAGAATTTTCTGTTCTCTTAATATTTCTTCAATTGTAGTCAGCAAATCGTCCAAACCAATCTGCTTCTTGGCTGATATCTTTACAATCTTGTCTGCCTTAAAGTCCTTGATAATCTGTTCACCTTCCAGTTTATCCTGCTTGTTGAATGCTGTAATAATGGTTTTATTGGTTACTCCAAGGTTCTCTAAAGTTTCATATACTACATGCATCTGTGTATAAGCTTCTTCATTGGACGCATCTACAACATGTAGTATGATATCAGCATACTTTGCTTCCTCTAATGTACTGCGGAATGCATCAATCAAATGATGTGGAAGCTTTCTGATAAATCCTACCGTATCAGTAAGAAGTACCTGCTGCCCACTCTCTAACGTAAGATTACGGGTGGTTGGGTCGAGGGTAGCAAACAACTTATCTTCTTCCAACACCCCGGCATTGGTTAATGTATTCAGTAATGTTGACTTACCTGCGTTGGTATAGCCCACAATAGAAATAACTGGTATTGGATTACGACTTCGCTGCTTTCTTGCTGTTTCTCGGGATTGTTTTACTTCTTCCAGTTCCTTTTTAAGCTGTGAAATTCTGTCACGAATCAGACGACGATCCATTTCCAGCTTCTTTTCACCGGGACCTCTGGTTCCAATTCCACCACCAAGTCTGGAAAGTGAGCTTCCAAGACCTGTAAGACGGGTTGCCCTGTACTTTAACTGGGCAAGCTCTACCTGTATCTTTCCTTCCTTGGTAGAGGCTCTTTGTGCAAAAATATCAAGAATCATAACCGTACGGTCAATTACCTTTGTCTCCAGTTCCATCTCCAGGTTTTTAAGCTGAGCCGGTGATAACTCATCATCACATACAACTCCGGTTGCATTAAACTCCTGTACCATTTCCTTTACTTCTGCAATCTTTCCCTTACCAATGTAAGTTCCAGGATGCACCGCTTCTCGGTTCTGAATCACCTTTGCTACGGTAACTGCTCCTGCTGTTTTGGCAAGCTCCTCTAACTCATCTAAAGATTTCTCTGTATCATCCTTTTCATATGTTGCCACACCAACCAGAATAATTCGCTCTTCCTGGTCTTTTATTTCATGTAACTGCGTCATTTCTTAAATCCTCTATATTCCTTATTCGCTAATTCTTGTTTCTAAAAACTGTTTCTCTTTTAAAACCTTTTCATCTTCCGGGTACTGTGCAAGATAATCCTTGCAGGATTCCAATGCTTCTGCATACTTTTGCTGCTTTTCCAAAGCAATAATCTGATTATACATAAGAGGCTTTGTCCAAATTGTATTTTCAAGCTCCTGTCCCTGTTTAAAATAGCTTAATGCAGTCTCATATTTCTCCAATGCAAGATAGCAGTTACCAATCTGGTTATAAATAAGTCCTTTATCCTGTTCCATATTCTTATCGAGCGCCTGCTCAAAGTTCTCAATTGCTTTTTTATATTCTTTCTTCTGATAATAGCAATCTCCAAGGAAATAATACGCTTCCGGTAACTTATCCTTTAATTCCTTAAATCCGGAAATCGCAACTTCATACTGTTCCATATAATAGTATGTTTTGGAAAGATTCAGTTTATACTCATCTCCCTTACCATTTAAAGTCAATGCTCTTTCTAAGATTTCTGAAGCTCCTTTTCTGTCACCAAGTTCTTTATACGCAAAGTATTTACCAAAATACAACTCAAAATCAGCCAAATCATGGGCAATGGCGGCTTCAAAATCTACAACTGCCTGCTCATAATCCCCAAGTGCTTCGTCCGACAGAATCTTATACTTTAAAATATCCAAATCAATTTCTGTGAGATATGGAATGTCTAACGCATATTTAAACATGGAAACCGCATTCTCATAATCTCCCATTTTGTAATAAGTAATTCCCAAACAACGATATACTTTCTTATTGTCTTCCAGTGCCCTCTGGTCTGTATCATCATTAAATGCCTGCTCTAATTCTACAATTGCTTCTTCATACTGCCCATTCTCCAAATACTCATTTCCCTGCTCATAATGCTTCTTTAATTCCTTATTGCCACATCCTGTACATAAAACCATAAGTAAGCCAAGCATCAAAATACCGGTTAGTCTTTTCTTCATAGTACATTTCTCCTCATCTTTGGTTCTCGTTGCTTCTATTATAACTTTCCAAGCGTTTTTTCGCAATCCTCTTAAAAGACCAAATCGTACTTTTTAATCAAATTATAAGGGACTAAACCCTTCTGTGCCTAGTCCCTTACAGCATTTCTTTTAAATTTTATGTCTTCTATAACTAATTCAATAACGCATCTTTTACCTTTGCAAATTCACCAGTATATATTCATTATATAACTCTACCTTTAACTTCCCATCTGCAAGACGGTCTAAGGCTTCTGTAATTTCATTGATATAATCTATGTATTTTTTCAATCGGTCTACCGTCTTACCGATAGAACTACTAAGTTCTCCTATTTCATTATCTGCCTGCACCGATAATTCTACATCCAGATTACCTTCAGCCAGCTGTTGTGCTACATCATTTAAGCTTACAATTGGTTTTGTAATTCCTACTGCCACTTTCTTAATTGCAATCACAATTGCCGTAATACCAATAGCCATTATTAAGAATAACACAATAATCGACCATGCTACATCTTCATAATATTCTTTACCTGAAAGGCAGCTTAAAATATAAAATTGGGAATCTCCCACTTTGCCAAGATAACCAAAGCCATGTGTACCTAACACATTATAATCAAAGAAATCTTCCTGATTGTTCTGTATGTGTTCTAAAATTTCCTCTGAAAAGTCTAAATCAGCAATATTAGATAACTGAACCTCTGTATTTGGATGATAAATCAAATTACCTGTAGAAGAAATCATCATTACAAAACCGGTATTTCCAATTTTATACCGAGAAAGTACTTCATTCATCTGAGTTAACATAATGTCAACACCGGCAACACCAATTATATTACCAGCCTCATCGAAAATCGGACTGGCTGCTGACATAATATTTTCCGAATCCGTTGCTACAGCGCTTTCCATCTGTGCATATACTTTTTCAAATATCTCCTGCTCAGGCATTGTTTCACCTGTACCAGTCTCTTTCATTAACTGGATTGCATCTGCATTTACTGCTAACTGTTCTGCTATAGTCATATATTTTTCGAAAAATCCATCTAACTGATAAACAACTAACTGCGAGTCCTGTGTAAGCTGCTGCTTTTCTGCATTGATACTAATATTGCTTATCATAACAGTAACTGCTGCAACCGCTACTAAAAATACAACTACTACAACAGTCAATACACGTACTGATATTTCATTCGCTATCCCTTTGTTCTTACTTTGCTTTTTCATCTGTGTTCACCTTTCCTTGTCTCATTCCATGTTGTCATTTTGTAAAGCACACATCGTAATTCTATCATAGCAGAAAAAAACTACAACCCGCAAAATTCTATGAAAAATTGACAATCTATAACTTTCCTGGATAGAATTAAGAGCCGGATTACACGGGTAAACTGGCTCTTGTACATAACGCCCCATACCCAAGCTCTGTATTCGGATACTCTCTCTGCAAAGACAGCTGCCTTGCCCCATTAATCAGATATGCCTTCATCTTTTCTCCATACAAATAGGGGTCATTGCCTCTAACAATTCCCCATTCCATCAATAATGCCACTGTTCCCGTCACAAAGGGCGTTGCCATAGAGGTTCCACTTCTCCTTGCATAACCCCCTCCCGGCGCACAGGAAGTAATATCCACTCCCGGTGCTACAAGCTCCGGTTTTATCCACTGATTTTCCCTTGTAAATCCCCGACCAGAAAAGAAGGCAAAACTGTCTGTTCTCCCGTCATAAGCCCCTACTGAAATTGCCCTGCTTGCTGTAGAGGGGATAGTAAGTGTAGTTTCTTCTGTTGATTCCAAAAACCTTGTCATGGGGTTCAATACCTCTCCCGTCGGCAGCCACATATCATAATTTCCCTGAATGATTCTCCCCGGCACCAGACGAACACGCCAGATACCACTGTCTATGTAGGTCTGTCTTGGAATAAATTCTACATAGATTTCCTGCAAGCCATTATAAGGAAGGGGTTCTCCGTAAAAGAACAGAACTTCTGTCCCTTCCAGCACTACTCGGTTTGTTCCCGGTTTTCCTGACAATACCTCACTGCTTCTTCCACCTGGACTAATTAATTCAATTCGCATTTCGTCGTAATAGTTTTTCCATATCTGAAGATTTAATGCTGTTTCATAATTTGCTACTGCCAATTCAATTACGCTAGTTTCTCTCTCTTCTACAACTCCGCTTTTATGATGTCCCTGACTTCCTTCGTTACCTGTTCCTATACAAATGTTAGTTTTCCAGCGATTGGCCATACTGTCAATATACTGCTCCAGAAGGCTTACATTGGCATGGGAACCATAGTTGTTACCAAAACTGATATTAATTGCAATAGGCTGTACCCTTTCAATGGCTTTTTCAATCACAAAATTAATGGCTTCCATTAGATTCGTCGTTTTGGGAAAGGACTGCCCTACTGAACTTCCTAACTTCACAACAATAATATCACTTTCATAAGCCACTCCTCTGTATCTTCCATTGCTGGCTCTTCCATTCCCTGCACCAATTCCCAATACATGCGTGCCATGCCCGGAAGTATCCACACTTGGCACGATAGCAAGCTGTTCATTTCTACTTTCCTGCTCTAATGCTTCATTAATTTCCACACTGGTATACAGACTTCCATTTCTATATCCTTCTGGCGGATTTCCCGCAATGGTCTGATCCCAAAGATACAAAATTCTTGTTGTCCCATCTCTATTACGAAAATCCGGATGACTGTAATCCACACCAGAATCAATAACTGCTGTAATCACACCACTTCCAGTCAGATTATATCGTTCCGTCTGCAAGGGCTGAATACAGGAAACTGTTATCCCTTCTATAGCTTCAAAAAATAACCTTTTCGGCTTTTCAATAAACTCAATTTCCTCATATCTGGTTAGGAGTTCAATTTTCCTCTCTGGAATCGTAATAATGGCATACTCATTCATCAGCTCTACAATGGAAATATCAAGTTCTTCCTTAATTCTATCAAGACTTCCGCTATGCTTTACAATTAATTCCCAAGTCTGGTTCTCTGCATCAAAACCCACATCCAAATCTATAGTGCGCTCTCGCTCTGCCTCTCCCACATCAAGAGCAATATTTAGCTGATTATCTAACTTTGAGCTATTACCATTCTCTCCATTTACGGGAGTCTCTGCCGTATTAAAACTTCCATCCATATATTATAATTTCTTTCTTTTCTGTTTTTTCAGTATACGCCGGTAAACCTATAAATAGTAATACAAAAAAGAGAGAAATTTCTTACATAAAGAAAATCTCTCTCTTAATTTTATAACCTGATATATTCTATTTTATTCCCCAACTGCTACGTTTGTTCTCATAATCTCATGAAGAAGTTCCATATCCACATCACTCATGCAGATACCTTCTTCGCCCCAGTGAAGAACCAAATCTGTATCCGCTTTTGCAGGTGTCCATTCTACTTCTAAGCCTTCTCCATTTGGGTTACCGGATTTTGCAAAGTTACAAAGATAAGTGGTCATAGCACCTGCTAATTCCTTATCAAGGTCTGTAAATGGTCTCCAGCAATTATCTAACGTACCAAACCAGTACCAAAGGTCACTGGAATGCCAAGCCCCATTTTCATCTCCTGGTAATTTACGGTCAAAATACCAGCAATAACTATCCTTCTTACCCTGCTTTGCCTGTTCCACACACCAGTTTTTAGCCATTTCAAATACAAATGGTGGTATAATATCATGGCTGGTGCTTCCTAACATATATGGGATATTCTTCTGCTTTCCAGCTTCTAATAACTTGGTTCCTGCATCCATAACCATAATCTTATCAAGACATGGGAATACAGCCATAGCTGCTGCCGGATCGGCTGCTTTTGCTTCATTCCACGCTGCAAACAATTTCTCTGGTTCCAATGCACGGAAACTTTCCAATGTATCACAACCTGCAAGCTCCATCACTTTCTGCCAGAATTCATAACGGTCTTCTTCTGTCTGCACCACATCAAACATCTTGCTTGCACCACCGCCACTACTCATAACTGCTTTTGCAAACATTCCCTCCGACATTGGACTGAGACAATGCTGGAATACACTCATTGCACCTGCACTCTGTCCCATAATCGTAATGTTATCTACATCCCCGCCAAAGGCTTCAATATTATTTCTAACCCACAAAAGTGCTGCTAACTGGTCATATAAACCATAGTTTCCGGAATGTCCAGACTCTTCCTTTAATTCCGGAAGACAGGCAAAACCAATTGGTCCCAGACGATAGTTAATCGTTACACCAATGACACCCTTTGTTGGCCATATCGGACCATCAAAATGTTTTTCGTGTCCACAACCGCCTGTAAATCCACCACCATGTATGTAGAATAATACTGGTAATTTATCTCCTTCTTTTGCCTCTTTTGGAGTCCAGATATTTAAAAACAGGCAATCTTCGCTGTAAGTATACGTTTCACCTTTACGAAACTCATTGTAATAAAATGCTTTTTCCGGCATTTTCGCTTCATCATAAAAAGCTCTTGGCTGGAAACTGCAATTTCCATACTTTGTAGCATCATATACTCCATCCCAGCCAGTTACAAGCTCAGGATACTTAAAACGTTCTGCTGTTGCATAACGAATCCCTTTAAAAGCCGTCACGCCTTGCCACTGACAAGAGGTTCCCATAATCTCACCACAAGGGGTTTTTACTATTTTTCCCATACCATAATTACCTTCCTTTCCTTAATGAAACAAAGCAACCGTTCAGCCCACGCCATTCGCAACGGCAGCTACGCTGCTTTCTCGCCGCTTTGCGGCTAACTTTGCTCATGATCGGGCGTTCCGCACATGCATATGAGCAAACACCAAAATATGCAAGCATATTTTGTGTTGTTTGTCAATGCATGGCTGAACTGTTATAATCCAAATACTCTCTGTGCATTTTTCCAACAGATTTTTTCATAAGCTTCTCTGCTTAAAGTACCATTTTCTACCTGTTCATCAAGCCATGCACCTAATGGAAATACCATCTCTACATTAACCATATCGGTTGCGAAGAATAATCTGTCTGCATAGGTTTCTAAGAAATTAAGACCAAATTTCGGATCACGCATAATTGCCTGTCCTGCACTGTTTGCACTCAAATCTCCATAAAGGTTTGGATATTTTGCAAATAATTCTGGCACACGGCCACCCGGCACAACCGGACCGCTTCCCCAGCTGTTACGACTTTCTTTATCATCTGGAGCGTCCCCACTCATCTCAATCCAGAAAGTCTGGCTATGTCCGAGTACAATTAGCTTAGGATATTTCTTAAGTAATTCTTCCAAAAGAGGAAGGCGCGGTTCATCTACAATACCATAACTGTAGCCTTCTTCCGGACTCATATGGAAGGTTACCGGAAGTTCTAATTTCTCTGCTGCTGCAAAGACAGCATCTAAAAATGGGTGATTAATCTTTTTGTTAATCATCAATTCCCCAACACCAATTGCACCCTGCGCCTTATAATCTGCAAGTCTGTCATACACTGTATCCACATCTTCTTCATCCAAGTTACACATCCATGCATAATGTTCCGGAAACTTTTCACAGATTGCCTTCGCCTCCATATTGCTTCCCACCGGTGCTTTCTTTTCACCAAATGGCATCAATACTCCTTTTCCAATACCAAGTTCTTCTAAATGAGGAAGCATATTTTCCGCACTGGAAATAAAATTATTTTCCTGCTTTGGAAGCTGTTCTAATGTCAAATGCAAATGTAAGTCAATTTTCTTCATAACAAATTCCTCTCTTTCTTTGCAGAAAAGGGCAGTCACCACCGACCACCCTTTTTTATTATACAATAATTAATTTGCCATTTCACGACGTGCCTTTAATTCTGCATACATATCATCTGTTGTTTTCTTATCTAAGTTAAAGATAAGACCAATACCTAATAACTCAAGGACACATGTAATAACAGGAACGATATTTACTAAATAATAAATACCCTTAACTGTTTCTGCTGTCTGTACTACATTAGTACCAGATACATATCCAATTATTCCTAAACCGGCTGCAACACCTGTAGAGGCAACTGTACTTCCGATTTTACGGCTGAATGTATACATACTGTACATAGAACCGTCACTTCTAAAGTTCATCTTCCATTCACTGTAATCAAGACAGTCGGAAACCATAGCCCAGATTAACATTGTGAACGCCATCTGTCCAAGCTGTGAAACAATATTAAGTGCAAGGAAAACATACACATTATCAACGTATATGAATACTTTTACCAAACTAAATACTAATCCCCATGCAGCAGAAGCAAGAATTACAGTTCTCTTTCCAAACTTATTTACAAGTTTTGGAATCAATGGGAACGCAATTACCATCATTGGAATAGTTGCGATAGAAGCAATCGCAATAACATCTGTGTTATGATATACTTCCTTGAAAATGTAGCTGTTTAACTGGCTTGAACCTGTAATAGATAACATAGAACCAATGGTAGCTACCATTACACCAATTAAAGGACGATTCTTTAATACTGCCTGCAACGCTTTCTTAAATTCAAACTTTTCGCCTTCCTTACGCTCAACGTGAATACGTTCCTGTGTAAAAGTACAAAGAACCAAATAAGAAACGATACATAACACACCAAAAATCACTGCAATCAATGTAAAACGTTCTGGCATAATATTATTATCTGAATCAAAGCAGAATACCGGAACTGCAGTTAAAGCACTTAAACCAACAATTGTACCACCAATGGAACGGGCACGACTTAATTTACTTCTTTCAATCGGATCATTTGTTACAACGTTTGCCATAGCACCAAATGGCATACTAGTTCCAGTATAACTCATACCAAATAATATATATGCAAATGCTGCCCATACATGTAATGCTGTTCCTTCAAATGGAACAGATGAGAAACATAAAACTCCTGAAATCGCCAATGGAACCATAAATAACTTAATCCAAGGTTTAAACTTATCTCCACTCTTTCCTAATGTCCATCTGTCTGGGAAAGAACCAATAATTGGATCATTTATTGCATCAAATAAACGTGCTACCAAAAATAAAGTTGCCATCCAGCCAGCATCAATTCCTAATACATAAGTACAGAATGTGAGGAAATATGCATCTACAAATAAGTTTACAAAGCTTCCTGCCATATCACCAAATACGTATCCAATTTCATCACGACTACTGAACTTACGAACTTCTTTTTCTTTTGTTGCCATATTTTTTCTCCTTTACATTTATTATAAAGAAATTATAAAGAGTTTCTATCAGACTGTTAATTGCAAATTATCTCTTAAATCTTGCAAATCATTCCTTTTCTTGCTATATTTTTGCTTAAAAAGGGGAAAAAGTCCATACTTTCCACTTTCTAGCATGCTTTTTTGCAAGATTTTGATAGTTATTTGCAATTTCACAAACGGATTTTTTTCTTTATAATATATTTACATGATTAACTAATATCGAGGATTACTTGATTGCTACGGCAATTTTCTAATCTGGTTATTTCATATATAGAAGGGGACATTTTATGAACATTAGTGATTTATATGTACCTAACAAAATTATGCTTCCACATCAGGCAAGAGAAGAAGCAAAAAAACTTGGATATAGAACAGATAATTTATACGAAAACCTAGATATGGGTTTTCATCATTCCCTTTGTACTTATGATATTCTTTATTCCAATGATGTCATACCAATACACACACATAATTTTTATGAAATTGCTCTTTGTGAAAGTGGTAATGCGCAACACCTTGCCAACAATGAACGCTTCACTATAGAAAAAGGGGACATTACCATAATTCCAGCTGGTGTGCGTCACTGTCCTGTTGGTCTTCAAAGTATGACAAAACCTTATAAGAGGATTCTATTTTTTGTCAATAAAGCCTTTTTGGAAAAACAGATGTCTATCTGGCCAAATTTTGACAAACATAAAGCCTTACTTGAGGAACCAAGGCATTTCAAAACCCTTGGTACTCCTCACGAAAAACTTTGGAAGTATTTCAAAT
The DNA here is from genome assembly GCA_964600705.1 of uncultured Lachnoclostridium sp. Taxonomy (GTDB): domain Bacteria; phylum Bacillota; class Clostridia; order Lachnospirales; family Lachnospiraceae; genus CAYTGQ01. The sequence continues at coordinate 3,425 of CAZRLE010000044.1, read as the reverse complement.
CAGCCAATATGAAAACTAATATAGATAATCCCTATTTGGATTCTTTTATTTGTGGTACTGTTCTGTGTCTTCTCAGTGAACTTATGACTGCCATAGACACAACATTAGAACCAACTATAAACCATCGGAAGGAACTTCTTGAAAATGTAGTTTCTTATGTAGAAGAGCATCTTTCCGAAAAAATTATTTTAAATGACATTACTACTCAGTTTCATATAAGCAAAAATACACTTTCCAAACTGTTTCAAAATGCAATGGGATGCAGTTTTCATGATTATGTGATACAGACAAGATTAGATGAAGCCAAAAAACTGCTTCAGCAGGATGTAAACTTAGACGTCATCGCAGAATTGTCCGGCTTTGGTGATTATTCTAATTTTTATCGAACCTTTAAAAAGGAATATAATATGACACCAAGCGAATATCGACAGAATCTGTCTATACTTGGTTCTTCTCTTACAGAAACCAGTCTGTCGGCTGTCGATAACCCATTACCCTTAAAATGATTATTTCCATTTTGTCTCTCTCTTATGGTGAAAGTATCTCAATATACTTTCACCATAATTGTTTATTCCGCTTTCTTTTACTCATAATTATTTTGTATGAATTTCTCGTTCAGATTTCATCGCCACTGGCATTTTACTATTTTCATATAAATTTCAGAATTTGACCATTGTAAATACCAAACGATTCTATTATATTGTAAACATAAGCTTTACATATCTTGAAAGGAGTCATCTCATGGAATTACCAAAGTTAGAATTTCCCAAAATCATGCTTGCCGGAACTGGTGAGAAAGCCCAGTATATGGTACACGACTTTAATGATAATACCATTCGTTTTGTTTTACATTATCCCGGCCTTATTGATAAGGATACCTTGGCAAAAGCTTCTAAAGCACTGGTAGGAAGCCTCCGTATCTTACATTCTTCTTTTGTTGCCGGTACATTAAGTGCCCACTGGCATATCAATGAAGATTACACAGAAGCAGATTATTTTACATATATCCAAGCAGAACAGGACGTGATAGAACCGGCGCTTACCGCTTCTATCCTTCCAATCGCCCCTGCTGGTAAAACACAGCTTCATTGTACACTTGTTCAAAACAACAAAGAATCTGCCATAGCTTTCACCATCAGCCACCTTTGTGTTGATGGAAGTGATGGCAAATATCTCCTTGGCAAACTTGCAGAGAGCTATAATTTAATTGCCACAGAAGGAAATGCCGATAAACTGGAATTAAAACATGGAAGCCGTATGGCTGAACAAATCTACAAGGAGCTTTCTCCAAAAGAATATTTTTCCCTTATGAAAAATCCAATTTCCACTATCAAAACGGTATTTCCATTTCCTACAGAAGAACAAGGAGAACCGCATATCACAACTGCTGTTATTCCTGCTGATGTTATGACCTTAGCACGAAAACGTGGAAAAGAAATTGGAGCAACTGTAAATGATATTCTCCTCACCTCCCTTTACCATGCCTATGTTTCCCTTCCTGACATGACAGACGATACCCCAATGAGTATTATGTCTATGATGGACTTGCGACAGCATTGTAAGAATGGTGAATCTGAAGGCTTATGTAATATGTCAGGTTCACTCCCTACTGTCTTAGAACATGGAATAACCGGTACTTTTGAAAATACTCTTTCCATTATTGCACAACAGACCAAAACCGCAAAGAATAATCCTCTCGCTGGTCTGGAAGGAATGCCTCTTTTACATACCGCCGCACGTTCCATTCCTATGGGACTTTTATTACAGGCAGTTGATAAGGTTTACGGAAGTATGGCAATGGGATTTACCAATCTTGGTATCATTGATTGTAACCAACTGAATTTAGGCGCTCTTACGCCAGATATAGGATATGCCGGTGGTCCATTAAAGAAGAAATCTGCCCTTCAGGTAAGTACCGGAAGCTTTCATGGTTTTGCTACGCTTTCAGTTGTAGGTGAATACACAGAAGATGACAAAGAACTAATTCAGACTATGTTAGATAATATGGTACGAATTATAACTGAATATGCAAACGGCAATTAAAATTATATAACAAACAGAGCACCTTAAATACCACTTTAGAGAAAAAAAGAATTGTGAAGTTTTGACAAGCCTCACAATTCTTTTTATTCTTAAATATCAAATAATAAATCCGTATAACTTGGCACTGGCCATATTTCCTTATCTACAATACCTTCTAACGTATCAATTGGTTTTCTTAACGCATTCATAGCAGGAATAATTACATCTTTAGAATATTCCGCCTGTTCCTTTCCACCTTTTACATTCGCTTTGCCAATCAGTGCCTGTGCCAACTCGGTTGTTGCCCTCTTAGACGCCGCAAGTAAATTAGAAGCCTCTGTCAGTAGTTCCGTCTGAACGGACACATCAATATCATCGCAAGCCGCCTTAATTTCATTGATAGAACCTGCCAGGTCCGTTACATACTTAATAACCGCAGGAATATATAACTTATTTGCCATATCAATCATAGTCTTGGCCTCAATATTAATTGCCTTTGTATATGCTTCATAACTGATTTCTGCACGAGATTCTAACTCTGTTCTTGAATAAACCTTATGTCTTTCAAATAAAGTGATAGTTGATTCATCTACATAAGCAGGAATTGCATCCACAAATGTCTTAGCATTTGGAAGCCCTCTTCTCTCTGCCTCCTTTACCCATTCTTCTGAATAACCATCACCACTAAAGATAATTCTCTGATGTTCTGTAATAGTTCTCTTAATCAGTTCACGAACGGCTGTATCAAAATCTTCTGCCTGTTCTAATTCGTCTGCCATATCACAAAGAACATCCGCCACAATGGTATTCAAAGCAATATTAGGGTCTGCCACAGACATAGAAGAACCAACCATACGAAATTCAAACTTATTACCGGTAAAGGCAAATGGTGAAGTACGGTTACGGTCTGTCGCATCTTTCGAAAAATCTGCTAAAGTGTTAACACCAGTTCTAAACTTACCACCTTTAATACTTGTGGTTGCTTCCCCTGTTTCAATTAACTGTCTTAAAATATCCTCTAACTGTTCTCCCAAGAAAATAGAAACAATGGCAGGAGGTGCCTCATGTGCGCCCAAACGATGGTCATTTCCATGGTCAGATGCTGACAAACGCAGCAATACCGGATGTTTATCCACTGCCTTAATCACTGCCACTAAAAACAGTAAAAACTGCGTATTCTCATGTGGATTCTTACCAGGATCCAACAAATTAACACCTGTATCTGTAACCAATGACCAATTATCATGCTTACCGGAACCATTTACACCAACAAACGGCTTTTCATGAAGGAGACATTCCAAATCGTGACGTTTTGCAATTTTCTTCATAAGCTCCATAATCAACTGGTTGTGGTCTGTTGCAATATTTGCAGTAGCATAAATTGGAGCCAGTTCATGCTGTGC
>CAZRLE010000043.1:0-14320 GCA_964600705.1 uncultured Lachnoclostridium sp. | reverse complement strand
TCATCTGATCCTTTTTCTTTTAGCTCAATTTTTTCATAGATCATTTGACACTATCCTTGTTTCTTAATAATTAGTACATCTACTTGCAATGGCTTAGTGCTTAGATTATGTTCATTTTCAAAGATAAGTTTATCCTGTTCTTCCTTGAACTCAATCTGAAGACCTGCATAAAATGCCGGATGCCACTGCAACACTTTCTGTTCTCTTTTCTCCAACTCGTGTCCTCCCATATGTAATTGTTCGGGATTTCACCTCTCCTTAGAAATCCCTGCTTTAAATTGATTATCAAGCATAGATTTTCTAAAGAAACAGATTGCCTTGCATCTGTAAGATTGTATATAGAATACAGAAATGGGGGATATATGTCCCCATAAAGAAAATATGCTTTGGATTTATATTATCACAACTCCAAAGCATATACAAGCTATTTTACTTTAATTTTCTGTATTTCTTCTATTCAACATAATATTTCATTCCTAAATCATTCAGTTCATCAATCAGTTTTTTATTCCCCAATTTCCTTGCTAATGGCATGAAAATTTCTATTGTTTCTTTTGCCTTTTCTTTCTTTTTATCATCATTTATAAACTCTATTGTTCGCATATTATGAAGTCTCTCAGCTAATTTAACGAGTATCACTTCATCTGCTGCTAATTCTAGCTTGTCTTCTGTATTCTGTACTTTCTGAACTATATCATAAACTTCTTTTGGCAATTCTTTCTCTAATTGTTTCAAAGGTATAATTCCCTTTTTGGATACATCACAAAACATACTGGCAAGTATAATATCCTCCTCTGCCCCCAATTCTGCTAATATGATAGCCACATTAATTAAATGAGTTACATATTCTTCTCCGGAATATCTGTTTACATTTTTATACGTCAAACATGCCACTCGATAAACTTTATCTAATTTATTCTGTTCAACGTATATTCCATTTTCTATCAAGCTAGCTTTCAATATTTCCAACAGTTCTTCTTTTGTTGCTCCTATTTTTGTTGCATTTAAAAACACATGACTCATAGCGTTACCTCCCAGGTTATCCATAGATATTTTCATTGCTCGTAAAAGTGATGGACAAAAACCAAATTCTTTTATAAACGCTTTTGTGAATCCACTGTGAGACTGCCAGCCATATTTTATTGCAGCATCAATTATTTTTGCACCTGAAATAATATCTTCCGAAGCCTTAATCAACTTTCTTTTGCATACATATTCCATTATTGTCACACCCATTTGAGACTTGAACACTCTTTCAAAATGATACACCGAATACCCTGCCTTCTTTGCCAACACACTAATTGTAAGTGGCTCTTCCAAATGCTCATCAATATATCTCAATACAATATTCACAGTATCCTCTTTTTCCATCTCCATCACCTCACCTTACGATACTTACACTATAAATCAACACAGAAATAAATACTTTTCCAAAATTGCGGTATTATTCCCTACAAATACATTTCCATCTCAATCTAATTCGGCTGAATTTGCTCTAAAAACTAAATATGACAGCGACAGATGTGGTAATTGTTTTTAGGTTTCTTTAGGAGGAATTTAGAGTTTCTTAGTATTCCATTCAATTACCAGCGGCAATTAGGCATGGATGCCTAATTGAAGCACATCTGAGCATGGATGCGAATATGTGCTGACGCGTACACATTCACAACCACTATAAGGAATACTTAGAAATCTCTTAATTCCGGATACTCGAAACCTAAAAATAATTACTATACCTGTCGCTGTCATTCATAGTCTACCTATTAAATTCAGCCGAATTACCTTCTCCTAGAACAATCCCGTAATCTTTCCAGTCTCATCCACATCAATCTTTTCTGCTGCCGGAACTTTTGGAAGTCCTGGCATTGTCATGATGTCGCCTGTTAAAGCTACGATAAATCTTGCACCTGCAGAAACCTTTAAGTTACGAACGGTAACATCAAATCCTCTTGGTGCTCCTTTTAATGCCATGTTATCTGAGAAGCTGTACTGTGTCTTAGCCACACAGATTGGAAGCTTATCAAATCCTAGTGCTGTAAGCTGTGCAGCCTGCTTCTTAGCTGCTGGTGTAAGTACAACGCCGTCACCATGGTAAATCTTCTTAACAATTGCATCTAATTTTTCTTCAATACTTAAATCCAAGCTGTAGCTCTGTGTGAATTCGTTTGGCTGTTCGCAAAGACGTACTACTTCTTCTGCTAATGCCATACCGCCTTCACCGCCTTTTGCCCAAACTTCAGAAAGTGCTACATTTACACCTAATTCATTACATTTCTTTTCTACTAAATCAAGCTCTGCCTTTGTATCTGTTGGGAATGCATTAATTGCAACTACGCAAGGAAGCTTGTATACATTCTTAATGTTATCTACATGCTGTAAAAGGTTTGGAAGTCCTGCTTCTAATGCTTCTAAGTTTTCTTCATTAAGCTGGTCTTTTGCAACTCCACCATGGCTCTTTAATGCACGAACGGTTGCAACCATTACTACTGCTGAAGGTGTCAAACCTGCCATACGACATTTGATGTCTAAGAATTTTTCTGCTCCAAGGTCAGCACCAAATCCTGCTTCTGTTACAGCGTAATCTGCTAATTTAAGTGCCATTTTTGTAGCAATAACAGAGTTACATCCATGTGCAATATTAGCAAATGGTCCACCATGTACGATAGCTGGTGTATGTTCTAATGTCTGAACTAAATTAGGTTTAAGAGCATCTTTAAGAAGTGCTGTCATAGCACCTTCTGCATGTAAATCACCTGCTGTTACAGGCTTTTCGTCATATGTGTAACCTACGATAATACTTGCAAGTCGGTTCTTTAAGTCTGTAATGTCATTTGCAAGACAAAGAACAGCCATTACTTCGGAAGCAACTGTAATATCATATCCATCTTCTCTTGGCACACCATTTACTCTGCCGCCAAGACCATCTGTTACAAAACGAAGCTGTCTGTCATTCATATCAACGCAGCGTTTCCATGTAATTCTTCTTGGGTCAATATTTAACGCATTTCCCTGATAAATGTGGTTATCTAACATAGCTGCTAAAAGGTTGTTAGCAGCACCAATTGCATGCATATCACCTGTAAAATGAAGGTTGATGTCTTCCATTGGAACTACCTGCGCATAACCGCCACCTGCTGCTCCACCTTTTACACCAAATACAGGTCCTAAGGATGGCTCACGAAGTGCTACACATACGTTTTTACCAATTTTACGCATACCATCTGCTAAACCTACTGTTGTAGTTGTCTTTCCTTCTCCTGCAGGAGTTGGGGAAATAGCTGTTACTAAGATAAGCTTACCATCTTTTGCATCGTTTTCCTTTAACATATTATAATCAATTTTAGCTTTGTACTTTCCGTACTGTTCTAAATACTTTTCGTCAATCCCTGCTGTCTTTGCAATTTCAGTAATTGGACTCATGACAGTTTCCTGTGCAATTTCAATGTCTGATTTGTAACCCATGTTTTCTAATCCTCCATCAGTAAATTAGTTTATAATATAATATTTTGTATTAAACAAGCATTTGCCTGATATTACCTTTTTAACTGTAACCCTCTTGTCACTTCATCTACCAGATAAAGAGAACCAAGAGCACATACAACACCTGACTTTCCAGCACGGCTCACCGCTTCCTTACAAGCCTCCTCCACAGTTTCAAAGCCTTCCGCCTTTGCCTCATGGCGTCCTAAATATTCTGCAAGCTTCTCCGCCTTCATGGCTCTTGGATTATCTGGTGTTACTGTAAGAAATTCCTTTGCCAAAGGCAAAATGTATGGCATCATCTCATCTAACTCTTTATCTGCCATAACCCCTATGATAAAGGTGATTTTTTGTCCTGGAAAATGTGTCTTAAGACTTTCTGCCGTTGCCTTCATTCCCAGCGGGTTGTGTGAACCATCTACGATGATAACCGGTTCCTTGGAAATTACCTCAAATCTTCCAATCCAACCTGCCTTTGAAAGTCCTTCGTAGATATGTCTTTCTTCAATTCCATAGCCTTTTCTCTGTAACACTTCAATGGCTGTTAACGCAATAGCTGCATTTTCAAGCTGATAGCTTCCAACCAAAGGAATACGAAGATTTCTATAATTCTTATAATCAAAAGTCTGTCCTGTCAAATCCATAGACACACTCTTTAATGCTTCATAATCTGGCACATGTAATCTGGAACTCGTTTCCTGACATACCTTTTTGACAACCTTTGCAGCAGCTTCATCCCGATTCCAGAAAACAACATCGGTATCCTCTTTGATAATTCCGGCCTTCTGCTTGGCAATCTCTTCAATGGTATTCCCAAGCATTCCTGTATGGTCAAATCCAATAGAAGTAATGACTGCTGCTTCCTTTGACTCAATCACATTGGTAGAATCCAAAAGTCCGCCAATTCCAACCTCTAACACAACAATATCACACTGGTGTCTTTTGAAATACTCCATACCAATTAAAGTAATAATCTCAAAGACCGTTGGCTTCTCTTCTATTTCATCAATAAATTTTTTAACATATTCTACGATTTCCACTAAATCCTCATTGGAAATCATCTGTCCATTAATCTGTATTCTTTCATTAAACACATGAATATAAGGAGAGGTAAACATACCCGTCTTATACCCTGCTTCTTTCAAAACAGAACTAATCATAGAACAGGTCGAACCCTTTCCATTGGTTCCAGCCACATGAACAAACTTAAGCTCTCTATGTGGATTTCCCATTCTGTCAAGTAACCAGAGCATACGATGTAACCCTAGTTTCTTTCCATACCACTCTACATTATGGATATACGCTAATGCCTCTTCGTAATTCATTCCAATCCCTCATTTTACACGGTAAGTAATACCTTATAATAGGCAAAACCTCGAAAAATAAGTAATTTAACATTTGCTTTGCCTGTCAAACCTTATACGCCCATTATAAGTGATTTAATATTTTAGTTCAATTGCATTTTCTCAAGTTATCTTTAAATAAACTTATAAAATCTATAAGAAAAACAGATACAGACACTACCTCACATCCCTCAATGCCTCATAAACATCCAGTGTTCCGTACCCCCACACTCTATTGGGATACTTCAAATCTTCTCTTCTCCCTGCCCCTCTTACCAGATAATTTTCAATGGATGTTGTCTGGATAAATATCTGATTCTGCTCCAAGACGCCCCACTCTAGCATAAGTGCCGCCGCACCTGCTCCATGGGCTGTAGCCACAGAAGTTCCGGTCCGTCTTCCATATTTTCCTCGGAGTATCGGTCCAAACACATCCACTCCCGGTGCAGCAAGCTCCGGTTTTATATTATTATCAATGGTATATCCTCTGCCCGCGTTGATATAAATAGCATCATCTGTGTGGTCATAGGCTGTAAAGCTTAATAAATTCAGGGCATTGGCAGGCTCACATATGGTCACATCCGGATTGGCTTCCAGATAAAAAGTTTCTGGTAATATGAACCCCTCTATCGGCATCCACATGTTGAAACTTCCATTTTCTCCCCATTCATTATAGATTCGTATTCTCCAAATTCCAGAGGTAGGGTTCTTCAAGCGAATCACCACTACCTGACTACCGGTATTGTTTTCCACCAGTTCATAGTTTACATATGCCGTTGTCCTCTCTAATGGAAAGGTAATTGGACTTGCGTTTTTGTACCAAACTGGAATTTTCTCTGTGAAACTGCCAAGGGGCGAAATAAGTCCTATGGAAAACAAACTAGGTGTACGCCCCCAAAGCTCCATATATACTCCATTCTCTCCCTCTGCTACGCGAAATTCCCTTTCTTCATAACCACCATCCGCTTCCACGTTTCCTTCGATATGATGCTGCCTGTTTCCTTCATTTCCCACTGCCGACACCACGGCTACACCTGGAACTACTGCCAGTGTATTCAGATATCTGGAAATTGCCAGATTACCACTATGATTACCTGCGCTTGTTCCAACTCCAATACAGATAACTAACGGCTTTCTCTCTCTTATTGCCACATTCTGTAGATATCTGCATCCAATCATAATGTCATTTTCTGCAAATGCCTTGGCTGTGTCAGAAATACAAAAATACTCTTTTAAATGCTCCTTTGCCTCCTTTAATTTTACTACTACAATATCTGCAAGAGGTGCCATTCCCGTAAAACCATTTTCTTCGTCTATATTCCCTGCCGCAATTCCTGCCAAAAATGTGCCATGACCATCTGTATCTGTACTCGGCACTATGGAAAGGGGATTTTCGGACTGTAATGCTTCACTTATCTGCTCTCTCGTATATTCCGTTCCATAAAACAGCCCTTCCGGCGATTCTCCTTCTCTTATTGTCTGATCCCAGATAGATAGGATTCGGCTCGTTCCATCTGCATTCACAAATACAGGATGGGTATACTCAATTCCGGTATCAATAAACCCTATGATAATTCCCTGTCCCAGTAAATCCACAAAAGGCTGTCTCCTAAGTCTTAATGCCCCTGTCGACTCTATACTGGAGGTATCTAAAAGTCCAAAACATTTTGCTACTGTTGCATAACCATATTGATTTAAGGATACCAACGGATTCCCGGTAATACGTTGATGAATCACTGCAAATCTTCTATTTAAAATCTGAATACACTCCGGATTATATACGTTTCTTAGTGCCTCGATATCTCCTGTATATTCAATCACATAATCTGCATAATCATTACTATAAATAATTTCTTCACAGCGTTCAAAAAACTCTTCCACCCTTACCTCCATACCCAAAATCCATTTCCATCCCTTATTCACATTCTATGCATCACTCTCCCTATTTACACTTTGATTTTAATAAAATACCAGAAAAAAACCTGATTCTGTGTATTCATTTTAAAATGACATCTCACAAAATCAGGTTTTATTATTCTCTTAAACTCCCTTCGTAAATCCCTTTCCTCTACAATATGTCTCGATTACCCCATATCCTTCATCTAATACAACCAAATCTGCATCAAATCCGGCACAAATCTTTCCTTTTCTATTATCCACACCAAGACATCTCGCAGGATTTATTGTACAGGCATTAATCGCTACATCCACAGGCACTCCTGCATCCTCAATCAGAATTTTAAGCCCATGATTCATAGAGAGTGTACTTCCAGCAATCGTATTCGTTCCTTTAAGATAAGCAAGCCCACTTTCACTAATCTCAATATCATGTCATCCATTCTAAATGCCGTTCCCACCAGTCCACTTGATGCACAATGACGAATAATCATCTTGGAACTTCCTTCACCTTCTACCTTCTCTTTCGTATAGCTTTAGTATAGCATTTAGACAGTTATTTTCAATATAAAACCCCGTATCTTACCTAATTATGCAAATAATTCGGTGGATAAATACCGCTCTCCACTATCTGGCAGTAATACAACAATTCTCTTTCCCTTATTTTCGGTTCGTTTTGCCATTTCTAATGCCGCATGAAGAGCTGCACCAGAAGAAATCCCCACCAGCACACCATCTGTTTTTGCTACTCTTCGAGATGCCATAAATGCTGCATCATTTTCTACCGTAATAATTTCATCAATCACCGCTGTATTAAGCACTCCTGGTACAAATCCGGCTCCAATTCCCTGAATTTTATGAGGTCCTGGCTTACCACCCGATAAAACCGGCGAATCAGCAGGCTCTACTCCAATAATCTTAATCTTAGGATTTTTCTCCTTTAAAACTTCTCCTACACCAGTTATCGTTCCACCTGTTCCAATGGCAGATACAAAAATATCCACTTTTCCATCTGTATCATTCCAGATTTCCTCTGCTGTTGTTCTTCTATGAATATCTGCATTGGCACCATTCTCAAACTGCTGTGGGATAAAAGCATTTCCATACTCTCTCGCCAATTCCTCTGCCTTTTCAATGGCGCCCTTCATTCCTTTGATTCCTTCTGTCAGCACTACCTCAGCCCCCAATGCTTCTACGATTCTTCTTCTTTCTATACTCATGGTTTCCGGCATGGTAAGAATCAGTCTAAGACCTCTCACTGCCGCAGAAAATGCCAGTCCAATTCCGGTATTTCCGCTGGTTGGTTCAATAATAACTGTATCCTTCTTAATTTTCCCATCCAGAATCCCCTGCTCTATCATGGCATTTCCAACTCTGTCCTTTGCACTTCCTAATGGATTAAAATATTCTAATTTAGCAATCACAGAACATTCTAGTCCTTCCTCATTTTCTAGATTGTTAAGTTCTAAAAGTGGTGTATTTCCAATTAAATCTGTTATTTTCTTCGCTATTTTTTCCATAAAACCTCTTTTCTGCCCGCTAAATGCAGACTCACTTTTACTCATTCTAATAGTATCTTAAAGCTTCTTTTTTTATCCGTCAACTGCCACATTTTTCAAACGCACGATATCCTTTTATCGTTCTCACGACATAAAAATACAAATAGTAATATTTTCCTACTATTGAAAACTATCTACTAATTTGATAAAATTCTCTTGATAGGTAAAACCTTTCACTCAATTTCAGTTAAGAGAGGATGACAAATATGGTTATTTACAAAACAGCCAATTATGACGAGATGAGCCGCAAGGCAGCTGCTATTATCGGTGCACAGGTTATCATGAAGCCTGACTGCGTTCTTGGTTTAGCAACTGGCTCTACACCAGTAGGCGCATACAAAGAATTAATCGCAGCTTACAACAAGGGGGATTTAGACTTTTCTAAAGTAACAAGCATCAACTTAGACGAATACAAAGGGCTTTCTGCTGACAATGATCAGAGCTACCGTTATTTCATGAATACAAATCTTTTCGACCACGTTAATATTGATAAAGCAAACACTTACGTTCCAGATGGTTTAGAACCAGACAGTGAAAAGGCTTGTGCTGACTACAACAACATCATCGCAACAAAAGGTCCTGTTGATTTACAGTTACTTGGTCTTGGTCATAATGGACACATTGGTTTCAATGAACCTTCTAATGTTTTTGAAAAAGAAACTCACTGCGTAGACTTAACAGAAAGTACTATTGAAGCAAATAAGAGATTCTTTGCTTCCGAAGCAGATGTCCCAAGACAGGCATATACAATGGGTATTGGCAACATCATGAGTGCTGACAAGGTTCTCCTTATTGTAAGTGGTAAAGGTAAAGCAGAAATCTTAAAGAAAGTACTTTACGGACCAGTGACTCCTGAAGTTCCTGCTTCCATTCTTCAGTTACACAAAAACGTTATCGTTGTAGCTGATGAAGAAGCTGCTTCATTATTATAATTATTGTATTACTTTATCAGTAACGCTTTTTAATTAGAATTTAATTTTCAACTGGAAATGGCAGTTCACAATGAGGTATTCCCCCTAATGAACTGCCATTTTTGTATTTTCCTATTTATTCCTTTATTGATTCGATATGTTACGCATTGTCTGAGGACTCCAGAAGCGGCGCCTTATAGCTTCCACGCATCTCGATAAGCGGTGCACCCTTTCTTGCAATATAATCACTAGTAATCGTAACTCTTCCAATATTATCATCTTTTGGAATTTCGTACATAATATCTAACATAAATTCCTCAATAATAGCTCGTAATGCTCTGGCTCCTGTTTTCTTTTCCATTGCTTTCTTAGCAATCTCCGCTACTGCTGAATCATCAAATACCAAATCCACTTCATCCAGTGCAAGAAGTTTCTGATACTGTTTTAAGATGGCATTCTTTGGTTCTCTTAAAATCTTGGCAAGCATTTCTTCCGTAAGACCTTCTAAGGTGTAAAGCACCGGAAGTCTTCCCAAAAATTCAGGAATCATACCAAATTCCCTTAAATCTTCCACTGTTACCTTTGATAAAATATTAGGGTCACTGTCATATTTATCTTTTAAATCCGCTTTAAAACCAATGGAAGCCTGCTTATTCAGTCTTGCCTTGATAATCTTATCCAGTTCTGGGAACGCCCCACCACAGATAAATAAAATATTTCTTGTATTAATAGTGGTCATTGGCACCATGGCATTCTTGCTGGTTGCACCAACCGGCACTTCAATCTCAGCACCTTCTAACAGTTTAAGAAGTCCCTGCTGTACCGATTCCCCGCTCACATCACGATTTGTTGTACTCTTTTTCTTGGCAATCTTGTCAATTTCATCGATGAATACAATACCTCGCTCTGCCTTTTCCACATCATTGTCTGCTGCTGCAAGAAGCTTTGATAACACGCTTTCTACATCATCACCAATATATCCGGCCTCTGTAAGAGAAGTTGCATCTGCAATTGCCAAAGGCACCTGTAACAATTTAGCAAGTGTTTTAACCAGATAAGTCTTACCACTTCCAGTAGGTCCAATCATAAGCATATTGGACTTTTCAATTTCAATTTCGTCCATCGTATCCGTTGCTACACGCTTATAATGATTATAAACCGCAACAGAAATAACCTTTTTAGCATACTCCTGACCTACAACAAATTCATCAAGTTTCCCCTTAATAATATGTGGAACTGGAATATTTTTAATATCTAATTCTGGCATCTCCTGCTTTTCTTTCGGTTTCTTTTTCTTTAATTTCTGGCTCTTTGGCACTTCCATATTCGGTGGTGTAAAGTTCATCATATTCGGTGGCATTCCCATCATGTCCATATATGGCATACCACTGGTGTTGATGGTATCAAAGGTTTTCTGCATACATTCTGCACAGATACAGATATTCTGTGGAATGTGAATCATTTTCCCAGCTTTACTTTCCGGTCTTCTGCAGATGTAACAAATATCCTCATATCCATCATTATCGTCTTCTTCTATATTAAGCATATCGTCTTTCCAATCTTCTGACATATAGTACCTCTTTTCTAATTTACCTATCCAGGCTTATTTTCTCGGTGCTACTTAATTTTCGCATGCCTCCATTTTACCTTACTTATGCTGTTAACACAAGCTTGTATTCTTAAAAAAGCATGAAAAAACTGTGAGAACGCTATAAATTATTTCTCACAGTTTCTTCTATGCTATCTAATCATGGCTGAAAATCTCTTAATATCCAAAATCTCCAAAAAACTCTTCAAAGAATTGGTCTGCACCTTCATTTCCATAATAATAGCCATTGCCATTATTATTTTCCTGTTCCTGCTGAGTCTGGACCTGAGCTTCGCTACGAATACTATTTAATGAATCATAGCCTTTCAATGTCACTTCTAAGTCTATTTCTTTATAGGTTCCATTTACATTTCTCATAACAGATACTGTAATCTTAGTACCAACCCTTGTATTATTTACCTTGTTCTGTACTGCTTCCATATTTTTAACAGTCGTTCCATTGATTTTCACAATGATATCACCCTGCTGCATACCAGCTGCCTTTGCAGCACCTTCTTCTGCCACTTCATATACATATACGCCGACTGGCATGTTGTAGATATTATTTTCTTCTGTAATATCCTGCCCTGTAATTCCAAGGTATCCTTTTTCACTCTCTGTTAACACTTCACGATTCATCAGTTCATTGATAATAGGAATTGCGTAAGTAATTGGGATTGCATAACCCATACCTTCTACATCTGTGTCTGCTAATTTAGCAGAGTTGATACCAATTACTTCACCCTTCATATTAAGAAGTGCACCACCGCTGTTACCTGGGTTGATAGCCGCATCTGTCTGAAGAAGACTCATAGTAGTTGCATTACTTCCTGAACCCACTGTAATTGTTCTGTCCTTGGCACTGATATAACCGCCGGTAACAGACTGTCCATATCCAAGTGCATTACCAATGGCAATTACCCACTGACCTAATTTCACTTCATCGGAATCGCCTAATGTGGCCACCTTAATAATCGCCTTAGTTTCGTCCTTAATATCCTTCATATTTACCGCAACAACAGCAAGGTCTGAAGATGGGTCTGTTCCCTTTACATCCGCCTGCACGATTTCCATATCCATAAAGCACACAGAAATCTTCTTGGCTCCATCAATTACATGATTATTCGTTACAATTAGAAGCTGGTCATCGTTCTTTCCAACAATAATGCCAGAACCACTTCCCTCTGCTTCCTGTGAAAAGGTATGTCCAAAGTATCTGTAATCTTCTACAATGGTACTTGTAATCGCAACCATGGCAGGCATAGTATTTTCTACCAATGCTTCTGCATCTGTACTCACTGATGTGGTAATGGATGGTGTCTGTGTCGTTGTCACTTCAATTTCATTAACATCCTGTGTTGTCGTTGTAGTACTTTCATTTCCTAACAGCTTACCAGATACAACATTCACTCCCTGGAACACTACTCCGGCAACAAGACCAAATACCGCTGCAATTGCAGCAGTCTTTAAAAGCTTCTTACCAAAGCTTTCTTTGCCATCATTCTTTTTCCCGCTATTTCCCAAGCTATCATGCCCTCTGTTACCATCATAATCAGACTGCTTATATGTTGACTGACTATAATTGGACTGCTGGTTATATGGAGAAGAATAGGCATTATTTCTATTGTTATTCTGTCCACTTTGGTATCCATAAGTAGGGGCGCTATACTGTGTCCGTCTCTGCCCATAATCCTGATTAGAGTTCTGACCTTGCTCCTTTCCGTCCCAAAGGTCATAATCCGGCTTTCTCTCCTCTGTAACCGCAACCTCAGACTCCGTAGGATTTACCAGTTCAAAATTAACCGTTCCCTGTTCATTTACAGTATCATTATTATTACATTCATTATTTTTATATCCATTTTCGTTGTTAAATTCATCACGCATAATATGTTTCTCCTTCCTTTAAACATCTTCATCATAACATCTATTTGTGACCAATTTGTGATTTTTTTTGTGATTAATTTGTGAACATGACACTTTATCTTCACACAAGGGGATATGGACACAAAAAATTCACTAAATCGTAAGAAAAATTTTGTTGTTTACCTTTCCATTTTCTTGTATTATAATGTATAGGCTGTGCCTTTTTTCGGCACACATAACTACAACTAGTAAAGCAGGTGCTTATTATGATAAAAGACAACCAGAAGCTTTTAAATCAAGTGCATGTTATCATTGATATTCTTATCATAGTGATTTCATTTATTTTGGCTTATGTACTTCGATTTACAAGCCCACTTACCTACAACGTTTCTTATTTGAAGGTAAACAACTATTTTTATCCGTTATATATTTATACCCGAATGTTAATTCTGATTATTCCCGGATACTTACTTATCTATCATAAATGTAATATGTATGGACCAAAACGTTCCAGACATCGCAGCGCAACAATTTTTAGTGTATTGTCCTCTAACCTGATAGGAATTGTGTATTTCACATTCCTAATGGTAATTTTTAAGACTGCACCAAATGATAGTTCCTCCATTGCAGTTATGGATTATTTCAAGGTATTTAGTGATACCTCTCGTTGGTTTTTGGCGTTTTTCTTTGTACTGAATACTACATTAGCAATTACATTCCGATTTGTTCTTGTATCTGTACTCCGCCATTTCCGCAAGAAGGGCTATAACTTAAAGCATGTTCTCATCGTCGGATACAGCCGTGCAGCAGAACGCTACATCAAACGTATCCGTAACAATGCAGAATGGGGCTATCAGATTCACGGAATCTTGGATGACACCCTTCCAAAGGGACATGAATATCTAGGAATTCCGGTAGTTGGAACCTTAGACGATTTACAGGACTTTTTAAGCAAAAATGCGTTAGATGAGATTGCCATTGCTCTTAGCATCAACGAATATGCAAAGCTTGAACATCTGGTTGCAAAATGTGAAAAATCTGGTGTACACACAAAGTTTATTCCAGACTATAACAACATTATTTCATCTAAACCATACACAGAAGACCTTTATGGTTTACCAGTTATCAACATTCGTAACGTTCCATTAAGCAATATGTTTAATCAGGTTATCAAGCGAATTGTAGATATCTTCGGTGCTATCGTAGCCATTATTATCTTCTCTATTCCAATGCTTGTGGTAGCTGTCTTGGTTAAACTGACCTCACCAGGTCCGATTATCTTTAAGCAGACACGAGTAGGACTTCACAACAAGGAATTCTCCATGTATAAGTTCCGCTCCATGGCACAACAGGCTCCGGAAAAAGAAAAACTGGCTTGGACAACCATCAACGACACCCGTGTTACACCAGTGGGTAAATTCATCCGTCGCACCAGTCTCGATGAGCTTCCACAGTTCTTCAACGTATTAAAAGGTGATATGAGCTTAATCGGTCCAAGACCGGAACGTCCTCACTTCGTTGAAAAATTCAAAGAAGAAATTCCTCGCTACATGATTAAACATCAGGTTAGACCTGGAATCACCGGTTGGGCACAGGTAAATGGATACCGTGGGGATACTTCCATAAGACTTCGAATTGAACATGATTTATACTATATCGAAAACTGGACATTGGGATTGG
>CAZRLE010000042.1:0-14406 GCA_964600705.1 uncultured Lachnoclostridium sp. | reverse complement strand
GCTGTGTTCCGTATTGCCTTTAAAATTTGTAATTAAAGGTTGAATTCTTTGAGTAGTTCTGCCTGATATGCAGAGTCGGCAGTGGAGCGCTTAAGGTCGTCAAGACGGTTGGATTCAATCAGTAGATGGTTTAATTTGTTGATTTGATCACGCCCTTCTTCAAGGCCCTGCTTTTTCCCATAAGCAACGCAAGAAAGCTTATCGCGCTCATAGCGTTCACGAGCCAAGCATTGTTGATATATTTTTTCATCTTCACTCATTTCATACAATGTAGATGTGAATTCGGAAATAGAAGAATCTTTGTTGGCTAACATCTTAATCTCCTCCCAAGTTGTGGCTCTGAAGAGTTTTGCCCATTGGTATAGGGTAGACTGTCGCTCTTCATCAGTTACATTTTCTATCTGTGTTAAGTTTAACATACGAATGCACAATTTGTCACTATACTTGTGATTGGTTTTTGTTTCTCTTAGATAATATTCAGAATAAAATTGCTTATTTTCAGGGAATGGGGAAAAATCAACGATTCCAATATGAGTGACTGGAAGTATATCTTTGTAGGTCTGTCCTCGTTTTAGTTGAGCATAGTTTTTTGAAAGATAATATAGAGAGCGTTCGGACCAATCACCTTGGTTGAGAATTTGCATTTCAAGGTTGATTATTTTACCATTGTTAAGAAGAATATTTAGGTCAAGGACAATGGTTTTCTCATCAAATGCCTCGCCTAATTTGATTGGATTTAGAATGTCAACATCAATCATATCTTCAATAGAAATGCTAAGTAGGGCAGATAGAAGTCCCTTAAGCGCTTTTTTATTACTTTGCAGTACTGCGCGGAACATATAGTCGTTCTTGGGTTTGATATCAAGAGTACCGGTTAAATGTTCGAGATTGTCCAATAGAGATGCAGAAGATTGGATGGTTGGTTTACGGGTTTCTTTTGTAAAATTTTTAGTCATAGATTGACCTCCTCATATAGAATTTTTAGATTATCAAGAACGGAATTCTAAATGAACTAATAGAAAATTAGAATGTAAGATAATTACAGATATTGAATTAGAACAAAAAGAAATTGTTATTGATAGAGATAGTATACAACCACACTGGAGGAAATGCAAGAAGAATCATTTGTATTTAATAATAAAATCCGTTATACTAATCGTAGTGAGTAGTATAACGGATTTTTGGATTGAAAGTTTTTATGTGGTAACTTAATTTTACTAACCATCTAAAACAGAGGATAAAAAGGTGATTCTATGATTTTAAAGAAACGAATACCAAAGGATTTTTATAAACTGTTTCGAACAAGAAATATGGATTCGTATATGATTTTCCTAGTGGAACTTTACGAGGAAAATAGCAGAACATTTGGAGCAATTGGACTTACAGTAGAGGAATCAAAAGCTGTAATTAGTGAAGCAATTGCACGAGCCAATATTGAGTGGCAGGTGGAATTGGAAGAGGAAGCGGCAGCAGGACAGCAGATGACAGATTTTTCTTCAGCAGGTATTTTAAAGAAACTTATCGACTGGGGATGGCTTAAAAGTGATTATGATGAAAAGCTGAATCAGTATGTGATTTCTTTTCCAGAATACAGCCAGTTGTATGTGGAGCTTTTTAAGAAAATAAACAGTGAGGATGACAGTAAGGAGAGAGAAAGTATTCTTTCTATTTATAGTGCCCTTTTTACCTATTATTCTGATGATGAAAAGAATAACAGTATTTTGAAATCAGCAGTGAATACATCTAAGAATCTGGGACAGCTTTTGTCTAATATGCAGGATGGAATGCGTCCTTATTTTGAACAGTTGGCAGACAAAAAAGATTTTCTGGGCATTCAGGAAGTTCTGGTTCGGGAGATTAATAATAGTGACAGTAAGAAGTATGCAATTTTGACTACAACAGACAGTTTTTATCGTTACAAAGAAGCGGTAAAGGAGCTTATTAGCAAGATTATAAATGACAATGAATTGGAAAAGGGAAGGGTTTTGGGATTACAGAAGGATTTGGAAAAGGAAACGCTTCCTTTTTTGCGTGCAGAAAAAAGGTTGGAGCAGTGTGAAGAAGCTGGAAGTCTGGTCTATCAGGTGGAACGTGAATTTGACCTGATTGAACGTAAATATAACAAATTGATTGAACAGAAAGCTATTTTCGCTAAGAGAGCACTGGCCCGCCTTCATTATATTTCCAATGAGGGAATGCGTGATGGAGATACTATTATTAAGCTTATTAATTTGCTGGATAGAAGCAAGGATAAAGATGTGATTTTGGAAAGGTTTAGTGATAAGCTATTTTTATCTTCCCAATTTAGAGTGTTAAATGATAATAGCTTATATAGCAGAAGGGATTCGGGTGATGGTGGTTTTCATCCGGAGCCTGTGGATACGGAGAATAAAGTATCTGACAGGGAAATGGCGGACTTTATTCCAAAGCCTTTATATACTCAGAAGGAATTGAATGCGTTTAAGCAGAAAAATATGCAGAATGGAAGGTTTGTAACTACAAAGGAAACCGTGCAGAATATAGAGGATTTGGAGAAATTGATGTTTATATGGCAGCAGGCAACAGAAAGTCAGTTGACGGATACGGAGATTGAGCTGGGAGAAGAATTGGAGTCAGAAGGAGGTTTCCGATTCTCGAAGCTTATTATGGAGGGAAAAAATGTTTAAAGAATTAGAAGAGATTTCTCAAAATGAAATGAACAATATAAAAAAGACGATACAGGATTTGTTCCGTCAGACCTGCATTCTACAGGTGAAATGTGATCCGGTAACTTTAATTCAGACGGATAATCCCAAATACCGTGTTTGTTCAAGACATAGAGAATTTATAGCAGATTATTTTGCGGTGCTGGACTGTGAACTGATTCATGACCCACAGGAGCATATCTTCCGTATTGTAGGAGATGGTGTTTTAACGGAGAAGCTTAATTTGGTTACAACAAAGATTTTGATTTTATTAAAGATGATTTATCATGACAAAATCATGGGGGAAGGTTTAAATGCCACAGTAACTAATTTGAGAGAAATTCGTCAGTACGGAATTGATACAAATTTAATTACAAGAAGGCTCAATGGACAGGAGTGGAGAGAGGCTTTATTGTTACTGAAAACTCACCAGATTATTGAGGTGCCTGGTGCTATTGCTAATGTGGAGGATGACACACCAATTTATATTTATAGTACAGTAAATATTTTCTGTGCTTCCACAAGTATTCAGGAACTTTTGCAGGAATACGAGGAAGTATTAGAGGAAAATGTCTTAGGACAGGCTGGACTAGAGTTTGCAGAAGAACAGGAGGTGTCCGTAAGTGAAACAGGCGAAGAAGATATTTACCCGGATGTGTTTGAATAACTGGGGTGGCATCGAACATAAAATTTTGGAATTTAATGAATATGTCAACTTGTTTAGCGGAAAAAGTGGTTCTGGTAAGTCTACGGTTATGGATGCGATACAGGTTATTTTATATGGAAGTCTTTCTTCTAACTTTTTGAATAAGGCAGCCGATGATGCTAAGAATAAGCGAAGTGTTCTTGGTTATCTTCGTGGTGAACAAAAGGATGGTTCAGCCAATCGTGGAGGGAAAGATTTCTGCACAACAATTGTGCTGGAGATTGAGGATACGGGAACGCATACGTTTAGTTGTGTCGGTATGGCATTTGAGGTAAAGAAAAATGACAGAGAAATCAAAAAATACATGTATTTTAGTCATTCTGGAAAGATGCCGGAGGACAATTATTTATCCAAGTCGGGAAGTCCATATACGAATAGAGAGATTCGCAGTCTGATTGATGCCAGAAAGATGTCAATGGATAACAGAGGAAGAGTGGATATAAATCGTATTTATCCATCGAAGGAAGCTTATCTTACTGTGTTATATGATGGAATCCTTGGATATATTGATGGAGCCCGTTTTGTAACTATGGAAAAGAGCGCCATTGCTCTTAAAATGACCAATGGAACAGGGCAGTTTATTAAAGATTATATGTTTCCTAAGAATACGGGAGATGTTATTGAAAAAATCAGTGACCAGCTCGGTACTTATCGTGAGATTACAGAGAAAATCAAGGAACTGAAAAAGAAGATTGATTTGCTGGAAGAGATAAAAGAAGCAGGACTCCGTAAACAGGCAACTAGTATTGCTATTTTTGAAAATAACCGCCTGATTCGTTGCATTGAAATCGAGGAATTAAAAGAGCGTATTGAGATAGAAAAAGAGAGTATTGCACAGTTAGAAGCTGACCTTGAAAAATATCAGGAAAAAGAAGAAAAATTAAATGGACAGTTTACAGAGGTGGAAAATGAACTGATTAAGGTATCCGCTGAGTTAATGTCTAGTGATTTGGGCAGAAAGGAAGACCAGCTTGCAGAATTAAAGAAAAGAAGCCGAATGTTACAGGAAGATAGTGAGCAATGGCGGAGAGTGCTTCAAGGTCTTCAAAGATGGACGGAAGATGAAGTACTTGCTGACTATATCAGCAATGTTTTTGTTCATCAAATTGAAGGGTTTTCAAAAGGGAAGGTAACAGAAGAACGGTGTGAACAACTGAAAAATTCTATTAAGAATGAAAAGAAAAACATGGAAGAACTGTTAGAGGATTACAGAGAGCAGGAGCGCAGTTTGGGGAAGGAACTGGGTGAACTTCGCATCAAGGTGGAGGATTTGGAAAATGGAAGAAAGACATATCCAAAGCCTTTAAATGATGCAAGGATTGCTTTGGAACACAGACTTACAGACTGGTTTAAAAAGAAGATTAAGGTTTTTGTATTTGCTGACCTTTTTGACGTGGAGGATAAGGAGTGGAAGGATGCCATCGAAGGAAGAATGGGGCGTTTGAAGCTTTCCCTTGTAACAGAACCACAGTATGCCCATGAAGCTGCCATGATTTTCCGCAGTATGAAACGTTTTGAGACGGTGGATTTAATTAACACAAAAGCTATTCAGGAAAATGGAAGAGATGCAGAGGAAAATTCTCTTTATGAGGCAGTAAAAACAGAATTCGCTTATGTGGATAAGTGTCTGAAGCATTATCTGGGACATATTCAGAAATGTCGTTCCGTGGAGGAACTAGAGCAGGTAAGAGATGGTGTGACACCAGACTGTTATTCTTATAGTAATTTTATTTTTCGCCACTTAAGAAAAGATGATTATACAAAATATGCCTGCATTGGCAGCAGGGTTTCCAAGGAAAAATTGGCAGAATACAGAGTGGAACTGGAAAAACTAGAAATTCGATACACAGAACTGGTATCTACAATCAATGGGTTAAAAGCAACCAGAGATTTTGAAACTCTGAATAACGAACCGGCTTATTTTGTAAGACTTGCAGGGGCTTTGGACCAGTTGGAAGATGTTTTAAAGGAAATGGAAGAATTAAAAGAAGCCATTCGTATTTTAAAAGAAGGAAAGTATAAGGAGTTAGAGGAAAAACAAAGAAAACTGATTGCTACGAAAGAGAACATTCAAAAGGAACAGAAAGAAGTAGGAGATAATATTAAGAGTTGTGAAGGAAACAAAGGTAGTCTGACTACGAATCTGGTTAATCATGAAAGCAGTCTTTCTGAAAAATTAATGGGTTATGTTCCAAATGAAAAAGTGGAAAGTGAAGTCTTGGAAATTCTTAAAAATCGTTCGGGACAGTCTGTAAAACGTGAAAAAGAAAAGGAATTAGCAGTCTTACTTGAACGGGAACAGGATGAAACGGATGAACTTCATCGTATCAGAAACCGATTTAATGCCATTTATCCGGCATTTGATTTTAGTGGTGTGGAAAAGACCAATGAGCCTTATGAAAAGCTGTTGAATGACTATCGTAGCAACTATGAACCAAAATACCAAAAGGAATTTGAAGAACAGTGTAACTTTATTTATAAGAGTCTTCGTGAAAATGTAATTGCAACCATCCACGGGGATATCAATGCGGCAAGACGTCATACCCATGCAATTAATCGTCTACTTCGTGAGACAAATTTCTCAGACAGTATTTATCAGATTAAAATTGAACCTGCAAAAAATGAAAATGGTCAGTTTTACGAAATGTTGACAGCACCAGAACTGGATACAAAAAATATTGATAATAATGGTTTTGATGGACAGTTAAGCTTTGGCGAGGATGAATTTTATCAGAAATATGAGCAGAAAATTAAGCTGTTGGTTGAGAAATTCATGCCAGTAAGGGAGGGTGACGAACACCAAAGAGAAGCTAGAATGAAGGAAATGGAGCAGTATGCTGATTATCGCAACTATTTATCCTTCAGTATGTTTGAACAGGTTTCTGATTCAGAAGGAAATGTCATTCGTGAAAACTTTGTAGACGAAATGGCTGGACGTGATTCTGGTGGAGAAGGTCAGAATCCAAAATATGTAGCATTACTTGCCGGATTTGCTATGCTTTATATGCAGCAGAGTAACCGTGATTCTAAGATAAAATTGGTGCTTTTGGATGAAGCGTTTTCTAAGATGGATCAGGAGCGAAGTGCGGTGTGTCTTAATTATGCAAGACAGATGGATTTACAGTTGATTGTCTGTGTACCAGATGAACGACTGCATTCTTTGATTCGTAATGTGGACTGTGTGTACGGATTCCGGCGATTTAATAATCAGATTTCCATGATGCATATTGATAAGGGGGATTATCTGAGACTGATGGAAGGGGAAGAATAAATCGTGGATAAAAGTAGACCGAAAACGGTAGGACAGTGGATATTAAAAAAAATTAATACAAAAGATTGGCGTGCTGGAAAGGGTAAAGGGTCCAAGCATTATAAACGCAGTTCGTCAGCTTCATCTGGTGGGAAAGATAGCATTTATGAAATGCTAGAAACCGTTGGAGGCAGGAAGAATTTTCTGAAACAAGTGAGTGATTTAGAAAAAGCAGGTATTATTTCGGTTGTCTACACAACTGTTAACCAAGATGTAAAAGAGATAGTATTTCCCTTAGAAAAAGCAGATGCTTTATTTGAATATGAAAAAATGCCAAATCCAAGAAAGGCAATTATAGAAAGAAAAGAGTTCCTTAAAAAGCAAATAGAGCAGACGGATGAGAGATGGCTGTTGGATTATTATCAATTTCTTTATGAGCAATTAGAAAAGGGAAGTATAAACGAAAACGATAATGTAAATGACGAAAATATTTTTAAAATATTAAATGCACTTGTAAAATTAAAGAACGATATTTGGGAAAGAAAGTTTAGTGCAGATGTATTAGATAATTCCAAAGCATTTGAAAATAGTTACAGAACAAGAATTTTAACTATTTTAGCCAATTATTCTTCAAAAGTTCAAAATGAAAAAGATGTAATGGAAGAAAAGGATATTCTTGCAGAACATGGAATTCTTACCTATTCCCAGACTTTGGAGTGGAAAGGTGGAATTGTTTACAGTATTGATGGAGCGCTTGTGGATACATCATCTATGCGTTATGGAACTGTTTTAAATGCCCAGACTCTTTCCCATGCAGAGCCAGTATCTTTAAAAGAAGTAAAGAAAATTGTTTCTATCGAAAATAAGGCCAATTATGAAGAACAAAAATATGACCCTCAAATTCTTTATATTTATACCCATGGATTTCTGTCACCCAAGGAAAGAGTATTTTTGAAAAAAGTTGAGAAGTTGATCGATTCCACTGTGGAAGTCTTTCATTGGGGCGATATGGATTATGGTGGAATCCGTATTTTTCTGTTTATGAAAGATAAGGTGTTTCCTAAAATAAAGCCATTGTTTATGGATAAGATAACATATGAAAATACCTTAAAAGAGAAAAAGGGATTTAAATTAGAAACCGAAAAACGGGAAAAGTTGGAAAAAATCAATGCAGGAGAGTTAGAAGAACTGAAACAGTGTATTTTAAAGTATGGCATCGAATTCGAGCAGGAAAATTTGATTTAGATTCCTTGACTAAAATGAGGGATTGAATTTGGTATTTCTGAGAGCAATTATTAAATAAGGGATTTATCTTAAAGATTGTTTTGCAAAGGTAAAAGAGGCAATAGGGAACAAAGGCAAGGCTGTGTTCCCTATTGCCTTTAAAATTTGTAATTAAAGGTTGAATTCTTTGAGTAACAGCTGCAAATATTCAGGGTCAGAACAAGCACGTTTAAGGTCATCAAGACGGTTGGCTTCAAGTAATTTGAGGTTTAAAGTCGTTATCAGATTCTGCCCTTCCTTGAGTCCTTCTTTGCGGCCTTCCTTGAGTCCTTCTATGCGGCCTTCTTTGAGCCCTTCTTCAAGGCCCTGCTTTTTTCCATAAGCAACGCAAGAAAGCTTATCGCGCTCATAGCGTTCACGAGCCAAGCATTGTTGATATATTTTTTCATCTTCACTCATTTCATACAATGTAGATGTGAATTCGGAAATAGAAGAATCTTTGTTGGCTAACATCTTAATCTCCTCCCAAGTTGTGGCTCTGAAGAGTTTTGCCCATTGGTATAGGGTAGACTGTCGCTCTTCATCAGTTACATTTTCTATCTGTGTTAAGTTTAACATACGAATGCACAATTTGTCACTATACTTGTGATTGGTTTTTGTTTCTCTTAGATAATATTCAGAATAAAATTGCTTATTTTCAGGGAATGGGGAAAAATCAACGATTCCAATATGAGTGACTGGAAGTATATCTTTGTAGGTCTGTCCTCATTAGCAGTTTGGGAACTGGGTGATTGGACTTTTTGTCCAATGACAAGGGCAGATGAGTGAGGTAAAATTATAATGAAATCAGTAAAAATAGTACAAAATGCACTTGATTAAATAGAATAGATACTATATGCTATAAACAAAAGAATGCCCGTCGTTTTCTTATTTATAGCTTGCTGACAGTATACTATAAAATACAGGGGAGGGGTATTATGTCTAAGAAGAACCAAAAGTTAAAACCAGATGTTGTGTTAAAAGAATATTGGAGAGATAATGGCCATTTTGCAGATTTCTTTAATGCGGTATTATTTAAAGGGGAACAGTTGATCAATCCGGAAGAATTGGAAGATATAGATACGGATGAATCTTCCGTGATAGAGCACAGGGAATATGCAGAAAGTATGATTGCTGCAAGAGATGTAGTTAAAGTACATAAAACAGCAACGGTGCAGGGAGCGGAACTTGTGTTGCTGGGAATAGAGAATCAAGAGCATATTCATTATGCGATGCCTATGAGAGTAATGGGATATGATTATGGTAGTTACAAAAAGCAGTATGATGATAATACCAAGAAGTATGAGCATACTATTGGATTAGATGAGGATGAATTTTTGTCAAAGATGAAGAAGACAGATAGGTTTATTCCGGTAATAACAATAGTGATATATTATGGGGATAAAGCATGGGATGGAGCAGTTTCATTACATGACATGCTTTGTATTTCAGAACCAATGAAATCTTATGTCAATGACTATAAAATGCTTTTGGTGGAAGCGCGAAAGAATGATTTGGTGTTTCATAATATGAATAACAAGGATTTATTTAATTTATTGCAAATTATACTGGATAGAAGTTTATCTAAAAGAGTAGCAAAGCAAAAAGCTATTGAATATAGCGAAAAGCATGCTACAGATAAGTCTGTGGTTATGACGGTTGCAGGAACAGCAAATCTACAGTTGAATTATAATGATTTTGCGAAAGGAGCGGGAACTATGTGTAATCTTTTTGATGAGATAAAAAAAGAAGGAAAGCTTGAAGGAAAGCTCGAAGGTGAGGCTAAAGGGATTGTTGAATCAGGGATTGAATTTGGCATTTCTGAGAGTGATATATTAGAGCGATTACAAAGAAAACTGAATATCACATTGCAGGAAGCAAAGGAATATTTTCAAATGTTTGGTAAAGTTATTGTATAAATGAGATAGAGGAGTTTGATAGTGCAGCATTTTAATATTGATATGGAGAAAACAGGAGCTAGATTAAAGTATTTGATTACATCTGCTGGCTATAGTGTTAAGAACATTCAGGAATATTTACAGTTATCTTGTCCTCAACCTGTTTATAGATGGTTTAAAGGAAAGGTAATGCCATCGTTAGAGCATTTATATGCACTCAGTGTGCTGTTAGGTGTGCATATGGAAGACTTGATAATTATGGAATGCAAGGAAGTTAGCTATGAGTTGTGCAGAGGTGATGAGTATAATAGGATGAAAAGAATGGGCGTATATTATCGTCATATCTATAGGGTGGCTTAAATATCTATTGTGTAGCGTAATAAGACAATATCACTTATCGAAAAATATCGAAAAAATCTTCTTGACTTTTTCTGAAAGAGTGGTATACTAAACAAGTTCGAAAAATGAGAGATGGAATAAAGGCAGCATTTTGAATGTTTTTGAGAGGGGCATTCAAAATGCTGTTTTTATTTTGTAGGAAAGTTTGTACTATAAAGTAAAAATGCTCCGCAATTTTTCAAAATTTTCCATTTCCCTCTTGTAAAAGTGTACAACTAAGAGTATACTACTATTCGTTCGTGATAATCCATAGTAAGCTTTCGCATTTTCATTGCTATGGATATCTTGCTTTCGTGCAAGATTTGTTGAAAATGGGAGGGGGATAAAAAGAGCTTTTTGTCAGACTGTAGGAACAGTTAGACAGAGAGCTCTTTTCGTTTTTGTCTTTATAATTTGATAGTAAGGTTATATAATAATAATAGAATAGTTTAATAGGACGGATTTTTAGTGGTTTAGGATAGTTGAAGTGGAGAAGGGTTATGAGCACAGAGAAGAATTATTACACCAGCGGTGCATTTGCAAAGAAAGCAGATGTGACGATTCGAACGATTCGCTATTATGACAAGCAGGGGATTTTGAAACCAAGTCATCACAGTGAGGCTGGTTATCGTTTGTATACGGACGAGGATTTTGTGAAGCTGCAGAAGATTCTGGCATTAAAATACCTGGGATTTTCTTTGGAAGAAATAGGCGCAATGACGATTTATGATACCGCAGATAATATGAAGCAGTCTTTAGATTTACAGATTGGTTTGATTGAGAAGAAAAGGGCGCACCTTGAAATGGTGGAAAATGCACTTTTAAATACGAAGAAAATGCTGGATAAGACAGGGGGAGTGGACTGGTCTCAGATGCTCAAGTTGATTCATTTGACCAATATGGAAAAGGATTTGGTTGAGCAATACAAGAATTCTTCTAATTTGAACATTCGTATTGAACTCCATGAGAAGTATTCTAAGAATCCAATAGGCTGGTTTCCGTGGTTACTTTCCCAGATTGATTTTGATGAAAATAATAATGTTTTGGAAATCGGTTGTGGTAATGGGGAACTATGGAGAAGTGCTTGTAAGGAGAAGCTGGAAAATAAAATGATTTGTTTAACGGATATCTCCGAAGGAATGGTAGAAGCGGCAAGAGAACAGTTGGTGACAAGGTATCCGGGCGTATTCCTCTATAAGATATTGGAGGCAGGAATTGAAGGGCAGGTTCAGCAGTTTGTAAAGAAATATTTTGAAAAGAGTAAAAATGTGGATATTCTTATTGCGAACCACGTTCTTTTTTACATTAAAAATTTAGATGAGTCTTTAGAAGAGTTTACAAAGGTTTTAAAGCAGGATGGAATTCTTTATGCCAGCACCTATGGAAAGAATCACATGAAAGAAATTACGGAACTGGTACAGGAATTTGATTCACGTATTAAGCTTACAGAAGTTGCTTTATATGAGCAGTTTGGCTTAGAAAATGGACGAGAGATTTTAGAACGACATTTTGCAAATGTAGAGTTTAGAATGTACGAGGATGAACTGATAGTGGATGATGCAAAAGCGTTGGCGGACTATATTTTATCCTGTCATGGCAACCAGAAGGAGATTTTGGCAAACCGCTATGAAGAATTCACAGGATTCCTAAATGGAAAAATAGAAAAATTAGGTGCTATTCATATTACGAAAGAAGCTGGTGTGTGGGTGGCGAAAAATTAACTTTCTAAATATATTGGCGGATTGTAGAAGATAGAAACGAAAGGTGTAAATAAAAAGATATATATGGGGATTTAGGAAAAGAATATATTTGGACATAAAAAACTTGACAATGACGTAACGTCATGGTTTATATTGGGATTGTAGACAAATATAATAGTGCGCTTGAATAAACACATAACATACATGAAGGAGGTTTCCCCATGAAAGGTATCGTTTTAGCAGGTGGCAGCGGCACCCGTTTATATCCGCTTACAAAGGTAACATCCAAGCAGTTATTGCCGGTATATGACAAACCAATGATTTATTATCCATTGTCTGTATTGATGAATGCAGGGATTCGCGAGATTTTGATTATTTCCACACCGGATGATACCCCTCGTTTTAAGGAATTATTAGGGAATGGACACCAATTTGGAATTGAACTTAGTTATGCAGTGCAGCCTTCACCAGATGGACTTGCACAGGCATTTATTATAGGTGAAGAGTTTATTGGTAATGACAATGTTGCCATGATTTTAGGTGACAATATTTTTGCAGGACATGGTCTGAATAAACGTCTTCGTAATGCGGCTAACAAGCGTGAAGGTGCTACTATTTTCGGTTATTATGTAGATGATCCGGAACGTTTTGGTATTGTAGAATTTGATTCCAATGGAAATGCGATTTCTATTGAGGAAAAACCGGAACATCCAAAGAGCAATTATTGTGTAACCGGACTTTATTTCTATGACAATAAGGTAGTAGAATATGCCAAATCCTTAAAGCCATCTAAGCGTGGTGAATTGGAAATTACAGATTTGAACCGCATTTACCTGGAAAATGGTGAATTAGAAGTAGAGCTTCTTGGACAGGGATTTACTTGGTTAGATACTGGAACACATGCTTCTTTAGTGGATGCAACAAACTTTGTATATACGGTTGAGACTCATCAGCATCGTAAGATTGCATGCTTGGAAGAAATTGCATATTTAAATCATTGGATTACGAAAGACCAGTTGATGGAAATCTATGAAATTTATAAAAAGAACCAGTATGGTGCATATTTGAAAGATGTTATGGATGGTAAATATCTGGAGTAGTGCCCTCTGCTCGCTTGGGGGCTCGCATTTTCAGACGGAAAAACAAGGAGGACGAAATGAACGTAATTGAAACAGGATTAAAAGATGCTTATATATTAGAACCAAGAGTCTTCGGTGACAATCGTGGATGGTTTATGGAAAGCTGGTCTGAAAAGACAATGGCAGATGCAGGGCTTCACTACAATTTTGTACAGGATAACCATTCCTTCTCCGCACAGAAAGGAACTCTTCGCGGACTTCATTTCCAGAAGGGAGATGCGGCACAGGCTAAATTAGTTCGTTGTGTCAGAGGCGCCATTGCAGATGTTATTGTGGACATGCGTGAAGGCTCACCTACTTATAAGAAATGGGTTAAGGTAGAATTATCAGCAGAGAATAATCGTCAGCTTTTAGTCCCAAGAGGATTTTTACATGGTTTTGTGACTCTTACTGAAAATGTGGAGTTTTTATATAAGGTAGATAATCTTTATAATGCAGAAGCAGACAGAAATATTATTTGGAATGACCCTGACATTGGTGTGGACTGGGGGATTGAGAATCCTATTTTATCAGAAAAGGATTTGAAAGCACCAAAGCTTTCAGAAAGTGATATTGACTTTAAGTACAGTAAATAAAATTTGAGTTTTCGTATTTTGCAGCTTCACATAACTGCCATTATGCGAAGTGAATGCAATATATGAAAACTCAAGAATAGAAATGAAAAAGGAGAATTTACCATGAAAATAATCGTAACTGGCGGAGCTGGTTTTATCGGTGGAAACTTTGTACATTATATGTTAAAGAATCATCCTGAGGATGAGATTATCTGTCTGGATGTCCTGACTTATGCAGGAAATATGGAAACCTTAGCTCCTGTTATGGATAATCCTAAATTTAAGTTTGTGAAAGGTGACATTACAGATAGAAAATTAGTATTTGATTTATTTGAAACAGAGAAACCAGACGTTATCGTGAACTTTGCAGCAGAAAGTCATGTAGACCGTTCCATTGAAGACCCGGAAATCTTCTTAAAGACTAATATTTTAGGAACTGGTGTATTGTTAGATGCCTGCCGTCAGTATGGAATTACTCGTTATCATCAGGTATCCACTGATGAAGTATACGGCGATTTGCCGCTGGACAGACCGGATTTATTCTTTACAGAAGAAACTCCACTTCATACCTCCAGTCCATACTCTGCATCAAAAGCATCTGCAGATTTATTAGTGCAGGCTTATCATCGTACATTCAAGGTGCCTGTAACAATTTCCAGATGCTCCAATAACTATGGACCATACCATTTCCCGGAAAAATTGATTCCTCTTATGATAGCTAACGCCTTAAATGATAAGAGACTTCCTGTGTATGGCAAAGGGGAAAATGTCCGTGACTGGCTTTATGTGGAAGACCACTGCCATGCCATTGATTTGATTATCCGTAATGGTAGA
>CAZRLE010000041.1:6332-14588 GCA_964600705.1 uncultured Lachnoclostridium sp. | reverse complement strand
AGTCAAGGAAGAATAATGGTTCTCCACCTGCACAAGCAATATCGTTTACACACATTGCAACACAGTCAATACCAATTGTGTCATGTTTATCTAATTCAAAAGCTAATTTTAACTTTGTTCCTACACCATCAGTACCGGAAACTAAAGTTGGATTTTCCATATCTTTGAAATTCTTCATGGAAAATGCTCCTGAAAAACCACCGATATTAGTCAGCACTTCACTCCTCATAGTCTCCTGAATATGTTTCTTCATAAGTTCTACTGATTTATAGCCAGCTTCAATATCCACGCCTGCGTTCTTGTAATCCATTGTAATTTCCTCCTGTTATCTCACGAAATTAATCTTAAAGTTGCCTTTTATTCTAAATTTTGCTTGGCTCTGAACAGTTACATCTTATCATATATTCTAAGATTTGTCCTTGTTTTATGGCTTATTATTTTCTTATACCAATCATAAGTTTGCCTAATAATATACAAAAAGACAAGGGATTCAACTTATAAATCCCTTGTCTTAATTTATTTAGAACTCGCTTGATTCTCCAATTACCTGTACCTTTAAAAGGTTGGAATCCTTTGTTCTACCAAGTGGAACACCTGCTGTAATAACAGCTAAATCTCCATCTGCTACATAACCTTTTGCTTTTACTGCCTTGATGGCATTATCAAATAACACTTCCGTATCATCTTCTTCACGAAGGTGGAATGGTATTACACCCCAGGAAAGATTTAACTGTCTGCAAGTCTGTGGGTGAATTGCACAGCCCATAATTGGACGAGCCGGACGGAACTGACTAATCTTTCTAGCTGTTCTACCAGATTTTGTTACTGTAATAATTACTTTTGCATTTAAATCATGAGCAGTTGTACATGTCGCATGAGAAATCGCAGATGTTACATCCGGTGCTTCTAATTCGATTGTATTAAAGCGTTTTACATAATCGATATCCTGCTCTGTACGTTCTGCAATACGAACCATAGTCTGTAATGCAAGTACAGGGTATTTGCCGGCAGCTGTTTCACCAGATAACATAATTGCGCTTGTACCATCGTAGATAGCATTGGCAACGTCTGTTGTCTCTGCTCTTGTAGGTCTTGGATTTTTCATCATGGAATCCAGCATCTGTGTTGCTGTAATAACTGGTTTGCCTGCTTTATATACCTTTTTAATAATCATCTTCTGGAGAACTGGCACTTCTTCAGTTGGAATTTCTACACCCATATCTCCTCTGGCAATCATAATCGCATCTGCAGCTTCGATAATTTCATCAATATTACCTACACCCTGCATATTTTCAATTTTGGCAACAATCTGAACATATTCTCCGCCATTTTCCTTAAGAATCTGACGAACCTGGTGAATGTCATCTGCACATCTTGTGAAAGATGCCGCAATAAAGTCAAAACCATTCTGTGCACCAAAAATAATATCCTGTCTGTCTTTTTCACTAATAAATGGCATGGAAATATCTGTGCCCGGAAGGTTAACACCCTTATTATCGGAAATGGCACCGTCATTCTGCACTTCGCAGACAACCTTTTCATCATCCTTTTCCATAACCTTCATAGCTACCAAACCATCATCAATCAAAACAAGAGAACCTACTTCCACATCCTTAGGAAGTCCTGCATAGGTAACGGAAACAATTTCATTGGTTCCTTCCACATCTTTTGTTGTTAATGTAAATGTCTGCCCCTGTGTTAATGTAATTTTCCCATCCTTAAACTTCTTAATACGGATTTCTGGTCCCTTGGTATCCAACAAAGCAGCCACTGGAAGTTCTAATTCATTACGAAGCTTTCTTAAAACCTTTAATCTCTGTGCATGTTCCTCATACGATGCATGAGAGA
The DNA here is from genome assembly GCA_964600705.1 of uncultured Lachnoclostridium sp. Taxonomy (GTDB): domain Bacteria; phylum Bacillota; class Clostridia; order Lachnospirales; family Lachnospiraceae; genus CAYTGQ01. The sequence continues at coordinate 12,740 of CAZRLE010000041.1, read as the reverse complement.
AGTTAAAACGTGCCACATTCATTCCAGAAAGCATCAGTTCCTTTAAAACGTCATCCTTATCTGTTGATGGTCCAAGTGTACATATAATTTTCGTTTTTCTCATAGTTCCCTCCGTTTAGTATAAAATTTACTTCATATCTCAATAACTCATATTCTTTTATAGTGTACAATAACTTGCCTATAAATTGCAATAACTTCCTTATAAAAAATATCTATCCTTTTCCAAAAACTTATATATTTTACCCTGATAAACATAGTTTTCATCTGATTCAAAAATGTTATTCCTTTCCCTTTAATCTATAATCATTAGCCCTTTTATCCGTTGTTGTTTTCCTTCTAATCTATAGTCTCTGTCTCCCTAATATAGAGAAGAGAACTAGATTTTCTGAAATTTTTCTTAAGTATTCATTTTCGACTATTTTTGCGGTTGACTTTGTGTTATAATGCAGTCTGCTTTAAAAAACAACAGATAATAAAACTATACATTTATACAGACGTATCATTAGTAAAGGAGCATAAAAATGAGTAAAATTGCAATTGTTACTGACAGTAACAGTGGTATTACACAGTCACAGGGAAAAGAACTTGGTATCCATGTAATTCCAATGCCATTTATGATTAATGGTGACAATTATTTTGAAGATATTAATTTAACACAGGAAGAATTCTACAAATTACAGGGTGAGGATGCTGATATTTCAACCTCTCAGCCAAATATTGGAGATATGCTTGATTTATGGGACAATCTCTTAAAGGAATACGATGAAATTGTACAGATTCCAATGTCCAGCGGTCTCAGTGGTGCCTGTGCAACCGCCAGTACATTAGCAGAAGACTATGATGGAAAGGTACAGGTTGTTAATAACCAGCGCATCTCCGTTACTCAGCGTGAATCCGTATTGGAAGCAATCGAGCTTGCAAAAATGGGCAAATCTGCTAAAGAAATCAAAGAAATATTAGAAGCACACAAGTTAGAAGCAAGTATTTATATTACAGTAGACACTCTTCAGTACTTAAAAAAGGGTGGAAGAATCACTCCTGCCGCTGCAGCGATTGGAACAGTATTAAATCTTAAACCGGTACTCCAGATTCAAGGAGAAAAGTTGGATGCTTTTGCAAAGGTGAGAGGCACGAAACAGGCAAAGAAAGTTCTGTTAGATGCTCTGCAAAACGACATCAATACCCGTTTCGCAAAAGGCAGAGAAGACAAGACTCTCCATTTATATGTAGCCCATACACAGAATGAAGAAGCAGCCCTTGCCATGATGGATGAATTAAAAGCACTTTATCCAGATTTACATGTACACATGGATCCACTTTCTTTAAGCGTTGCCTGTCATACAGGTCCGGGAAGTATTGGTGTAGCCTGTGCTAATATGTTAGATGAATTAAAATAGGACTCCAAAAATCAAGGCTATGGAACTACTCCATAGCCTGTTTTATCATCCTTAGCATTCTATTGAAATCTCTTATTCCACTCTTCCAACAATCCATCCCTGAACTTAGGATGGGCAATGGCAATCAAAGCTTTCGCTCTCTCTGCCAGAGTATGCCCTTTTAACTTGGCAATACCATACTCTGTTACCACATAGTCTACATCGTTTCTTGAAGTAGTCACCGGTGTCCCCTTTTCAAGAAATGGCACAATCTTAGAAATCTCTCCATTCTTAGCAGTCGATGTCATGGCAATAATGGAACGACCATTTTCAGCCATGGAAACACCTCTGACAAAATCCACCTGTCCACCAACGGAACTAATCTGCTTTGTTCCAACCGTTTCAGAAGCAACCTGTCCCATTAAGTCTACCTGCACACAAAAATTAATTGATACAATATTCTTATGCTGCATAATAATAGCCGGATTATTCACGTAACTAATCTGGTGCATCTTAATAGATGGATTGTTATTGACATAATCATAAAGCTTCTTACTTCCAAGAACAAAAGACACTACCGTAAGACCACGGTTAATCTCTTTCTTAGAATTGGTAATAACACCGCTTTCAATTAAATCTACAATCTCATCACTGAGCATTTCTGAATGGATTCCCAAATCCTTTTTATCTTTTAAAGATAAAAGAACTGCATCGGAAATACCGCCAATTCCAACCTGTATTGTATCCCCATCCTGAATTAAAGACGCACAAAGTCTTCCAATTTCACGTTCTGCCTCTCCAATTACCGGCACTGGTATTTCTACAATTGGAGAATTATGCTCTACTACATAATCGATATCATTAATATGAATAAAAGCATCCCCTAATGTACGAGGCATATTTTCATTAACCTGGGCAATGACCATCTTTGCACTCTCTGCTGCTGCCTTAATACAGTCAATACTGACACCAAAACTGCAATATCCATGTTCATCCGGTTTGGACACCTGTATTATTGCCACATCTAATGGTAAAGTTGTCTTAAATAACTCCGGCACCTGATAGAAGAAGCAAGGTGTATAATCTGCTCTTCCTTCTGCAATCGGATTTCTTGTAGAATTACCAACAAATATTGAATTATAGTGAAAATGCTTTTCCATACCTTTTTCTGCTAATGGCATCGGACCTAATGGCATAAGCTGTACAATCTCAACGTTCTCATAATTGTCTTTGTGTTCTGCAATCAAATTCACTAAATATCCTGGTTCTGCCGAACAATGAGAAATAAATACCCTCTGTCCGGACTTGATGTGTGAAATTGCTTCTTCCCCTGTAACCCATTTTGCATTATATGTGTTTTCTTTATTCATACCTTCTCCTTTTACAATAATGGTGCTACTGTACGCACCACAACCCTGATTATTTTTTGTACCAAAGTTTCTTTAATGAATCCATCTGTCACTTCAATTGACTGACTCATAGTTGCTTCCATATCAGCTTTAATTGGTTCTAATACTTCATGCTGGTATAACCAGATACCATTTTCAAAATGATGTACCAAACTTCTGTAATCTAAATTGATAGTTCCCACAATAGCATATTTATCGTCTGAAATATAGACCTTAATAATAAGTAAAATTGCAATAATGAAACGAACTGGTATATAGCTCATTTCCCTTTCTTTAACCCCATCTCCATTTGGTATTACAATTTTTTCTTCATCCCCTCCTCCCTTTAACACAATAAGACAGTTGTACCCCTATACTAAACTTGTCTTTTTCAACACAAGGTTGCTGATGGTTCCAAATATTATGCTGAACAATACTGCACCTACCAAACATATCATAACATTTGTAATGCCAGAATTCAATGGTGTAAGCATTGGTATCATCATAAAGAGCAGCATACCAATCATAAAAGAACCTACAATGGAAAGCCATGTTTTTTGTTTCGCTGCAACACTCACAGCAAGGTAAATAGGTACAAATACTGCAACCACAAGCATTTTAGAAAGCAGACACATCACGATTCCACTGGTTCCTGCAACACCTGTATCAAAAGGAAGACCTGAAATAGCTCCACCTAACATTGTTCCAACAAAAAAGGCAAGTATCATACAAGCTCCTGCCACAAAACAAACCAATACTTTGGAGATTACATAGTCTGTTTTCTTAGAACGAACTGTGAAGAGATTTTTGGCATATCCGCTTCTAAAATCTGCCGAAACAAAAAGTCCAACAAGGACTGCTACCAAAAAGTACAGCAAATTGATATTGCACATACTCAGCATATCCACACCCATAGCAGAACTTTCACTGCTTTCTTCACTTACAGTTCCAATCAGCTGCCATGTATTATCGAAGCCTTCTACAACTGTTTCTACACCAGTTTGCGGATTTACAGAAACTGAACCATCCATCATCGTTGTCATGACAAGTATCAGGATTGGAATTACAAGACAAGTGCCCACTATTATATAAAACAAAGGCTGTGTAAACATTCTTCTGAAGTCAACTACCAACATGCTTTTTAGCCTTTTGCCAAAGCTATTATGTTCAAATTTCATTTCCATGTTTTTTCCTCCCACCTATCTTCCGCCATTTTCTCTCATAAGATCAATATAATATTCTTCCAGACCAATCTTATCTGTTTTCATTTCACTAATCAGAATTCCATTTTCATACAGATAAGTAACGATTTCTTCAGGACTTACCGTATCATATACTCGGATATATCCTGCTTCATCTTCTTCTACTCTTCCATACCTACTGGAAAGCAAAGCTTTGGATCTGTTTGATTCTTTTGCCTGAAGTGCCACATAAGTACGGCATCCTGCTTCTAATTCTTCCGCTGTCATCTCTTTTATCATCTTTCCACCACGAACAATTCCGTAATGAGTTGCGATTTTTTCAAGTTCTCCCAAAATATGGGAAGAAATAACAACGGTACAATGATAATTTTGTGTGATATCTACTAGAACCTCTCGCATAATTCTCTTACATCTGCATCTGTATAATCTTTTCCAAAGAGCTTAATTTGTCCTCCACTTGGAACAAGAAGTCCGCAAATCAGTTTCTCTGTTGTAGATTTTCCACTTCCGTTTTCTCCGATGAAGCCATAGATAGCTCCCATTGGGACGGTCATATTTAAGCCGCAAAGGGCCTGTTTTTCTTTAAAGTTTTTTGTTAAATTTATAATTTCTATTGCATTCATTCAGACCGCCTCCTTCTTAATATACATCGCTCTTTGAGAGAATACGTGTGCCTAGTACGTTATAAATAACTGCCCATACTACAGAAACCACAAGGCATACAACTATAGTAACTGCATTGCTGCTTAAACATGCATAAACCGATGCACCATATAAAAATATATTAAGCAACGGACTGTTTCCAAGAATGGCAGCCACACCAATTATCAGGATACCAGTGCCAAAGAAGAAGGATGAGGCAATGGAAATACCAAAATATCTTCTAAAAATAACATTTAAGAATGTATAAAGGCTTGCCCATCCTAAGCTCATAATCATTTTGCTTACAATAGCAATAACCAGTGAACCGACATTAACATCAAAGGGCATATTAATCAACAACCCGGAGGCTATCGTTCCAATTAAATAGGTAATACACATACAAGCCATGGAAAAAGCTCCTACGATAGACTTAGACAGCATATAATCCTGTTTTTTTGCATGAGTAGTAAATAACTGTTTTACATATCCACTTCTATAATCATGACCAATAAAAATGGACACCATAATTCCGCCAAAGATGAAAACCATGTTCATATTGGCATATTCGCCCATATTAGAAACCACATATAAAGGGGTTTCTGCTGCAATTACCTGCCATGTATTGGAATATAACTGTGCAGCCACTTCTCCTGTCTGTGGATTTTCCATACCAGTTGTGCCTAATACTAGCGCCGGAATAAATGCAGCAATCATAAGAAAAATATAAAACATAGGAGTATGGAATAAGCGATAGAAATCAACGCCCAGCATACCTTTTAATCTTTTAAAAAAGCTTGGTGATTCAAATTGTAATTCATTTGTTGTTCCCACGATATTAGTCCTCCTTCTCATCTTTCTTTGACATCAGTTCGACATAGTATTCTTCCAAACCAATTTTATTTTTCTTGATTTCACTTACAACATGTCCATTTTTAAATAAATAGTCCACAATTATCTCTGTATCATTTACATCATACACACGAAGATACTCTTCCTCTTCTCTGACATCATCATATTTTTCTCTTAAAACAGCTTTTGCGCCATTCATATCCTTTGTCTTGATGGACACAAAAACACGAGCTCTGCTGTCCATATCCTTTGCGGAGATTTCCTGAATCATTCTTCCCTGACGGATAATACCATAATGGGTTGCAATTTTTTCCAATTCTCCAAGAATATGGGAAGAAATCAATACCGTACACTGATAGTTTTTCGTAATATCCACAAGGATTTCTCTCATAATTCTCATGCCATCTGTATCCAATCCATTGATTGGCTCATCGAGAATTAATAAAGCAGGATTACCAAGAAGTGCCATAGCAATACCAATTCTCTGCTTCATACCTAAAGAACATTTTTTGAATTTCGCCTTGGCAGAGTCTTCCATTCGCACGATTGCAAGAACTCTTCTGATTTCATCCTTTGGATTTTCAAGACTTAAATTGATAGCCTGCATCATCAGATTGTCCCATACGCTGGAGTTTGGGAAACAGCCTGCATTTTCAATTAAAGCTCCTACTCTTACTCTTACTCCTGCATCGGTATAATCCTTACCAAACAGCTTAATTTCTCCGCCATCTGGTACAAGATGCCCACAAATAAGCTTTTCTGTTGTAGATTTACCACTTCCATTTTCACCGATAAAACCATAGATTGCTCCAACCGGAACAGTCATATTCAGATTATCGACTGCATACAATCCACGAAAACTTTTTGACAGATTTCTGATTTCAATCGCATTCATGTTTGATAACAATATTATATCTGCAAATTGTTGGTGTTTCGCTTATATTTTGTTTC
>CAZRLE010000041.1:0-6232 GCA_964600705.1 uncultured Lachnoclostridium sp. | reverse complement strand
TTTGATAACAATATTATATCTGCAAATTGTTGGTGTTTCGCTTATATTTTGTTTCTGAAATATTAATTCCTATCTCTCTTCATAACTACTTACTCTTCCTACAATAAATGAAAGCCCACTACTTCATGTTACTGAAGAATGGGCTTTCAAAGGATGGGCTATCATTAAACTAATATTATGTAACTATTTATTACGTTTTTTATAAACAACTGCACCTGCTGCAACTGCTACTACTGCTACTACTGCTACTACTGCTACTATTGCTGGATTCATATCGTTGTCCTCCTTTTTATATCTTGTACTATGGTTTATTAAGTATGAACTCAATTATTCACTTTATTTTTCTTTTGCAAAAAGAATTACAAATCCCTGGTCAGGACTTCCGAGGATCTGCTGAACTGTCCAGTTATCAACTGTCATAGACTTGATTACACTGTTCAATTCATTTTCGTATCCACCTACACCAACTTTTTTAATTGTTTTTACTTCATACTGCATTTTCATTTCCTCCTTATATTTCCTTGTTTGTTATTATGGTCTTATTATAGTACCTATATTTTGAAGTTTTGTTTTATTTTTGTTTCTATTTCATTAATTTAAACTGTCCAATCAATTCATTCAGATTACCTTCTGCAATATTAACGGCTGCCATCTTGAGTTCCTCTACCGGTCTTGAGCCTTTTTATTACAAAAAGCAGCTCTATCTACTGACAAAGCTGCTTTTAATCAATATTCCTACATTAAATTCATATTTACTATTTAGCAGAAAAATCTGCATAGATGTTTATTTCGTTTTCTCTCTTACTTAAAATAAATTCTGTATACCATTTGCCACAATAACATTTAATACGATTTCTAATCCTCTTGCAATACAAAATAATAAATTTAACATATCTATTTCCTCCACTTGTTTTCTGTTGTCTCACTTGATAATGTTATCTTACTAAGGAGTTGTTATTGAAATTTTTAAAATTTGTTAACGTTATGTTAAATATTGAAAAGAAATCACAATCTATATTCTTTTACACCGCCACCACTTCATATTTAGCAATGGTTTCTTCAATTCTTCTCTTGACCTCAGCAGCAATTTCTGTTGTCTTCATATCTTTATATTCTTCATAAAGCATTGGTTTCAAGAAATGTACCTGAACTGTAACAGGTTCTGCACTATTGGTATCAAAAGGCTTAAAGGAATCAATCAGTGCAATTGGAATGATGGGACATTTTGCCTTTGTAGCTGCTTTAAAACTTCCACCTTTAAACTCCAAAAGCTTATTGCCCATTTTGGATCTGGTTCCTTCTGCAAAGATTACATAATTTCTACCTTTCTGCACTTCTTTTGTAACATTGATAATAACTTCCATAGACTGACGGATGTCTTCTCTGTCAATCACAAATGCTTTTAAACAAGCAATAACCTGCTTAATAAATGGAATATCTGCTGCCTCTTTTTTTATAACACCTGAACATGGTATAGGACAGACATCTACAATAGCCAGCATGTCATATAGTCCCTGATGATTTGGGAAAAAGATATATCCACTTTGCTCCGGAATATTTTCCACTCCATGAGCTTCAATAGTTACATTACCACCGGTATTGGCAAAGCTTACGATTTTCTTTAAAAATTCATATCGTTCCTGCTCCGTATATTTTTCTACATTGGCCGCCATGTAACACAACTTAAACCAATAAAATGGTACACGGAAAAAATTTCTAAATACCATTAATAAAATTCTTTTCATTATGATACTCCTTTTTTGTCTGTTATAATTTTCCTATCCTCACTAGTATAACAGCTTATTACCTTTTTCGCAAATCTTATCTATCTCATTATATTTTTCTTCTATCAGGATATCTTTTTTCTCTGCCTGTTCCTCCAACATTCGCCTATAAATAGAAACTGGTAATCCCAATCCTATCATTCCTGGTATAGCACATAATATTCCAAATATTATATGGGGCGTCTGTGCCGTTAGAGCCAACACTGCCAAGCCTAAACATACCATTCCCAAAACACCTGTAATAAGTGCATAAGCTGTCGCACAAGAATTCTCAGTTTTTTCTAATTCCCCAATTTCTCTTATACAGGTCTCAAAATTTCTCTGTAATCTGGTAAGCTCCATTTTATTCATAATTTTACGATTTCGTTTTAAGTTAAGCACTACTTTGTTTTGATACTGCAGATACCCTTTTATATTATCATAAGAAAAATTATTATCCTGTTCCCAGCCAAAATTTTTATAACAATCAATATAAAAAGACGCCTTATCTGAATCTACTATCAATTCTTTATATTCATATCCTACATATACTCTTGGGTCATTCTCTATACTGCTCATATACTCCTCCATTTACACCGGATAACACTATTTAGGCAGAATTACAGTAAATATACTTCCTTTTCCAACTTTACTTTCCACCCGAATCTCTCCATCTATAAGCTGCAATACCCGATATACCAAAGCCATTCCTAATCCATTTCCCTCTGTGGAATGGGAAGTATCTCCCTGATAGAACTTGTCAAAAACTCGTTTCACACATTCTTCATCCATTCCACATCCACTGTCTGATACGGATACTTTAATTTGCTTTTCATCGGAAGTCTGTCGAATTACAATAGAACCACCTGGTTCTGTAAACTTAATGGCATTGGATATCAGATTGTTCCAGACTAGTTCCATTAACGGCTCGTCTGCTTCAATCATGGCTTTGTCTTCCATATCCATTTCTAATTCAATATCTTTTTCTTCCCATCTGTCTTCAAACTGAAGTACGCAGTCACAAAGCTGCCTGCAAATATCATATTCTTCTGTTTTAGGCATAATCTTCTGATTTTCTAAGCGGTTTAATTTCAAAATATTGGTAATCAGATTAGAAAGTCTTACAGATCCTTCTTCTATGGATTTTGCATATTGCTTCCGCTGTTCCTCTGAAATACAATCTGTTCTCAATAACTCTGCATAATTTTTAATAATTGCAATAGGTGTTTTCATTTCATGCGATACATTAGATACAAAATCCGTTTTCAATGTCTCAATACTTCCCAATTCCTCTACCATTTTATTAAAATCCATAATCATTACATCAAGATAATCTAACTTATCTGATGTATGAAGCACTGGAACATACACAGAAAAATCTCCATTTGCCACTTCTTTTGTGGCTTTCGCCAATTTCTGCATTGGTTCTTCATAAGTAATTCGAATCTGTTTTCTTGTAAATAAAGTAAGTCCTGCAGCTACTATAATCCAATATACCATCGGAAGAAGCGTCTGCACTATGCCATTCCATCCCATTTTGTTCATAAATACAATGAGACCAACATGAATACCAGACATCAAAAGAAGAACTGCAAAATAAGTGACAAAAACAGATGATGGAAATCGACTTTGCTGCATTACATCCTTCTTGTCATCCTCTATTTTTTTCATTGTAATACCACCTTATATCCGAGTCCTCTAACTGTTACAATCTTAAATCCATCACACTCCGATAATTTATCCCTGAGCTTTGTTACATATACATCCACTGCACGAAGGCTGGTATCACTATCTACATCCCAGAATTCATCCATAAGCTGAACTCTGGAAAACGTCTTTTTGGGATAAGATAACATTTTGTAAATAATATTAAATTCCCTTGTAGTAAGGTTAATTTCCTCACCATCCATTTCTGCAGACATTCCGTCTGCATCCAGTGTCAGATTCCCAACTGTAATTTTTCTTGCCACCTCAATATTGGCTCTGCGAAGCAATGCCTTTACCCTCATAATAAGTTCATCCAGTTCAATTGGTTTTACCATATAGTCATCAATCCCAAGCTGGAAACCCTTCTGTTTTGATGTCAAATCATCTTTGGCTGACATAAATAAAATTGGAATTGTCTTATTCACCTTTCTGACTGTCTGAGCAAATTCAAATCCATCAATTTCCGGCATCATAATGTCTGAAATAATCATTTCATAAAGTTTATTATACATTTCATCATAAGCTGCATGAGCATTCAGACAGCCTTTCGCCTGAAAACCACAATCATTCAAATAAGTGCAAATAATATGATTTAATTTTTCATCATCTTCTACAACAAGTATATTTATCATTACATATTCCTCCTATTCTAGCCATAAGAGTAACCATTTATTATTTAAGTATTATTTAACTTTTGTTTCTAAAATATTAAAATGGCAGAATGCTTCGCAAACTGCCTTATTACAAATCATTTTATATACAACAAGGCAGTTTTGCCATTTCTGGCAAAGCCGCCTGTTATTTTCTATGTTTATATTATAAACATAATTCCTCTGTTAATGCTAACACCTGATCTGCAATTTTTTCTCTCTGTCGTCTTGTTATCTTTTTATATGCAGGATAAGCCATTGCAATTATCATCATTCCAACAATCCCAACAACAATTCCTATTATGAATACAGACATGGAAGTACTCCATACCATAGTGCAACACATACCAATTCCAAGAAGAAAAGAACCAATAACTCCTAATCCTTTCTTTTCTAACTCCTCCATAAGATTATGAACGGATGTCACAACACCGTTTGTTGCCACCTCATAAAGATCTGTTGTAATTAATATTTTCATATACTATTCCTCTTTTCTTCTATGCCAGACATGGTTGAATTCCATAATGTGTAATCATACTCTGCAAGTTTCCCTCAAAAATCAACTGCATCTCAGCCAATTTTGTAAAATCTCCCGGCAAATAAGACTGAGTTGGTCTCTTCATTTCCATTACTTCTGCACGTTCCAGTACTTCAGCTACAAACTGCGAACAAAAATAACAATCCTTTCGCCTAAATGGTATCCCTATCAGAGCCATCACTAATCCCAATTTGCTATAGGACATTTTGTTCTTATGTTCCACATAAAAATTCAAAATTGTTTTTACTGTGTTGTACACCTTTTCCGATACTTCTATCTCATAAAGCTGACATGGAAACGGCTTTCTGTCCGGCTTAATATATCGTGTTATTTTTTCGACCATAAAGCCCTTTACCACAAAACTGTAAAATGTATTCATATCTTCACTTAATCCAATGGATGCATGACTGTAATAAGATCCAGTCATTGCCTCTATCACTTTTGCTCCATTGTCCGGAAATCTTGTTAAAAGAACCAAAACCTTTTTTCCTGTTCTCATATCTGTTATCCAACCTCTCTATCCTCATTCCATCAAATATATCTTTCCATTTAATAACCGTATAGTATATATTTAATGTTTTCGAAATATTGGAAAAGTGTTTCTATTTTATTAAATATGAAAAGCGTGAAAACTTGATTATTTAAGTTTTCACGCTTTTATATGTTTTTTCTATTCTAATAAATCTATTTCCCACGAACAATAACCTGTCCATTACACTCCATAACCGCCTCTTCCATAATAATCTCATCCACACTGTCTACTGTAATTGTACCGGATTTTGGATTCTTAATGGACATTACATTACCAACAACATCCGCTTCCACGTCAGAATATTCAAAAGAAAGGTCTGTATCTTCCATTGTACAGTTAATCAATTTCAGATTTTTACAATAGCAAAGTGGCTGTGTTCCAATAATCTTGCAGTTAATCAGTGTTAATCCGTCTGAGAACCACGCCAGATACTCTCCTTTTACTACACTATCCTTTACGGTAACATTTTTACTGTGCCAAAACGCATCCTTAGTATCCAAATTACAATTCTCAATCATCAGATTTTCCATGTACTGGAAAGAATATTTTCCTTTCATATTTACATTAGAAAGCTTTACATTTTTACTGTCAAAGAATATGTATTCTGAATTAATAGTAGTATCTTCCATTGTGATACCATTACATTTCCACCCAAATTCAGGAGAATTAATGTCACAACCCTTTAATGTAATATCTTCACATTCTCTAACCACTTTAATTCCATGAAGCTTACTATTCACAATCTCTCCTTGCCTTGCATACCAAATCGCAGCTCTTGTCAACTCATCCATAGCCGAATCAATTAACTTAAATCCATCCACATGCCACAATGGATAACGAAGTGAAAATTCACATTTCTCTACTGTAATATTACGGGCTTCCTTTAATACGGACTCCCCATCCTCCGGCCCTGCAAAAATACAATTATGAACCTTGCTGTTCTGTAAGTGGTATAAAGCTCTTTCTACGTCAAACTGCTGCCCCTCTATAATTTCATTATATGTATATTCCATTTTTATCCTCCAGTAATACAAATTTACTC
>CAZRLE010000040.1:0-14774 GCA_964600705.1 uncultured Lachnoclostridium sp. | reverse complement strand
CTGCAGCTTATGCAGCACGTTATGTTGCAAAGAATATTGTAGCAGCAGGTCTTGCAGACAAATGTGAGATTCAGTTATCCTATGCTATTGGTGTAGCACAGCCTACCTCTGTTATGGTAGCTACTTTTGGAACAGGTAAGCTTTCCGATGAGAAACTGGTTGAGATGATCCGTGAAAACTTCGACCTTCGTCCAGCCGGAATCATCAAGATGTTAGACCTTCGCCGTCCAATCTACAAACAGACAGCAGCTTATGGTCACTTTGGCAGAACTGATTTAGATTTACCATGGGAAAAATTAGATAAAGTAGAAGTTTTAAAGAAATACCTTTAAGATTTAACAATTACAACATAGGAATAGCGTGTCAGTTTATGGTCTGACACGCTATTTTTAAATTCTTCTTATCATAAATAGTTTACTAGTTACTTGCATTTACCCAGATATTACTTTCTGCTGCTTTAGCCGCGGAGCAGGCTGCAAATACGCCCTCCTCTAAGCTTCTGAATTCCGAAAACTCTACTACCCCCACACGAATCTGGTATTTATCGAGCATTCGCTCGTGTTGTCTCATTTCCGCCGTTTTCAGAATTTTCCTTCCCGCAAGCACTGCATTTTCTTTGGTTGTCTCTGTTAACAGACAGATAATCTGGTTACTTTCCAGACACCCTGCCAAATCACTCTTTCGAATGGAGCTTTTTACTACATTGGCCAGGTTACAGATACAAGCAGCTTCCTTTTCCGGTGCAAAAGGTTTAATCTGTAATACCAGTAAAGAAAAACGGTTTCCATAACGGCTGCTTCTATATGCCTCTCTCTCTGCTTCTTCCATAAAGCCCTTACGGCTAAGAAGTCCTGTGAGTGGATCCTGTCTTCCCACTGCGCTCTTGTATAACATCATCGGATCATAATTCTTCTTACGGTCTGCCAACAGCTTAAACTTAAGAGTTGCCTGCTTTACTGATAAGACCCCAAGGCAAACCTTCCAGGATACACCATCGTAAGCCGCATACTTGTGTACGGTTTCCGTAGAGCTTTGGGCTGTTGCCGCATCCATATCGGTTATGGTAACCTTAAATTCTGCAATCCTTTGATAAACAACATCTTCAATACGGCAGTTCGTATAGCTTTTATAAAACGTAATCTTGTAGTCCTGCATCTGATAACACTGGTCTACCGCCTCACGCCACTCTTTAAATTCATAAAGAGATACTCGCTCCCTGTCTTCTTCTGTTAACTTCAAATATGCACTGTCCCAGTTTCTTGTTTTGAGTGCATGAAAAAAATCATCTACAACATCAGATGCCGAATAAAATCCCGTATCACCTCTTCTGGCACGGAATTGTTCCATTGACTGCACATACTGATTTCTGGCTGAGAAATATGCAAGCCACTGTCTGTGATAAACACTTCTCTTTGTCGTATCTGACAATGTATGATATGCTTCGTTAATCGCCATCATTCTGGCATCTTCATTATGATTATTACTGTTGTCAGGATGATAAATAGCAGATAATCTTCGATAAGCAGCTTTAATAACCTCTGGAGCCGCTTCCGGGTCTACCTGTAATATTTTATAATAATCTGGAAATTTCTTAATTGCCATAGAAACCTCGCGCTTTCCAAAACATTTTCCACGTTTCATGTATAAAGCTCTTTACTTCCACAAATAAAGAAGCCTAATCATAATTATTATATCACCGATTTACCACATTAGGCAAGCCTTTGTAAAAATTTGTAATCGACAAATCTTAACATTCTTTGCATTCTGCTTCTATTATGCAAAAAGCCCACGGTTCAAAGTACCATGGGCTTGTGTTATTTTCTTATGCATTTGCTGCTTCTAAGAATCCGTTGATTTCACTTAAAAGTTCTTCTACATCAAGACCGTGAACCATGCAAGCTTCTTCTAAGCTTTCAGCCTGAGAAGCCGGGCATCCTAAGCAGTGCATTCCTGCGTGCATTAAGATAGGAGCTACTTCTCTGTGTTCTTCAAGAAGCTGACCAATTAACATATCCTTTGTTACTGCCATTTCTATTTCCTCCTTTTATTACATAAGAAATCTTTTCAGAAACTCTTATTGTTCTTTACTATTATAAGCTTTTTCATTATATTCTATTGAGAGAAATACGTCAAGTAGTTACAAAATCACCATTTAATACCGGTTCAGCCAAGCTCGTGTCCGCAGCTTCGCTGCTTCTTCGTTGCTAACGCAACTAGACACTCGCTTATGGCAGAACGTATACAGATAATTATATGCATGGCTGAACTGATATTAAAATTTTCCTCTTGTATTCTGACAACTTTTATATTAAAATAGTTCTATCACATATAATTTTAATTACATAAGGAGGATACTATTATGGCTCATAAAATTACTGATACATGCGTTAGCTGTGGTGCTTGTGCTGCTGAATGTCCAGTAGGCGCAATCTCTGAAGGTGCTGAACACTACGAAATCGATGCAGATGCTTGTGTAGATTGTGGTGCTTGCGCTGGAACATGCCCAACAGGAGCTATCGAAGCTGAATAATTAATCTTAATTATGTAAAAAGGGTTATCAAGTTGATAACCCTTTTTTATGTTTCTACGCAAAATGCATCGCTCAATATTATTTTAAATTATCTAAGAACTGCTCTATCTTCTGATTCTGATAGTCACCTTTGTATTCTCCATTCACAAGCTTTGAAACTGCTGTTTCTACAAACTCATCCCAAGACTCTTTTTCATGACGAACCAAAATCGGATAATAGAATACACCATTCTTCTTAGCTGCATCAAAGTCACCCGGTGCATCACCAGTCATCAGAACCTTATCTTTCTCATATCCTTTTTTCAACATTTCATTGATACAAAATGCTTTACTTCCCACATTCTGTGCCATAATAATATCTACATAATCAAGGAGTCCGTAAAGTTCCCATTCCTCTACAACTGCCTCATAATTTGCAGAGGACACAATAGCGATATCTGCATACTGGTGTGCATAAGCGAGGGCTTCTTTAACACCTTCAAATGGTTTCTTAACTTCAAATGGCAGTTCATTGATTTTTGCATTCACCTTTTGTGACCAGGAAAGCGCCTTTTTGAATACACTGCTCTGAGTTTTTGTAAATTCTCTTTCTACAGATGCATTGGAAAGCTCATTACTCTCTTCTGTCCATTTGCACAATAAATCAACATCTTCAATCTTTGTGTACTGTGCATCAATTTCCTTTAAAGCCATTGCAAGACCCTTGAAACGGTTAATACCACGAGTCATGGTATAAAGGTTAATCTCATTCCATCTATCAAGAATAGCTTCCTTCCATTCTTCCAATGCCCATTCTTCTACCATACACGGACCAAAACACTGAAAGTGCTTAATATCCATCGTATCCATGGCACAACCATCAGAATCTACACAAAGAAGATATTCTTTCTTTTTTTGATAATTTTCTGTTATCAATTGTATTCCTCCTTAAGATAAGAGCCCTCAATCCAAACCTGAGGGCTCAATAAATATTAAAGTCTTGTATCCCACTTACCACAGAACACAGTATCACTTGCTACACCGGTAAATTCGCTCTTACCAGTAATCTTAGCAATCGCCTCACGGATAGAGGTTCTAGTGTTACCATAAGCATTTACAAAACAATGTACCTGTGGCACATCGATTAAGTGTGTGGTGTAATTCAAGCTGATACCTACTGTTGGAACTTCCGTTAAGTACCAAGGCAATTCGCTTGAATGGTTACAGCTCCAACGAAGTCTAACTTCATTTTCCTGTGCATATCCTTTAATGTTTAATACTAAAAATACGACATCATTTGCATTACGGAAATCTTCCATCTTTCCACAATCCATCATCTTAACCATATTCATAAAGTTTGGACCATTTTCCACTTCAAGGTCATGGAAGTTTGGATGTACGTTTACTTCAAATCCTGCCGCTTCTAATTCTTCAATCACTACCTGTTTTACAGGGTCGCCTGTATAGCCTTTTGAAGTAGGTGTAGAAGAAATGAATACTAAATGTGCACGTTTCTTTTCTTCTGGCTTGATTGGAAGGTAATTCTTAGTATCTTTTACAAGAGTGATACATCTTTTAGCTGCTTCTTCTGCTAATTCAAGATGCTCTTTACATCCTACTACTTCGTCTTTTACAGATGGAGCAGGCACACAATTTTCTGGTTTATAAAGCTTTAATCTTGCTTTAAGACCAAGAATTCTATGCAATGCGTCATCTAAGCGTTCTGGTGTAATTGTACCATTTTCAATACCAGCCTTCATGTAACCCATATCTTCTTCAATATCGTTTGCAAATAAGAACATGTCACATCCACTGGCGATTGCTTTTGGAACTGCAATTTCACGTTTTTCCATACAAGCAATACCTGCCATGTGGGAAGCATCTGTAATTACAAGCCCGTTGAAGCCCATTTCATTTCTTAAAAGGTCTGTAAGTAATTCTGGAGCAAGTGTTGCCGGCATAATGTCTTCATCTTTGATTCCAGGACGAAGCTTGCGACTCATTTCTGGAAGTGCGATGTGACCTACCATGATACTTTCCAAACCTTCATCAATCATTGTCTGATATACTTTTCTAAAGGAATTATCCCATTCTTCCACCGATAAATCATTAACACCGAGTACAAGATGCTGGTCGCGTTCTTCCACTCCATCTCCTGGGAAATGCTTGCAGCATGCAGCTACATTACTCTGATGAATTCCGTCAATATAAGCACGAATGTTTCCAATTACCTCGTCTGCATGGTCACCAAAACTTCTGGTATTTACAATTGTATTTCTCCAGTTCATGAAAATATCTGCACATGGATTGAACATCCAGTTAACACCTACTGCAGATGCTTCCCGACCCGCTACATACCCCATGTCATAAGCAGTCTTTACATCTTTGCCTGCAGCTGCCTCTGCTGCTGTTGCGATAAATGTACCATTTGGCATACATCCATCTCCACCATTGTCACAGTTCGCTGCAATAAGAAGTGGAATGCGTGAATTTTCCTGATATGCTTTATTCTGTGCATAAACAGCGTTGGAATCTCCACCCTGCCAACGAACACCGCCCTGATGATAAGTCTTTAAGTTATAAAGTGCCTTTTCCATATCCGGACTGTGTTTCAACAATACAAAAAGCTGCCCTACCTTTTCATCAAGTGTCATAGAAGCAATTGTGTCCTCTACCCATTTCACACCTTCATCATCAAGATAAAAAGGCTTTTCACGTAAATTTACCATTTTGGTTCCTCCTTATAATTTAACTCTTACAACATTTCAGTTTTGAATGCTGTTCACAAAGCCATTATACCACGTTACAATGTGCTATTTGCAAGTCATATTTTCTAAAAACCAAATTAAATAAATTGATTAAAGTCTAGTATCATAGAATCCGCAGAAACTGTCAATTGGGTCAATTGCAGTGAAAGCTTCTTCGCCTGCCAATAATTTTTCTACTAAAGCATCTAATGTACTTTCTTTTCCATCATAAGTATTGATGTAAGTTCTTGCCATAGGGATATCTGCAAGCATAGTTGGCTGACCACATCCAACTACTACAACCGGAAGTTCAAATACATACCATGGAATTTCTCCGCCACCTTTTGAAAGTCCGAAGGAAGGTCTTCCTGAGGATACATCGCAAAGTGTAATAACGATATCCATATCTTTTACGAAATCTGCAATTGCATTCTTACCTGCAAAATAAAGATTTAAGCTTGGTTTTTCACCTGCTTCTATCTGTTTTTTCATCTTATCCAATGGACTTTCGTAAACAAATGCTTCAAAACCTTTTGCATTTAATTTTTCTTTCAGCATATTAGCTGCTTTTCCACTATTGTCCATTCCCATTGCCTTCATAAGAGGGGTCATGGCACCATCAGCCGCTTTGATATTTACAATCATTACTCTCTTATATTTTTCCGGTGTAAGTGGCAGAACGCCTTTATCTTTATATTTTACAAGGGTAATAGCATCACGGCTGATTGCTTTCTGCATTTCCTTGTATTCCTCTTTACCCAATGCTGTTTCTAAAAATTCTGGCTGAGGTACAATCTCCTCTTTTGCCTTTTTATGTAATCCCATCTTTGCTTTTAAACCAAGGATACGTGTTAAAGCTTCTGTCATTCTTTCTTCGCTGATAATACCAGTCTTATAAGCATTTAACATAGTTGCAAAATCTTCATCCGGATCATTAAAGAATAAGAACATATCACAACCGGCATTGATTGCAGTTGGAAGCATGTCCACACGCTTCATACGGTTTGTCATAGCTACCATGTGAGAAGCATCCGTTACAACCATTCCGTTAAATCCAAGCTTGTCACGAAGGAGAGTTGTCATAAGGTCATAATTTAAAGTTGCAGGCATCATATCATCATAAGCAACATTTGGATTGATGGCATTAGCTACCTGAGGCATAAGAATATGTCCGCCCATAATGGCATCGAGCCCATTTTCAATCAGTTTTTTGTAAACATGACCATAGGTATCCATCCATTCATCCATAGTAAGATTATTTACGTTGTTGGAAATGTGAGCATCACGGCAGTCTAAACCATTACCAGGGAAATGTTTTGCTGCACATGCAAAACCATCAATTGTATGGGCACCTTTTAAATATTCCACGCTCATATCAGCAACACGGTTATGGTCATTACCAAATGCTCGACCGATTACTTCTGTATTTTCCCAATTGTATGCGATGTCACAAACTGGTGCAAACGCCATATTACATCCAACAGCAGCCGCTTCTTCGTTAGACATTCTTCCAAGCGCATTTGCATATTCCAAGTTATTTGTTGCACCGATTTTAACACCGGCACCAATAAATGTACCATCTGCGCAGGCACCATCTCCACCCATTTCTGTGTTGCATGCGATAAATGCAGGAACTTTAGAGTATTTCTGGATACAACGGTTCTGTTCCTGAACCATTTTACCAGGCATCTGATTATAACGAAGACCACCAAGATGATATGTTTCTACCAGATTCTTAATGTAGTCTTCCTGAGGAGAAGAGGTTAACTGGAAAAATAACTGTCCAACCTTTTCCTCATCACTCATACCTGAAATCATGTCTTCTACCCATTTAATATCTTCTTCTGATAAAAAATATGGGTTTGCCTTTAAATTTACCATGTTATATTCTCCTTTATCATTTATTTAATGTTACTTAGAAACAGTATAACATAAATATGTTAACGACATATTAAATTTGCATAAAACTTTTCGCTTTTCTTATTTCTTTCTTAGATTACTTTCCCACTACACTTCTGCATTACAATTCATGCCGGCTATTTTAAAAAAAGCTAGTAACAAAGATTTCTAACCCAATAAAAATAAGGATAAGACCACCTAAAATTCCGGCCTTTCCAGCAAGCTTGGTTCCTGCCTTTTTTCCTATATAAAGTCCGGTATAGCATATAAAAAATGTAACAACACCAATAAGCAGACAAGCCAGTAATGCTTCCATCCAGTTATAATGGGAAATGGTAAAACCAACAGAAAGTGCATCAATGGAAGTAGCAAGACCCTGTATCAAAAGTCCTTTTAATCCCACTGCAGACTTTTCTTCCTCTTCATCTCCAGGCTTTAAACTTTCATAAAGCATATTTCCACCGATATACCCAAGTAAGATAAGGGCAATCCAAGGAATACATTTCTCAAAAGCCTCAAAAAGACGGGCAATGGTAGAAACGCATATCCATCCTATCATCGGCATGGCAAACTGGAATGCTGCAAATATTCCTGCCACACCACACATTCTACTTTTTTTCATGGTCGGTTCATTTAAACCATTAGCCAAAGACACTGAAAAAGCGTCCATTGCCAGCCCTACACCTAACATAATACTTGTGAAAAAAAACGCAAATCCTAAATTCATCTTATGTTCCTCCTAAAATAGATTAATAAAAATAGATTAATACAGCAAAAAACCCAAGCATAGTAACACTATACTTGGGTATATATCTTAAAAACAGATAGACTTCATGCATAGTTTTACTATACATGAGTCTCGCAATTTAAAACAAGCCAGACCAAAAGGTCAGTATGTTGACTTGCTACGCTTTACGCCTGCTACTCCCTCATGGGAATTTACTGGTAGTAGTCTAGCACAAAGTCCTGCTTCTGTCAAATAGTTTAAATCAACTAAATACGGAGTACCTTTTTGATATATAAATTTACCCTAAGACACATAAAACTCTTCTAACGTATCCAAACACAAACATCCAAGATTATTTCCAAAAACAGCTCCACAATCAATTGCTATATGATTATTTCCCATCCAAATCTTTCCCTTTGAATTGCTGTCAATAAATCCCGTCGGAGTGTGACCGGTAACTATATATTTATCTTCAAAATATATCTCTTCATAATCCGGCTCTCCCATCATATAATCATATAACTCCCAATGTGGATACTCTTTAAGACATTCTTTTTCCGGGACGGTATGCGCCAAAAGATAGTTCTTTTCATTTACAGTAATTTCTTTAAAAATTTCTGCTTTCCCCAGTGTCAAAAGCACTTTTTCTCTCTCCTCTGCTGACAATTGCAGAAATTCGGATAATGTTTTATCACCACCATCCAAAACCCACCCTTTATAAACTTCTAACAATTCTTTCGAACACTTTTCATCTTCCAGCATGTAAAGATGCGATAATAAGGCTGCTGCCTGATGGTCATGATTCCCACGCAACAAGATTACATTTTCTCTCTCCGCAATATCTAATACTACTTTCATACCTGCTGTTCCTCTATCCACCACATCTCCTAATATGTAAAGCAAGTCCTCCTCTCCTAAACATATCTTCTTAAGCATCTTCTGGTATTTCTCATGGCATCCATGAATATCTGACATCACATAAATCATCTGGCATACCCCCTTGTTATAAATATAATACAAACCGCCTATTCAACCTTATGTCTGCCAGCCTCCTCATAGTCTTTCACCAATTTCTTAAGTTCCTCAAACTTACTGCTTTTATCTTGTTCCTTTTTTATATCCATATTGAACATATCATAAAATGGTATAAGATAATCATAGCGGTCTATAATCTCACCTCGTTCAATGAGGCAGATTAAGACTGTAATAATCTTTTGGGTTGACTCCACCACATCAATAGCACGTACTGGTCCCATATACTCCATATCCTCTGCTATCATCTTACCAAGCCTTTCTGACATGCAGGAAAATATACGTCTTCTTGCATCACCACTTAGCCCCTTCATTGCCACCGATAAATCATTATTATCAATCTCTCTCATAAGACGTTGCAATTCTTTATCCTGGAGGTCGCAAATTGTATAATCTGCCAGCTTCATAACAAAATATCCACTATCTTTGGGATTCCAGAATTTTTTCCCTTGGCAAAGTCTTTCAATTATGTTTTCTTCCTGTTCTTTTTGTGCGGCTTTCAGCTTATTTTCTTGAAGCACATCATACTTTTCATATAATTCATTTGGCAGAAATGCTTTCATTTTTTCTCCCACTAATCCAGGATTTTCACCTGCCTGTATTAACAATGCCCCCTCCAAATACATCAGATAAATAAGCGCTTCATAATCACTTACCATACTGCACACATATCTTGTCATGCCAATGGTTCTTATCGCTTCCCTCTCCGTTCCATCCACCACTAACATAATCATTTTTTTGAGATATTCTATCCCAACACCAGCTTCCATATTCTCAACTGCCTCTTCTAATGCAAGTAACCCCTCTCGTCTTGCCACATTGGACAAATCACAAACTAACTGCACCGCAGTCAGTAAGTGATTCTTTTTTAATTCCCGTTCTTCTATTAAAAGTGTTTTTTCTAATGCCATAATTTCCTGATGTACCGTTCTCAATTCTTCATAATATCCCATATTATTCATGACAGCTCTCCTTTTTTCTAATCTAATCCGTTCTTTCAACAACTATTTTCAACTTTTTATTTCAAAGTTCTCCCCATCCTCTGGTAAGCGCTCCCATTTTTCCATTTTCCAAAACGGCTTAAATACATACACCGGAAACTGCTCTGCAATGAATCTGTTTGGAGCCATGATTCCCTGACGAGGGGAAAAAAATCTTATATTAACCCCTTTCGATAAATCCACTTCAATCTCTTCAAAAAGCTCCTTTAACACATCCTCGCCCCAATATACTATAAGAGAAACATGTTTTTCAAAATCATCTTTTCGATACCTTTTTGCCTCTCCCAGAAAAATCTTTGCTAATGGTCCATTTACATCATAAGAAAAATAATTTTCTATTTTGTCACCCAAATACAAATACATGTAATAACCCTTTGGCATCAATTCACCACTTGATGTGTCTGTATATGTGTCGCGATTATAGTCTGCCCATATGTACAGCAATTTCCAATCCTCTGTCCCCCTTTTTCTAGCTCTATACACTGCAATTCCAGGATTTCCTTTGGCATCATACATTTCAATCAGATTATTTGTCATTCACACAATCTCCTCTTGCATTTCCAATTATCAAGTTACATGTCATATGCGATTGTCAAAGTACAGATGAAAATAAGGCCTCCTTTTCCTATTCCGTTTTATTTAGTTATATGATAACATAATCAGATGACAGAATATGTCACTGTAAAATCGAAATTTTGTATCATAAATTATACACTTCCGTTTAAGTCCTAATCATACAATTTAAGCATAGCCTGTAGCTTCTCTTTTATTTCTTTTCTTAATTCTGCCGGTCTTACAACTTCCACCATATCACCCTGACTTAAAAGCCACATTAAAATCCCTTTTCCGTACACCTCCGCTTCTATGAGTTGCACACCATCTTTTTCCGATAAAATACGTGCAGTTGGAAGCCTGTCCAAAATTGCTTCCGAACTACCACCTTTATATTTAAACTGAATCTTCATTAACTTTCCTTGATACATAAACTGAATTCGTTTGCGGAATTCCCCCTCTTCAAATCGATTTGCATAATCCACCTTAAATATTTCACCCAGCTCTTTATATTCCATAATTCTGTCAATTCGGTAAACCGCTGGATACTGGTATATTTTTTCATACGTTCCCTTTTTATTTTTCCTCACTATATTCGCAATCAGATAGAAATAATATTCCGAAAAAATAACCGCCAAAGGTTGAATCACCTGCGAAATCAAGCTGCCATCTGCACCACCTTTTCGATAAGTGATTTCAATCAAATTCTGCTTTTTTACCTCCTGTCCAATCTCCCATAATTTATCTTTGATAGCGGAACTATTTCGCAAAGAAACATAATGGAACTTTTCATTAGATATTAAATCACTGACTAATTTTATGTTTTTCTCCGGAACACAGCCGGCAATCATTTTGTCTAAAATATCATTCATCTCTTGCTTCGTAAAAGCCCTGCTTTCCAATAGAATTTTGCTGACCGCTAATATTTCACTATTATTCATAAGAGAAGCTTTTGCTCCTGTCATAACAAATCCCTTTTTTTCACGGCTATACTCTACCTGTCTAGAATCCCCCGGATTAGTGACTATTCGCTCAGAAAGATATTTCCTGATCTCATCAATATCCCTCTGAATCGAACGCTCATCAACCTTAAATCTTTCTGCTTCTTCTTTTTTGTTAATTATTTTACCTTCACATAAACGAATATAAATATCCAATATTCGAAGTGCTTTATCCATCGTATCACCCGGTACTTTCTGTTCCAGTAATGGAACGAATTGAGTTCATTATATAGTATGACAATGACAATATTTGTCTTAATAATAACACAGAAATGGAGCTGTTGCAAAATAGATGAACTATCTATGGAGTAATGACTCCTTTGCTAAACTATGATTGATTTTTTTCACTGGCAAATCCTGCTATACAAAAAGCATTTGGTCCTCCGTGGGTTGTAATGACACCGCCCACCGTAAGCCAGTTTACCTTTTGAAACCCTAATTGGTATGCAAGCTTTATGACCTCCTCTTTTAATTCCTCTGCAAAGCCAATACTAGATCCTAACCAAATTTCTTCTTTATTTAAATCATGCTCTGCAATATAATCCTGAAGGAGCGTAAGCGCTACCTTTCGCATCTTTCCACGGTATTTCTTCGTTGCCCTTAAATACCCATCCGGTACCTCAATTCTTGGATGAATGCTTAACAGATTACCACAAATGGCAGTTCCATTACTAACTCTGCCTCCAGCTCTTAGATAATCCAAATTACTTGGAATAAAACACATCCTCACCGAAGCTGCTATCCGGGTTGCTGCCTCTTCTACTTCTTCCACTGTCCATTCCGGGTGCTTTCTCAATTCCTGTGCCATGCGAATAACCGCTGCACACTGTCCAGCCGAAACCTGTTTGGTATCAATGAACGAAATTTTCGGATTGCCCTCTGCTGCCACCTTTGCACTCTGAAAAGAACAGGTTGTCACCGCTGAATATGCCATATATATAATATGACAATCCGGATAGTCCTCAAACACTTTATCAAATATCTCCACAAAATCAGCAGGATTACAACCACTGGTCTTTGGAATTTTCCCTGTTTTAGTATAATACTCGCATACCTCTTCCGGCGAAAATGTTCCATCATCCTTTGTCTCATCCCCAAAGGTTACATGCATTGGCACAAGATAAATTCCATATTCCTTTGCTAACTCCTTTGAAATATCAGAACCAGTTTCTGCTACAATAATATATTTTTCCATATTGACCTTCCTTACACTATGTGATTAAAAAAGCAGCTTTACGCTATGATATCACCCTTGTTATAAATAGGTGCATATCATTCGTAAAACTGCCTTTTATAGTATAGACAGAATTTGGAAGTTCTAGAATTGTAATTCCAAAATTTGATTATCTTTTTGTTTCTGTTAATTCAACTTCATCATTAAACGCTTTAACTTCTTCCATTTCTGCATCTGCGAATTTGCTTTCATCTAACACTCTTTTTGCCGCGTTCCCCGCTGCCTTAAAACCTTCTGCAAATGCACCTACTGCTGCACCACTTGCCACTAATGCACTTAATGCGAATACACCTGTTCCTACTGCAAATGCACCTGCATATTTTGCTGTTTTCTTAGCTACTCTTTTCATATCTTTATTCATAATTCTTTTCCTCCTAATTTTCATTCTTCCAACCAAAACACATTGGAATTAAGCAAAGTAATAATACAATTCCTATAATACCAACAATAATTCCCTGCAACATCATGCCTTCATATGCCATTACCATGCACATTCCCACTCCAAATACTAAAGTTGCAATTAAACCATACACAACCTTTAATACCATCTTTGCATTTAACTTAATCGGTGCTTTTCCCATATCTTTACGATGCTTCAATGCTGCAACCAAAAGAATAACTGCTCCTACACCACCAAAACTAATTCCCTGATTAAACATATTCCATTCTGGAAGCAAGCACATACACATTCCCAGCGAGAATGCTAAACCTCCAACAACACTCATAACTAATGTAACAAAACTTTTCTTTTGCACTTATAGTATCTCCTTTTCAAATTCCATTTTATTTTTCTCTTATCTTTTTAATTAGAATAATGTACTAAGTACATACCAGATTGTATAACAAATTTCAAAATACATATTGTTCATCTCCTGTCTTTTCGTTCTGTTTTTCTTTGTTGTTTCATTTGATGATGTTATTTTATAAGGGATTTGTTATGGAAATTTAAAAGAAATGTTTATGAAATGTTAATTTGAAAGTTAATTTTCTCAATATTAAAAAGCAGCTTTACCCTATAATATCACCCTTGTTATAAATAGGTGCATATCATTCGTAAAACTGCCTTTTCTCATTATATTAGTATAGACACAATTCTTCGGTTAATGCCAAAACCTGGTGTGCTATTTTTTCACGTTGTTTCTTTGTGACTTTTGTATATACCGGATATGCACCTGCCATTATTAGCATTCCGATAATACCAACTATAATTCCCATCACAAATACATGCAGCGAATCATTCCATATCATCGTGCAGCACATTCCAATTCCCAAAAGAAGAGAACCAGTAATCCCCAGTGCTAAGGAAGCTGCCATTCCCGGTTTCTCTGCCTCTTTATCCATTTTCCTCAAAGTTTCCATTTTATCTTCTTCCTTTGGAAGATATTTTTTTCTGATTTGCTCTACTTCCTTCTGCTGCTTTGCTGAATATGTATATTCAAAATACTCGTTATCCTGCTTTCCGCTCTGTGTCATGGTTCTTCCCTCGTTAATATTACATATTTTTAATCTTTTCTTCTATGTCTTTTCTTTCTTTTTCCATTCTTTCTTTTGCTTCTTCTACGGTTTCGCCTTCTCTTGCTATAAATGTATCCACAAATTTGTCACTTACTTTCTGAAAGCCATCTACTACATTACTTTCAATTTTTTTGTAAGTACCAACTACACCATTTTCAATTTTCTTGTATGCTCCTTCTGCTTTATCACCCATTTCATCTGCTGCATTACCTGCCACATTCTGGAAACCTTCTACAACGGTTTCTTCTACCTTTTTGTAGCCACCAACTACAGTATCTTCTACTTTCTTGTATCCACCAACCACAGTATCTTCGATTGTTTTGTATGCTCCTACTACTGTGTCCTCAATTTTCTTTGTTGTATCTGCGAATTTAGCCATTTTTGTTTTCTCCTTTTTTATTTTACTTCTTGCTTCATTTGATGATGCTATTATACGGAAGAATTGTTGTCGAAATTTAAAAGAAATGTTAAAGTTTTGTTAAATGTAGGGAATTTTCCTTGAAAAATAAGGATTTTTTGATATTTGATTGATGGATTACACCACTTTGACACCATCC
>CAZRLE010000039.1:0-14886 GCA_964600705.1 uncultured Lachnoclostridium sp. | reverse complement strand
AAAGCTCTTTTAAGACCAGGTCGTTTTGACAGAAGAATTATCGTAGAAAAACCGGATTTAAAGGGAAGAGTGGATATTTTAAAGGTACATTCCAAAGACGTATGTATGGATGATACCGTAGACTTAGATGCTATTGCACTGGCAACCTCTGGTGCAGTAGGTTCCGACCTTGCCAATATGATTAACGAAGCAGCCATTATGGCAGTTAAGGATGGAAGAAGTGCCGTATCACAGGCAGACTTATTTGAAGCCGTAGAAGTGGTTATCGCAGGTAAGGAAAAGAAAGACAGAATCTTAAGTGCCGAAGAAAAGAAAATCGTGGCATATCACGAAATCGGACACGCCCTTGTAGCGGCATTACAGAAGGATGCAGAACCAGTACAGAAGATTACTATCGTACCTAGAACTATGGGTTCCCTTGGTTATGTAATGCAGGTTCCTGAAGAAGAGAAATATCTGATGAGTCAGAAAGAACTGATTGCAGACATTACAACCTTCTGCGGTGGTCGTGCGGCAGAAAAGATTGTATTTGATTCTGTAACAACAGGAGCTTCCAATGATATTGAAAAGGCAACCAAGATGGCA
This sequence comes from uncultured Lachnoclostridium sp., assembly GCA_964600705.1. Classification (GTDB taxonomy): domain Bacteria; phylum Bacillota; class Clostridia; order Lachnospirales; family Lachnospiraceae; genus CAYTGQ01. Next base: position 14,301 of record CAZRLE010000039.1, on the reverse strand, counting down.
AGAGCTATGGTTACTATGTATGGTATGTCAGAGGAATTCGGACTTATCGGCTTAGAATCCATTGAAAATCGTTATCTTGACGGTCGTGCTGTCATGACCTGTGGGGAAGAAACAGCAGGTAAAGTGGATAAAGTAGTAATGCGAATTCTTAGCGAATGTTACCAGAAGGCAGAAGAAATGCTTTCTGAAAACAGAGAGGTTATGGATAAGCTGGCAGAGTTCTTAATCGAAAAAGAAACCATTACCGGTAAGGAATTTATGAAGATATTCCGTGAGGTGAAGGGAATTGAAGAGCCAGAGGAAGAGGTTGAGGCTACAGAAGAGAAAGTAGAAGCTGAGGCTGCGACTGAGATAGAAACAGTAGCGGTAATAGTGGAAAGTGAAGTGGAAGCAGAATCAGAAGTAGAGGAAACGATGGAAACTGTGGATTCTGAGAAGGTAGAGGAAAACGCAGAAGAAGTTGAATTGAAAGAAGAAACAGAATAAGAAAAAGTTTAGGAGAACATGGCAGAAATGTTGTGTTCTCTTTTTGTATTACAGAAAAGCATCTACTTGAAAAAGGACAAAAAATATGCTATATTTTATTCAAAATGATTTGAACAAAATTGATTTGAACAAAACGGATTTGAGTAAAATGTATAGAGAAGGAAAAACTTACTTTAGAGTGGAGGGAAAATATGTTTATTGGAAGAGAAAGAGAGTTAACAGCCTTGGAAGAACTTTATAATAAGCAAGGGTTTGGAATGGCAGTTATATATGGCAGAAGACGTATTGGAAAGTCTACATTGATTACTGAATTTGCAAAGGATAGGAAAACGATTTTTTATACGGCAACAAAGGTTGGAAAAATAAGAAATTTGGAATTGTTTTCAGAACAGGTTATAGCTGTTTTGGAAGAAGATTTGAAAAATATTGCGTTTAACTCTTTAGAAACGGTGTTTGACTTCATTAGTAAAAAAATAGGAGAAGAGAAACTGGTTCTCGTTATTGACGAATTACCATATTGGGCAGAAAAAGATGAGGCTTTGCTCTCTGTACTGCAAAAGTATATTGATACAGAATGGAACACAAAGAACATAATGTTGATTTTGTGTGGTTCAGCTCTCAGTTTTATGGAAAATAAGGTTTTGAGTGAAAAAAGTCCTCTGTTTGGCAGGAGAGATATGCAAATTAAATTAGAAGCATTTAATTATAAGGAAGCTGCTATGTTTGTACCAAATTACTCGATTGAAGAAAAGGCGACTTGTTATGGAATTACAGGTGGGGTTGCAAAGTACCTGTCTATGATTGACCCAGATAAATCACTTGATGAGAATATCAAGAGGTTGTTTTTTCGCACAGAAGGATATTTGTACGATGAAACAAGAAATTTGCTGACACAGGAATTTGCAGATATTACATTAGTAAACAATATTATAGAACAGATTGCTTCCGGCGAAAATGCAGTGAATATTATTGCAGCAAAAGTAAAAGAAAAAGAGCAGACTGTTTTATATTCTCTTGAAAAGCTCATTGGAGTTGGACTTGTAGAAAAGAAAAAATGTATTACTGAAGAAAAAAACAGGAAAAAGACCCAGTATGTGTTAAGAGATTCTATGTTTAAATTCTGGTATGAATTTATTCCAAAGGCACATAGCGTAATTGAGATGGGACAGGGTGAGTTTTATTATGAAAAGGTAGTTAAGCCAAGCCTTCATTCCTTTATGGGAAGTGTGTTTGAAGAAATGTGCCGGTATTATACGTTGGAACGAGGAATACTAGGAGAGTTTGGAGGTTTTCTCACAAATGTTGGAACGTGGTGGGGCGTAGAAATGGTGATTAATTCCAAAGGTGAGAAGGTACAGCAGTCCGCAGACATTAATGTGGTGGCAGTTTCAGAAATTGATAAGAGTGCTGTGGTAGGAGAGTGCAAATTCAAAAATGAAAAAATAGACAAAGGAGTGTATGAAGCGTTAATTAGAAGAAGTGCTCTGGTTACCGGAAAGTATAAGGTTTCAAAATATCTGTTCTTTTCTTTGAGTGGGTATACGGAATGGTTTGATACATTGGAAATGAAAGATGTTGTGTTGCTTACATTAGAAGATTTGTATGTTGAAAGATAAAGGAAAATAGGTAAGGTGCATTGAAGTGCAATACTAAGGGGTGAAGTCATGAAAATACATGGAATTGGTGCATTGCTATTAAGTATAAGAGAAGAACAGGGAGTATCCCAGAAAGAGTTGGCTTTGGGATTATGTACGCAGCGTGAATTATCTAAGATAGAAGCAGATGAAAAGTATCTGGATACCTTTCTTTTGGATGCACTGATGAGTCGTTTGGGCAAATCTACAGATAAGTTAGAATATACCGTATCCGAGGAAGAATACGAATATTTGGTACAAAGAGCAGAGATAGAAGAAGCATTAGAACAGGGACAGTTTGAAGTAGCAAGAGAAAGACTGGAAGAATACGAAGAGGTACTGAAAAAAGGAGATGTACTACATTGGCAGTATATTGCCATGATGAAGGCATTCCTTGCATTGCAGGAAAGAGAAGATGAGGAAGAGTATAGAAAGCAGCTTGAGAATTCCATGGAGTATACTATGCCATTTTGGAGAAAGGATAACATACTAAGCTATAAAATGGCATGGTTAGAGCTTGGTCTATATCTGTTATGGGTAAGAAAAGTAAAAGAAAAGCCAGAAATGTTGAGGATTACAGAGAATATTCTGGAATATGTGGATAAACAATGGGATGATGAAGAGGAAAAGGTAAAAATATATCCGTTTGCAGCTGTAGCCTATTGTAAGGGACTTTTGGAACAGGAGGAATATCAGAAAGCAGAAGCAATTTCACGAAAAGCAATTAAGCTATTAACGAAAAACAATGCAATCTCTAATTTGTTGGAACTACTAAAAATTAGAATAGAAGCCCTTGAAAGACTGAAAGAGAATGGAGTAGAAGTCGGTGGGTTAGAACGTTTGAAAAAGCAGAAGATGGCACTTGAGATGGTAGAGGCAGAGTATGGATATAAAGAAGGTGATCTTTCTATTTTTACCAGAATCAAAAGAGAAATCTATCTGGATAGAGAAATCATTCAAAGAAATCGTAAAGCAAAGGGAATGACACAGGAGGAGTTAAGTGATGGAATCTGTGCACAGGAAACCCTTGCTCGCATTGAGCAGGGAAGAAAAGCTCATAACCGAAACTTTGTAAGACTTGCAGAACGTCTTTCATGGACAAAGAAAAAGCTTACCAATGAGATTGGGGCATGGGATTATAGTGTGTTAGAAAAGAAACATGAAATTGACTGGTTGATGAGCCGGTATCAGTACAAAAAGGCAAAAGAAAAACTTCAGGAATTTCCGTGTCCAGATACAGTAGAAGGAAGACAGTTTTATTTATATAAGCTTACAGCAGCGGAGATGGAGGTGGGAGAGAAAAGCCCAGAAGAAGCATTGAAACTGTATGAAGAAGCGTTGGCATTGACCTTGCAGGTGGAAAGTATTGATAAGATAAGAGAGTATGTGTTGACAAGACAGGAGGTAGTGATACTAAATGGAATTGCAATGGTTTGTGAAAAAATAAATAAATTGGAAGAAACTCTGACAATTTACAAGAATATTCTAGAGAACTATAGTGCAAGTAAGATTTTGGATATATTCAAATCTAGAGGAATGTTGCTAGTTTTGGGCAACTACGCATCATACCTTGAAATGGCAGGGAAAATTGAAGAATCAATGGAAATATGCTTGAAAAACATGAAGCTTGAATTAAAGTGTAGAAGAGTGGGGGAAGTGGCATCAATCTTGTGTGATATAGCCTATATTTATGAACGCAAAAAAGAATCGGTTGAGTTACAAAAAAGGTTGTACTGGCAGGCACATTGCATTAGTGAATTGATAGAAAATAAGGTGATACAGGAAATAATTGAAGAATTTTATTCAGAGGTGTATGGAATTATGGTGGAAGAGTATTGTGCTAAAGAATAAAAGTAGCCCCCAAACGTCATAAACAAATTGAACATAATATGTTACAATAGGAATATCTGTATGTAAGATGTTCCTATTGTATTATTTTAAGGAATATAAAGATATTGAATAGAGTCAAGAGAGATGTATCAATATCTTTATTTTCAGATGATAGAGGTATATTAGTAAATACGGATGTACAAAAGAAAAGCAAGAGAGGGAGAGTAGAGGATGAGAAAGAAAATACAGGCAATAGCGGCGATAGGGATTTTGTTAGCTGCTATGATAACAGCAAAATCTGCCTTGGCAAGTTATGTGGAGGAAAAGGCAAATTGGACAATGCCGGTTTATGATGAGATTTATCTTTGTATGAATTTTGAGGATATTGTCATGGAAGAAACTGGAGAGGGCTTGCGATTCAATCTTAAAGAAGGCTTGTCAACGACAAAACTGGAAAATTTGCAAAAGGATATTACAAAGTTAGAGGATTTGATGGAAGAATTTCCAGAGGTGGAAGAGAGTTTGACAGAAGCTATGTATTCTGACAAGAAGTTGGATATGATAAGCTTTACAAGGGCTATATTGCCGGAAGGAAAGAATACATTTTTGCTATACACCAGTGTATATGAAGAAATAGAACAGGCAAATGGAGAATACTTGTATACGGCTGTGACGAATGGTGTTTGGAGTGATAACAGCATGGCTGGCGGTTCTGATTATCCGGCAGCAGGAGATGATTTTGTAACACAGACTTACTCAGGGGATTTTGTGATGGTATCGGATTCCTTTAGTTCAAAGTATGACTATGAACCCTTTATGGGTGAGAATGGACAAGATTACTGGTGTACGGATGGGGCAGAACATTTTATAAAATATGGAGTGATAGATGACCCATTTGGATACAGACAGAATCAGTCCTTTTCGCTGACAACGGAGACGGTTACGAAGCAATCCGAGGAAGAGTTTCAAGTTGTAAGCTGTTATACACATAGCTGGGATAGTGAATTTGCAGATGTGACGTTTGAAAGTGATACAGCAAAGAGTGAGCCAAATTGCTGGAAGGTGTATAATTATGTACGAAACGATTGATTTATTACAGGAAACGGAAGATTATTATTTTATAGATTATATTCCTTATACGACGAATAATCCTGAATTTTTGGAGTTGGAGGAATATTTTGAGAAGACCTATCTTCCGCTATTTGCAGAAAAAATAGCAAGAATTATTTTGAAGATGATATATTATTATCCTTGTGAGGCTTATTTGACAGAACCCACAAAGAAAATACCAGAAGGAATGGAATTAGAATTTGATACGAATGTCAGACATTATCCACCGGATAAGTTTGCTGAAATAATAAAGAAAATTATAATGACAGATTTTTCATCTCTTCAAATTTTATTTTTAACGCCGCAATTTCTTATCAGTGTATGTGGAGAGTTTTCTGTGACAATATGTGGTGTGACAGATAAGCCGGAAGTGATAGGGTTATTGCAACAACTGGCAGCACAGGAAGGTCTGTTTTTGAAACAAAATAAGAATAGTTAGAATGGATAAAGAGAGAGGGGGATTGGAATGAATAAAAGGTATAGAATTTTGATGGTGTTTTCGGTGATGTTAATGCTATGTTTGGTGTCTAATGGTGCATTAGCAAAAAATAATATTGACTATGGAAAGAAATTGACTGAGTGTGCGTATTTTGATGAGATATATGCAATGAATGAAGAGATTATAAAGGAAGTAAAAGATATCTATATTTTAGAACATCCGGAAGGGGCAGAACAGGCTTTAGCTAATTTCCCAAGGATTGATTATGAAGAAGCGATAAAGGTATATATCAACACAGGAATACAAAACTTTTCTTCCTCAGACCAAGCGGTTGTTATGGAATGGCTAAGTAAAAGTGATTATGTGTGGGTACTTCCGCTTGCGTATAAGGGAGAGAATATGCAGGTTACACTTGCAAGAGGGAAGGACTTAAGGGAAGAATTCGTAAATGCTGCTACAGCAGAAGAAAGAGAAGCGATTGATAATCGTGAAGGTAATTGGAAGGTTAGTGAAATAGCAATAGGACGACCAGATAATTATAAAAAGCAGATGGAAAATCTGGGAGAAGATTTTGATAGTGTGGTTTTTGTCGGTGGCATACCGGGGATTCAGTATCCGGTAGCACTTGGATTTAAAGACGGAAAGGCACAATCCTTTGTTAGTATCGGATATGGTCAGGGGATATTAGAAGAAGGAAAGGTGACTTATTCCGAAAAAACAGGAACTGCAATGTATGATTTTGAAGAGGCAATCGAATTGCTGCAATCGGAGGAAGCGGATGGATACAGCGCAACTGTGGATATGAGATTAGTATATTTGATGTTGGGGGCTATTGTGTTGGTATGCGTTATGGTGGCTTTACACTACAGAAGAAAAGAGGGGAAGTAATATGCTGTTTTTTAAAGAATCATTTATGCTTAGTGTATATTTTTTAATCGCTTTGGTGTCAGTGGTTTTTAGTTCCATTATTACTAATAAAAAAGTGCGAAAAGCAGCTGTTTGTGGAGTGATAATTTCTATTATTGGAGTGGTGTATATGTTTATGCCATTTCATGTAACGAATTTAACAAATCCGGAAGATGTGGCTTTTTTTGGAAATGAAGTAAATGCACATTATAGAAAAAGAACTTTAACAGAAGAACAGGTTGAGAAAGTGGTTTCGTATATACCAGATTTGAAGCTGAGATATAAAAAAGTAGGGTATAAGCCTTATGCGTATGCTATCAATGCCTATAGCGTAAGTTTGAGTGGAAAAGATGGTCAGACGTGGATTTATTTGGATTACAGTGAACCGGAAAATTGCTTTTTAAGTCTTCCAAACTGCGACACATGGTTTCAGATTGATTATGAATCTGCAGAGGAATTGCTTACATATTTAAAGGATGTGGTAGGAGATGTAGGAGAAGCTACTTTCCCACTGAAAGAAAATGGATAAAGTTGTTTTTGGACTTATGAATGTGGATGATGCTGTTAGTGAAGAGGGATATTATACATTGACGATTGATATTGAAGGCTAAGAAGGAATGATATAACAAAAGAGTGCAAGAAGCATGTTGAGTAGGGATACTTAATGTGCTTTTTGATTTTTTGCAATAGAACTGATGATAAATCAAAAAATACTCTCAATCAAAAAATACTACAAAATTCATATAAAAAACGGGGCAATATGTCAGTAATATTTTACGGAAAAACGGGGCAATATATTAAAAGATTATGTTGAAAAACGGGGCGATGTACTGTACAATTTGAATGTGGAGGTGCGGATACATGTATAGAAAACATTCGGAAACAATAAAGGACTGGATAAACAACTCTAATAAAGCACTGTTAGTGACTGGTGCCAGACAAATCGGAAAGACATGGCTTATAAGAGATGAGGTTGAAAAAAGCGAATACACAATGTTTGAGATAAATTTCATTGATCAGCCTAATATGATAAGTTATTTAAATGCACAGATGAGTGCAGATGAGTTTCTGGTTAAATTAAAACTGATTATGCCTGAAGACTGTAAGCCGCATAAAACAATTGTGTTTTTTGATGAGATTCAAATGTGTCCGGAAATAGTTACTAAAATCAAATTTTTAGTAGATGAAGGAAGTTTCAAATATGTAATGAGTGGCTCACTATTGGGAGTAGAATTAAAAGGTATTGCATCGGCACCGGTTGGATATTTAACGATTCTTCGAATGTATCCTATGGACTTTGAAGAATTTATGATTGCAAATAGTATTTCTCAAGCCACATTGGATATGTTGAAAGAAAAATATGAAACTTTAGAACCGGTGGAAGAATTCATACACGAAAAACTTTTGACTTTGTTTTTTGTGTATTTAATTGTTGGCGGAATGCCTGATGCAGTCAAAATGTATATTGCCACAAAAGACATTAGAGAAGTAGATAAAATACAGCGTGATATAACCACCTTATATAAAGCTGATTTTACACAATATGAGGTGGAGGATAAGAAACTCAAACTAAAATCTATATATGATATAGTGCCGGCGGAACTAAATAAACAAAATAAGAAGTTTGTTTTTACTATGCTTGATAAGGAACTTAAGTTTAATAGGTATGAAAATAGTTTCTTGTGGCTTAAAGATGCGGGAGTGGTATTGCCGGTGTACAATACCGATGCACCAATGATTCCTCTTTTTGCTAGTAAAAGTAGTAATGTGTTTCGGTTGTTTTCGAATGACATAGGGCTTCTTACCAGTGCATATCCTGCCGAAACAAAAATTGAGTTAATCAGCAAGAATGGCGAAATAAACAATGGAGCACATTTTGAGAATGCCGTGGCACAGCAATTAACTGCTAATGGTTTCGAACCATATTTTTGTAAAAAGAAAAATCTTGGTGAGTTAGATTTTATTATCGAGATAAATGGTAAAGTGATTCCTATTGAAGTAAAGTCTGGTAAGAACTACAAGACACATAAAGCACTGGAGCATTTTATGAATGTTTCGGATTACCACCTTGAAAAGGCATATGTATTATCCATAGGAAATGTTGAGCAGATTGACAATATCGTTTATCTGCCGATATATATGACCTACCTTTTAAAAGAAAAGACAATAGATAATACAATGATTGTGAATGTGGATATTAGTGGATTGTAATTTGGCAGATAGGAGTCATTTATGTTTAACCTCGAAGAAGAATTAAAAAAGCTTCCGGCAAAGCCGGGTGTGTACATTATGCATGACAAAAAAGATACGATTATCTATGTAGGTAAGGCGATTAGTCTTAAGAATCGTGTAAGACAGTATTTTCAGCCAAGCCGTAATGTAACCCCTAAGATTGCCAGAATGATTGAACAGATTAGTTATTTTGAATATATTATTACGGATTCCGAGCTTGAAGCTCTGGTTTTAGAGTGTAATCTGATTAAAGAACACAGACCAAAATACAATACCATGCTGATGGACGATAAAAGCTATCCTTACATCAAGGCGACGGTCTATGAGGATTATCCAAGACTTTTATTTGCAAGACAGATGAAAAAGGATAAATCCCGCTATTTTGGACCTTACACCAGTGCCACTGCCATTAAGGATACGCTTCTTTTGATGGAGAAGATTTATCAGATACGAACCTGTAATCGTAATCTGCCAAGGGATATTGGTAAGGACAGACCTTGTCTTAATTATCATATTAAGAGGTGTCTTGGACCTTGTCAGGGTTATATTTCCAAGGAAGAATACCAGAAGAATTTTAAGCAGGCAATGGAATTCTTGAATGGCAATTATAATGATGTTCTTAAGATGTTGGAAGAGAAAATGATGAAGGCATCAGAGGAAATGTTATTTGAAGAGGCAGCAGAATACCGCGACCTTTTGATGAGTGTACGTCAGATTGCCCAGAAGCAGAAGATTACCAACAGTGATGCAGAGGATAGAGATATTATTGCCCTTGCGAAAGCAGCACAGGAAGCCGTTGTGCAGGTGTTCTTTATTCGTGGTGGAAAGCTCATTGGAAGAGAGCATTTCCATTTTAATGATGTGGAGCATGACAGTAAGGGGGCAATCCTTACTGCATTTATCAAGCAGTTCTACGCAGGGACTCCTTATATTCCAAGGGAACTTCTTTTGCAGACCGAGATAGAAGAGGAAGAGGTATTAAGTCAGTGGCTTTCGGAAAAACGAGGGCAGAAGGTGTATTTCCGTGTGCCTAAGAAGGGCGAAAAGGAACGTTTGGTAGAACTGGCAGAGAAAAATGCTTCTCTGGTTCTCCAACAGGATTCAGAAAAGATTAAGAGGGAAGAAGCAAAAACAATCGGTGCAGTACGACAGATTCAGGATATGCTTTCGCTTCCTTCCATTATGCGTATGGAGTCTTATGATATTTCCAATATAAATGGATTTGAGTCTGTAGGCTCTATGGTGGTTTATGAAAATGGTAAGCCAAAGAAAAATGATTATCGTAAATTTAAGATAAAATGGGTCAAAGGCCCAGATGATTACAGCAGTATGAGAGAAATACTTACAAGAAGATTTGAACATGGTCTGGAGGAACGAAAAGAAGCAGCAAAGAGATTAGAAGAAACCGGGCAGGCGGATATTATTGACGAAATGGATACGGCAATTTATGCAGAGGATTTTGGTAAATTCAGCCGTTTTCCGGATTTAATCCTTATGGATGGTGGAAAAGGTCAGGTCAATGTAGCATTACAGGTATTGGAGGAATTGGGACTTCGAATTCCGGTCTGTGGTATGGTGAAAGATGACAGACATAGAACCAGAGGTCTGTACTTTAATAACGAAGAAATTCCAATTGATACCCATAGCGAAGGATTTCACCTTATTACCCGAATACAGGATGAAACCCACCGTTTTGCCATTGAATATCACCGTTCCCTTCGTGGAAAAACACAGGTGCATTCAATTTTGGATGATATACCGGGAATTGGTGAAAAGAGAAGAAAAGCCTTAATCAAACACTTTAAATCCATAGAAGCACTAAAAGAAGCCAGCGTGGAAGAAATTAGTAAGGCGCCTTCCATGAATGAAAAAGCGGCACAGGCAGTATACCACTTCTTCCACCACTAAATGCCCCTGTAACCACATACTTCCAGTTTGCACTTCCCATAATAGCAGTTATCTGCAAAACTTTATATATGATTTTTTATAAAAACTTCACTGGCAAATAGGGATTATGGCACTATATTTTACGTTAGACAACCTAGGACGCTTAGAACCTCTTATACTTGCGATGTTTTGCATATATCAGAACCTGAAGGTTGTCCCTGCCCCACGTAAACATGTCTGAGCAAGGGTGCAGGGTGGTCTCAGGTTCTCGCAGCGGACGTTCTCACTCCGTTGTGCACTACAGCGGTACATAAGTGTCACGAGGGTATCTATACCTTGTATTATCCCGATACCCCCGTGACACTAAGGACCGGTGTGCACAAAGGCTCGCTGCGAGGACCATGAGCCACCGCACCCTGCGAGTTTTTGTTTCGCGTGGGGCATAATAAAGGTAACCAAAGGTTCTGATATAGCAAATCTCGCAAGTTTAGAGGTTCTTGCGTTCGTTTGGTTGCAAGTAAAATATAGTGCCATAAACCCTATTGCTTGAAATATACTTAAAAAATCATATAAAAGTTACTAGCAGATAACTGCTATTATGGGAAGTGCAAAAACGGCAGATGTGGTTGCAGGGAGTTCACATTTGGGGGAAGATGTGGTATACTTAAAAATAAGTGGGAAAACAAGGAGGAGCGACCTCTGCTCGCATGGGGCTCGCATTTTCCTTCGGAAAACAAGGAGGTCGGCAATATGTATATGGTAACATTGCAGAAATTGATTGATAAGATGTCTTTGGAAAATTGTACTCCGGATGTGGATATTTCACAGAAAGTGATTAACCAGTCTGAAGTGAATCGTCCGGCGCTTCAGTTGGCGGGCTTTTTTGAACATTTTGAATCCAATCGTATTCAGATTATTGGTAATGTAGAAGAAGCGTATATGCATCAGTTAGGCAAGGAAAGAAAGATTGAGATTATGCATCAGATTATGGACTGCAAGATTCCATGTATGGTATATTGTCGTGGGATTGAGCCGGATGCAGATATATTAGAACTGGCAAACAGACATCAGATTCCGGTTCTTCGTTCTCATAAAACAACTTCGTCCTTCATGGCTGAAGTAATTCGCTGGCTCAATGTAGAGCTGGCACCAAGAATTTCTATTCATGGAGTATTAGTTGACGTATTCGGTGAAGGTGTTTTAATTATGGGTGAAAGTGGTATTGGTAAGAGTGAGGCTGCTTTGGAACTTATTAAGAGAGGACATCGTCTGGTTGCGGATGACGTAGTAGAGATTAAGAAGGTAAGTGATGACACTTTAATTGGTACAGCACCGGATGTTACCCGTCATTTTATCGAGCTTAGAGGTATTGGTATTATTGATGTTAAGACTTTATTTGGTGTAGAAAGTGTTAAAAATACTCAGTGTATTGACTTAGTGATTAAGCTGGAGGAGTGGGATAAGAATCAGGAGTATGACAGACTTGGTTTGGAAGATAAGTTTACAGAATTTCTCGGTAACAAGGTTGCCTGTCATTCGATTCCAATTCGTCCGGGTAGAAATGTTGCCATCATCGTAGAATCGGCAGCAGTTAATTACAGACAGAAAAAGATGGGTTACAATGCGGCAAGAGAGCTTTATAACAGAGTAACCAATAACATAATGAATAAATAAAATAACTGAAGAAAGGATAATCAAGATGAGCAAAGTATGTGTAGGTGTGGATATTGGCGGAACAACAGTAAAGATTGGTCTTTTTACAGATGCTGGTGTTGTGGAAAAGAAATGGGAAATTCCAACTAGAAAAGAAGAACAGGGCAAATACATATTAAGTGATGTAGCAGCTTCTATTAAGGAAAATGTTGATGAATGCGGACATACTATGGAAGAGGTACTTGGTATTGGTATCGGTGTTCCAGGACCAGTTGTAGAAGAAAAGAAGGTTTTACAGTGTGTAAACCTTGGCTGGGGAGAATTTGACGTAGCAGAAGAGATGAAGTCTCTTAGTGGTGTGACCAACGTAAAGGTTGGCAATGATGCCAACGTAGCTGCTTTAGGCGAGATGTGGAAAGGTGGCGGCGAAGGCTACAACAGTATTATTATGATTACACTTGGAACTGGTGTTGGCGGTGGTGTTATCATCAACGAAAAGATTTTGACAGGAAGCAATGGTGCTGCAGGAGAAATTGGACACATTACAGTGAATTTAGAAGAAGAGGATGCATGTAACTGTGGTAAGAGAGGCTGCCTTGAGCAGTATGCATCTGCAACTGGTATCGTAAAAGAAGCAAAGAGAGCATTAGCAGCAACGGATAAGCCTTCTGTATTAAGAGAAAAAGAAGACATTTCCGCTAAGGATATTTTTGATGCAGCAAAAGCTGGAGATGAGCTTTCCAAGGAGTTAGTAGAAAAGTTATGTAAGACACTTGGCATTGCATTATCTCATATTGCACAAGTAGTAGACCCACAGGCGTTTGTTATTGGCGGTGGTGTGTCTAAGGCAGGAACAGTGATTACAGAAACAACAGAAAAGTATTATGACAGCTACGTTATGAATGCGTTAAAAGGTAAAGATTTCCGTCTTGCAACACTTGGAAATGATGCAGGTATTTATGGAAGTGCCAAGATGATGTTAGATTAGTCAGAAAATAGAGAGGAATTTGTCTTGAACGAAGAGATTAAGAGTAGATTAGAGCAGATTGTTGGCAGTGAAGGTGTCAAAATAGATGAGCCAATGAGTCAGCATACGACATTCCGAATTGGCGGAATGGCAGATTATTTTGTGTCACCAAAGACAAAAGAGCAGATTAAGGAATTGATTGATTACTGCAGACAGGAAGAAATACCATATTACCTTATTGGAAATGGAAGCAACCTGTTAGTAGGTGACAAAGGCTTTCGTGGTGTGATTATCCAGATTGACAGAGCATTCGGTGCAATTACATTTTTGGATGAGCAGACTGTAAAGGCAGAGGCTGGTGTGATGCTTTCTAAGCTGGCAGCAGAGGTGGCGGATAAAGAACTTACTGGCTTTGAGTTCGCCTCAGGAATTCCTGGGACCTTAGGTGGTGCTGTATATATGAATGCAGGTGCTTATGGTGGAGAAATTAAGGATTGTATCGTGTCTGCGCTGATTCTGGATGAGAACAATGAAATGAAGACCCTTTCGAAAGAGGAGTTAGAGCTTACATATCGTAACAGCATTGTTGCCCAAAAGGGTTATACTGTCTTAGAGGCAGTATTTCATTTTGAAAAAGGAGATAAAGAGGCAATTCTTGCGAAAATGTCTGAATTAAATGGTCAGAGAAGAGAAAAGCAGCCCCTTAATTTCCCAAGTGCAGGAAGCACTTTCAAAAGACCGGAAGGATATTTTGCCGGAAAGCTTATTATGGATGCCGGACTTCGGGGCTACAGAGTAGGTGGTGCCATGGTTTCAGAAAAGCATTGTGGTTTTGTGGTTAATGTGGAGAATGGGACTGCAAAAGATGTTACTACTCTTATGGAAGACGTAGACAGAATTGTTTTTGAACAATTTGGAGTTCATTTAGAACCGGAAGTAAGATTTTTGGGAGAATTTTAATTTACGGGGAGAGAAAACAATGAGTTTTGTAATTGTAACCGGAATGTCAGGGGCAGGGAAAAGTTCTGTCCTTAAGATGCTGGAAGATTCGGGATATTACTGTGTAGATAATCTGCCTATCCCATTTGTGCCTAAGATTGCCCAGTGGGTAAAGGAAGAGAACGCAGATAAGAAAAACGTTGCCTTGGGGATTGATG
>CAZRLE010000038.1:0-15060 GCA_964600705.1 uncultured Lachnoclostridium sp. | reverse complement strand
CCAAAAATTCTATCGCCGGCATCACCAAGTGCCGGACAGATATAAGCATTTTCATTTAATTCACGGTCTAAATTGCCAACAAAGATTTTAATATCAGGGTGTGCCTTAGAAAGCTTCTCAAGACCCACTGGTGCTGCAATGACACAAAGGAAGGTAATATCTTTGCCGCCACGCTGTTTGATAAAGTCAATGGCAGAAATAGCAGAACCTCCGGTTGCAAGCATAGGGTCTACTACAAAGATTTTACGTTCATCAATAGCAGTTGGGAGTTTGCAGTAATATTCGTGTGGTTCAAAGGTTTCCTCGTCACGATAAAGACCAATATGTCCTACCTTTGCTGTTGGCAGCAGTTTTAACATACCACCAACCATACCAAGTCCGGCACGAAGAATTGGAACGATTGCCTGCTTTTTGCCTGCAATTACAGGGCAGGAGGCAGTTTCGATTGGAGTTTCTACTTCAATTTCTGTTAATTCTAAGTCTCTTAATGCCTCATAACCAAGAAGCATGGCAATTTCTTCTACAATAGCACGGAATTCGTTAGTTCCTGTATCTTTCTTTCTGAGCATAGTAACTTTGTGTTTTACCAAAGGATGGTCACAGATAAAAATATTTTCATTTCCATTGTACATAGGGATATCCACCTTTCATTTGTATCTTGATAATATTTTAGCCATATTGAGTGTGATTTTCAAGGGAATATAATGAAAAAATAATAGTTCTGATTTTAACTCCAATTTGCATTTTTTCTTTATTGGATTTATAGTTAAGAGAAGAGAAGAAAAGTAGAGGAAGATTATAGATGGAACTTTTATATAAAGGTAAGATAATTGAATTTGAAGTGAAGAAAAGTAAAAGAAAGAATGTTTCCATTTATGTGTATCCGGATGGGAATATTCTTGTAAGAGCCCCTCTTTTTGTGACGAAAAAAGAATTGTTAAAATTAGTAGAGAAAAAGGCCGAGTGGATGCTTGTAAAACAGCAGGAAGCAATAGAAAAGGCAAAACAAAGACCAGTTCGTATCTATACAGAAGAGGAGAAAGCGGTTTATAAAAAACAGCTAAAAGAAATTATTCAAAACCGGGTAGAATTATATGCTGCATATATTCCGGAAGCTGCAAGAATCAACCGCATTGTGATAAAAGAACAAAAGAAGCGATGGGGAAGCTGCAGTAGCAAAGGGAATCTTAATTTTAACTGGAAGCTTATATTTGCTCCGCCAGAGATTATTGATTATGTAGTAGTACACGAAATGTGTCATTTGAAATACATGAATCACAGCAGGCTGTTTTGGGGAGAAGTGGAGAAAGTGCTTCCTGATTACAAAGAAAGACGAAAGTGGCTTATGGAGCAGGGGGGAGGATTATAAAAGCCTTAGGATAAAGTGCAAATACAATTTGTCGTATAAATGGATATTATGTAGGAGATGGGTGAAAAAAGGCAGAAAATGTTGCAATTCCTTGCGAAAAATAGTAAAATATAGATATATTGTGTAACAAAGAGTGGGATGCACAACCATATAAAGTGCAGTCATGATGAAAGGGTAAACTTAAAAGGAGGTCATTTTCATGGCTAAGACAGCGAAGAGACAAAAGCAAAAGAAAGGACACAAGAGTATAGTTGATACGATACTGATTCAGATGATGAAGCATGTGGGCGTTGTGTTTTTGATTGTGTCGGTTGTATCCGTGGTTATGATTTGGAAACAGGCAACAGACAGCAAGGCAACAGAGCTTACATGGGAATCTAAGTCAGCGGCATTCCAGTTGTCAGATTTCTTTGACCCATATCTGCATACGGTAAAGCAAATGGCTGTGGATGAAGAGATTCAGGCAGTGCTTAGAGATACAAAGGCAGGGGATAATATCCTTGAAGCAGAGTATTATGCAGAAGTTTTCAGATATATGGTAAATGTACAGAAAACAGATACAGAAAACGTGCTGGCGGTATGGATTGGCGATGCAGATGCCAATGTATTAACACAGTCGGATGGATTTACCTCCGGTGCAGATTTTGATATCAATAAACGTGAGTGGTTTAATTGTACTACAACAGGTGAACCAATGTTAACAGAACCTTATATTGACGCAAGTACTGGTAATCTGATTCTTAGTGCAGCAGCACCAATCTATGATTCTAATGGCAAGGTTCTTGGTGTGGCAGGTCTGGATATTACTTTAGACCATGTAAACAAGGTGTTAGCGGGTTATAAGATTGGTAATAGCGGATATGTAGCATTATTCTCCAAGAATGATGCAGTAGTATACCATAAAGATAGCAATAAGATTTTATTAGAAGCTGGTGAAGCCGGATATTCAGATGACATTTTGGCATTGATTGCAGATAGAAATCAGGATGGATTTTTAAGATATCGTGTAGATGGTGGTATGCAGTTTGGTTATGTTACCAATGTAGGTGAAACCGGATATGTAGTAGTCAGTGCACTTGGTCCTGTTGAGTACTATAATGCAGCATTTGTTATGATTATGTCCCTGGTTGTAATCTTTGCAATCGGTATGGTGCTTAATTACACAGGAACTAAGACAATGGCTAAGAAGATTAGTGCTCCGATTGTACGACTCAATGGAACAGCGGAAAGACTTGCCGCAGGTGAATTAAGTGTTGAGATTGAAATTGAAACAGAAGATGAAATCGGACAGCTTGCTATGTCACTTGGTAAGACAGTAGACCGTCTGAAAGAGTACATCGTATATATTGAAGAGATTTCTTATGCCTTAGGTGAAATGGCAAATGGTAACCTTAATATAGAGTTAAAGCAGGATTATGTGGGTGAATTTGCTATCTTAAAAGAAGGCATTGAAAATATTACAGATTCCATGACCAATGTATTAAGAAACATTATGGAAGGCGCCAATCAGGTATCTGCAGGTGCGGATGACCTTGCCAATGCTTCACAGGGACTTGCAGAAAGTGCTACAACTCAGGCGGCAGCTGTACAGGAATTAACAGCAACCTCTGCTACAGTAGTGGAACAGGTAGAGTCTAATAAAGAAGGTTCTGAACGGGCAGCGAAGGATGCAGAGCGTGTAACTGGTATGATGGATCAGAATCAGGAACACATGAACAAGATGAAAGAGGCAATGGATAAGATCAATGAAACTTCTAAACAGGTTGTTGGTATTATCCAGACTATCGAAGAAATTGCAGACCAGACTAATCTGTTAGCACTGAATGCTTCTATCGAAGCGGCTCGTGCAGGAGAGGCAGGAAAAGGCTTTGCAGTTGTTGCCAGTGAAATTGGTAAGCTTGCAGATGAAAGTTCCAAGGCAGCTAATACTACAAGAGATTTAATTGGTATTTCCATTTCTGAAATTAATAAAGGAAATGTAATTGTAAGTGATGTAATGGCATCCTTACAGGAGGCTGTAGAAGCAGTTCAGGGATTAAGTGTTATTGTTAAACAGACAGCTGAAAGTGCAGAATTACAGGCAGAAAATATGGAACAGATCAGCATGGGTATTGAGGATATCTCTCAGGCAATTCAGGATAACTCAGCAATGGCAGAAGAAAGCTCTGCAACGAGTGAAGAGCTTGCAGCACAGGCATCTACATTGAATGATTTAGTGCAGCAGTTCCAGTTAAAGAAGTAATTAAGATATATTAATGAGGAGAAAATCAATTGATGAGATAGTCAGCAGATGGCTGACTATCTCATTTTCTTAGAGGAGTAATATAACATGAACAAACTACAGATAAGAAATTCATTATTATTGTTGCTGACAGCAACTGTCTGGGGAATGGGATTTGTAGCCCAAAGCGTAGGCTTGGAGCATGTAGGAGTGTATACCTTTACATGTGTACGTTCTTTTATAGCCGGAATTGTACTAATTCCCTGTATATGGTTTTTGAACAAGATAAATAAAAAAGATAACATAGAACCTGAAGCAAAAGATGGACAACTGGCAGGTTCGAAGACATTGTTGTTAGGCGGTATTTGCTGCGGTATTCTTCTTACCATAGCCAGCATTTTACAGCAGATAGGGGTGCAATACACAACCGTTGGAAAAGCAGGCTTTATTACAGCATTTTATATTATTATTGTTCCAATACTTGGAATCTTTATGAAGAAGCGTTGTGCCAAAACGGTGTGGGTAGGAGTTGTATTTGCACTGGCAGGTTTATATTGTCTTTGTATTACAGAAGGAACAGGAAATGCAACAAGTACATTGATTCAGAAGGGCGATTGGTATGTTTTACTATGTGCAGTGGTCTTTTCTTTTCATATTCTCTGTATTGATTATTTTTCAGAAAAAGCAGATGGTGTGAAAATGTCGTGCATTCAGTTCTTTGTCTGTGGAATCCTAACTGTAGGTCCTATGCTTTTGTTAGAGCAGCCATCCTGGCAGGTGCTTTTGACAGTCTGGAAGCCATTGCTTTATGCGGGAGCAATATCAGGTGGTGTGGGATATACCCTGCAGATTGTAGGACAGAAGGGAATGAACCCAACGATTGCTTCGCTGATTCTTAGTTTGGAGGCGGTGGTGTCTGTTATCGGTGGTCTGGTAATTTTAGGTCAAATGCTAAGTAAAAGGGAATTGCTTGGCTGCGCCCTGATGTTTGTGGCAATTGTATTGGCACAGCTGCCAGAGAGGAAAGCAATATAGAAATATTTGAGTTGAGATTGTGGGAATTATTCAGAAATATTTGCAATACATTTCAAAAGATATTAAATTTGATTTCAACAAAGAATAGATTATCAAAAAAGATAAGGACGTATACGACTAAATCATAGTTAGCATACGTCCTTACAATTTTTTTAAAATATTCTACTCCGGATACACAAGTCTTTCGTCTGAGATGCCCTCTAATACTTCTCTCACATACTTATCTGCCAGCCATTTTGCCATTGGAAGATTCATATCTAAGTAGTTACCACAGTCTCTTGCGGCAGCTCCTGGAACTTCGCCTTCAAAATCACGAATGAACACAAAAAGTCTTGTAATCAATTCTACAATATCTTTGGATTCATAATTTCCTGCCAATAACAGGTAGAAACCTGTACGGCAGCCCATTGGTCCAAAGTAAACGACTTTTTCTTTGTATTCTGGATCATTTCTAAGATATGTTGCAGCCAAATGCTCAATTGTGTGCATTTCCGCTGTATTCATAACTGGTTCAAAGTTAGGTCTTGTCATTCTTAAATCAAATGTTGTAATGGTTTCACTTCCGATATGGTCTTTTCTGGATACATAGATACCTGGAAGTAAAGTCAAATGATTGACTGTAAAGCTTGCAATTTTCTCCATTAGTAGTTCACCACCATTTCTAACATGAGTTTTACGGAACGTTCGATTGCTAAGGCTTCGAAAGTAGGATAATCCATCTGTGCACTGTCATCAGCCTTATCAGAGATAGCGCGGATTACTAAAAATGGAATCTTATTTAAGTAAGCACAGTGAGCAATAGCTGCACCTTCCATTTCAGTACAGTATCCTGCAAAATTGTCAACCAGCCAGTTTTTCTTGTCTTTGCTGGCAATAAACTGGTCACCGCTGACAACTCTTCCAACAAAAGTTTTGATGTCAGGATTTACTTTTGCACAGCAGGTTTCAGCTAATGCAATTAAATTCTTGTCTGCTTCAAAAGCAAGGGTATCCATTCTTGGAATCTGCCCAACCGGATAACCAAATGCAGTGGCTTCCATATCGTGTTCTAATGCATCTGTAGAAAGTACGATGTCTCCAATGTTGATTTCATTGCGGAGAGAACCGGCAATTCCGGTATTGATAACAGCAGATACTTTAAAATCATCTACTAAAATCTGTGTGCAGATAGCTGCATTTACTTTACCGATACCGCTTCTTACGACAACAACTTCTTTGCTGTTTAAATTACCTTTATAAAAGTCCATGGAAGCTTTTGTAGTAACTTCCACATCTGTCATATGTTCTTTTAATTTTGCAACTTCTTCATCCATTGCACCAATAATACCTAACATAGTGAATCTCCTTTTGTATGAATTGTTACTAGCGATTGCTAAGTTCTAATAACTTGTTCTTTAACTGATTTTCCATCTGAAGCATTTCAGCCTCTGCAGCCTGACGTTTTGCTCTGCCTTCTGTCTGAATCTTCATTACTTCATCTAAAGTGCTGATTAAGGAAGCATTTGTATTTTTAAGTGTTTCTAAATCAACAATACCACGTTCAGATTCTTTGGCAGCTTCGATAGTAGTATCTTTTAAGAGCGCTGCATTTTTCTTTAACAGTTCGTTTGTCATATCTGTTACTTCGCGCTGTGCTTTGGCAGCCTGTCCGGCATGGCTTGCACCAAGAGCAAGAACCATTTGATTTTTCCAGAGTGGAATTGTGTTCACTAAAGTGGACTGGATTTTTTCTACCATTAAAGAATCACTGCTCTGAATCATACGAATCTGTGGAGCCATCTGAATGGAAACCATACGAGTAAGTTCAAGGTCGTGGATTTTCTTTTCGAAACGATCGCACTGGGATTCTAAATCTTTTACAGCCTGTGCATCTTCTGGAAGATTAGATGCTTTTGCTTTGTTAAGGAGTTCTACTAATTCAGTGGAACGAACCTGTTCTAATTTTTTCTTGCCTGCAAGGATGTACATGGAAAGTTCCTTGAAGTAAGTTAAATTCAGTTCATACATTTTATCTAAAATAGCAACGTCTTTTAAAAGCTGTACCTGATGGGATTCTAAAGCAGTGGCAATTTTGTTAATGTTAGTTTCTGCTTTGTCATATTTAGCTTTTAAGGAAGCTAATTTATTACCACTTTTCTTAAATAGACCAAGGAAACCTTTCTGCTCTTCGTCGACATCAAAACCCTTTAATTCAACTACTACTTCGGAAAGCATATTACCGACTTCGTCTAAATCCTTTGTTTTCACATTTTCGAGAGTGTTTTCAGAAAAGCTTGCTAATTTCTTCTGTGCACCAACACCATACTGTAAAATCGCATTGGAATTGTGGATGTCAATTTTGTCACAGAACTCATCAACGGCCTTTTGTTCTTCTGGTGTCAGAAGTGTTTCGCTTAACTCAGGTTCATTTTTAGGAACTACAATTTCTGCGGCAGCTTCTGTGACAACCGGAAGTTCAGGTTCTGTGGCATCAAATACCAAAGTTGGAATTGTACTTGTTTGTGTTTTTGTTGTTGTGTCCATAAATATATCTCTCCTCTTTTTTATAATTCAATTTTATCTCCTGCATAACCATCCTGTGCAAGCATGGTGTTAAGCACGGATATATCAGAAGAAATATCCCATGCCGTATCCTGGAAAAGGTCATCTAAAAGCTGTTCAAAAGCACCATTTAAGGTATCAAGAGAGCTTTCAATTTCTTTCTTTGTGGATTCAATATTGGTTCCTGCAACTGGCTGATTCTCAAGCTCGCAATAAGCGCTGAGAAGCTTTTTTGTAGTTGGCAGGTAGAAATTCATCATACGGTGCAAATCCGATACCTTATCTGGGTCCTTCTTTATAGCAGCGAAGATACGTTCAAGAACCTGAGAAAGACGATCAAGCTTGTTACGCATCTCCGGATTGTGCATAAGGCTTCGGCAGTAATTGATGTGCTGAATATACTCTTCCCCTTCCTTGAGAACTGTTCTGCATTCTGCACTCATTTTAGCCTCAGAGGAAGCATTGGAGGCAGCACTGTAAGCAGAGGCAGCAACCTTTTGCTTTTCATTTGCTTCATAGCTTTGCTGAGTTTCAAGGTACTGGTCGTACATTTTATCACTAATCATTAAGCAGGTTTCCTGTTTATCAAGATGTCCTTCCTTAAAAATACCATCACGAATCATGGCTTTTAAGTCTTTGCGAATCTGTTTTTCGCTATAACCAAGATTTCTTGCAAAATCTTCAATATCATAATAAAGATTATTACCTAAAGTGCGAAGATACTGGTTGAAACGTTTCAACTGTTTACGTTTCTCTGTCCCGGTAATTCCAAGATATATGAAAAGCATACTGATAAAAGTGAAACAGCCGCTGGCAACAAGAGTGGCCGCTGTCATAAAGTTCTGTGTAGCCGCAATGCCAAAAGTACCAAGAGCAGAGATGAGGAAACCACCTCCGGTACAGTAGCCGACAATTTCTTTTGCTAATGCAGTACCCTTACCCTTAGGTCTTACAACCAGAGCATTCTGCTTTGGTGTCTTAATGACACTGTTAAGGTCACGGGCAGGCGTTCCGTTATGACCTGCACTCTTCTTAGAAGTGTAACCATAATTAGCGGCAGTGTGTTTTTCATTGATAGTGACAGTTTTACCATCTTTGCTAATCGTAATATCCTTATTAACATTCACAGAATTACGAAGCTGTGCGCGAACTTCATCAATAGAGGAATTAACAATATTCGTAATATTTTTACTTAATTCACTGTAATCGTTGGAAGTAATTGCATCTTCAACAAGGTCCCTCAATTCATTGCCAAGATTCTCCCATTGTCCTTTATCCTTCATAAAAAACCTCATTTCTTTCGTTGAATTGCTTTCGCAAAACAAAGTACATATCACCCTAACTATAACACAATAAGAATAGTACATGCAAGGGCTTTACCCCTCAGTTTCCGCATTTTGTAACTATACATAACATGAATTATGCGAAAAGAAAGTTTCCATATGATTTTTTCGCCTACGCTTTCCAAACCAACAGGAATAGTGGCATAAAAGTTTACGCCAGACAACGTAAGGCTCAGTACATCTGGACTTCTGGTATTTTGTAAACACAAGCACCTGTTCATTGCAATGCCCCGTGTAAACGTGTCTGAACAGGAGGTTAGTAGTCTCAGGTCCTCTCGCGGCTGCTCCCGCTGCACTTGTGCACTACAGCGGTACTAAGTGTCACGGCGTCAGTATAAACGGCTTTACCATACCAACTTCGTGACACTAAGGACCGGTGTGCACAAAGGCCCGCTACGAGGACCATGAGCTACTTCCTCCTTGTGAGTTTTCGTTTCGCGCGGGGCATAATCAAAGCAACAAACCAGGTTCTTGTGTGTCAAAATTCAGAAGTCCTTAGATGTCCTAGAGCCTGTAAGGTTGCAAGTAAACTTTTGTGCCACTATACCTGTTGTTAGAAGTGTCAAACGAAAAAATCAAAGCGAAGTCCTGTTTTCGCATAATTCCTGTTATGTGAAGTCATTAAATGCGGAAACTGGGGGATAAAGCCTCTTTGCAAGTGGTAAAAGGTATGGTATATTTAAGGGAAGAACTTTTATGGTAGTATATCAGTGAATATGAGGGTTACAAATGAAAAAATACAGAAATAAATTGCTGCTGATTGTAGTGGCGGTAGGGATTATTATGGCTGCGGTAGCGGTAGCGGCATCGTATAAAGCGAAGGTAATTACTCCGCAGGCATCTGGCAAGAAGGTGGAGCAGAATGCGGAGATGATAATTGACTATTCCAATGCCTCTAGCGGGTATGTTATGGTGAAGTATTTGACCAATACGGATAAGAAGTTAAAGGCACAGGTTCACACTCCAAATGGAGTTACTTATACCTATACATTGAAGGCAGAACAGTGGGCGGCATTTCCGTTTTCAGAAGGAAATGGGAATTACAAGGTTACGGTATATAAAAATATAAGTGGAACCAGTTATGCTACGGTGGGTTCTGCTACGGTGAGTGTGTCATTGACGGATTCCATGCTTCCTTTCTTAACTTCCAATCAGTATGTGGACTATACGGAAAGTACCAAGTGTGTAAAACAGGCAAATAAGATTTGCAAGAAAAAGAAGGATGAATTAGAAAAGGTAAAGGCGGTATATGACTGGACTCTGAAACGTTTTACATACAGCACATTGAAGGCAAAAACGGTGGAAAGCGGTTATCTTCCGGATTTGGATAAGGTGTATGATTCTAAGAAGGCAATCTGTTTTGATTATGCGGCAACGATGACGGCCATGCTTCGAAGTCAGGGTATTCCAACTAAGTTAGTGATTGGTTACAGCGGTTCGGTATATCATGCATGGATTGACGTATATACCGAAAAGAGTGGATGGATTACCGGAGTTATTTATTTTGATGGTAAGAAATGGAGTCTGATGGACCCAACTTACGCGGATACAGCGAAATCAGATGAGAAG
This sequence comes from uncultured Lachnoclostridium sp., assembly GCA_964600705.1. Classification (GTDB taxonomy): domain Bacteria; phylum Bacillota; class Clostridia; order Lachnospirales; family Lachnospiraceae; genus CAYTGQ01. The sequence continues at coordinate 4,982 of CAZRLE010000038.1, read as the reverse complement.
GTAAAGGAATATGTAGGAGATTCCAGCAATTATCAGGTTAAATATGTATACTAATCTGACAATGGGCGCTTTCTGTGTAGATGCTTTGTTCCGGAATAGAAAGATACAACAACAAATAAAGACGAGAGAAGGACACTAATGAAGAAAATAATTCTTTCAAATGAGTATATTTCAGCATTTTGTTTACAGATTGCCCTTTTGATTCATGCGGGTATCAATCTGGCAGACGGACTCCATATATTAGCAGAGGATGAGACAGACAGTAAGTCAAGGGAGCTGTTACAGTATTTGGCAGAACAGCTGGATGATGGGATTCAGCTTTCGGAGGCGATGGCATCAACAGGCTGTTTTCCAGATTATGTAGTTAATATGGCAGCAACAGGAGAAGGAACGGGGCGTACAGAGCAGGCATACAAGGCTTTGGCAGATTATTATGAAAATCAGAAGCAGCTTAATGATAGAATCCGCAGTGCCTTAGTTTATCCGGTAGTATTGCTGTTTTTGATGGTAATTATTATAGGAATTTTACTGGTAAAGGTATTGCCGATATTTAATAAGGTGTATAATCAGCTTGGCAGCTCTATGGAGGGTATGGCAGGCGGTTTGTTAAGGCTGGGGCAGTTGTTGGGAGATTTCCTTCCTGTAATCGGAGTGGTTGTAGGAGTTGGTGCCACAGCAGCAATCCTTGTGTTATATAACAGTAAAGTGCGTGATGGAGTAGTGCGTTGGTTTAGAAGACATTTTGGTGAGTACGGTTTAAACAGGAAGCTGAATATGGCACGTTTTGCATCTGCATTTACCATGGGTATGTTAAGCGGACTTCCGATGGAGGATGCCATGAAGCTGGCAGCCGCATTTCATCAGGATGTGCCACAGGCAAATGAAAGATACCAGCACTGCCTTAATATGTTACAGGATGGTGAGCCATTGGCAGAAGCCATGCGTGAAGCAAAGATATTAGAGCCCTTGTACTGTCGTATGTTGGCATTAGGAATGAAGAGTGGTAATGGGGATGGTGTTATGGAAGAAATATCCCGCCGTCTCAATGAGGATGCAGCACAGTCCATAGAAGATATTGTCAGCAAGGTAGAGCCTACCATTGTTATTGTAACATCCATGATTGTAGGAATCATTCTGGTTGCAGTGATGCTGCCGCTTATGAACATTATGACAACCATTGGATAGACATAAAACGTATGGACTAGTCATTTGGAATAAATGAGGATGGGGGTCTGCTATGAAGATACAACAAAATAATCCGGTGCTTTCGGGATTTAGAACGTTGTTTGTTCCGCTGGTGGCAGTGGCAGCAGTTTGTTGTCTTTTGACAGCAGTTGGCAATGTGGAGTCCGGGCACAGTGAGGAAAGTGAGCGAAGAGTGGAGGATACGATTAAAAAGGCGGTGGTGAGCTGTTATGCCATTGAAGGTGTGTATCCTGCAACTTTACAATATGTAGAAGAATATTATGGTTTGCAAATCGACCATGAAAAGTATGATGTGTTTTATGAAGTTTTTGCAGACAACATCATGCCGGAGATTACAGTAGTACCAAAGAATAATTATGATTGATAGAAGGAAATGTCTATGAAGCAGATAACAGAAAAGCATGAAATAGATGGAGTATTTGTGCTGTTATTATTTGTGTTGTTCGCAGGGAGCATCTTGATGGTTCTTTTATCAGGTGCGTCTTCTTATGAAAAATTAGTGGCAAGAGATCAGGAAAGTTACAATGCAAGAACCGGAATCCAGTACATTGCGGCCAAGCTCCGTCATAATGATGAGGCGGACTGTGTACAAGTCGGTTCTTTTTCTGAGCGCACCAATAAGGAAGCAGATGAGATTACAACCTTATATTTGCGTATGGGGGCAGATGGAGAATATTATTATACTAAAATTTATTACTATGAAGGCTATATCAGAGAGGTATTATGTTTGGAAGACAGCGGACTTACACCAGAGGCAGGACAGGAAATTCTGCCTGCAAGGGGAATGGTAATAAAAGAGGCAGATTCTCTTTTACAAGTTACGATTACCGATGAAAATGGAAAAGAACATCGTATCAATCTGGCAGTCCGCACAAGTCAGGAGGTGTCCGGATGATAGAACAAAAGAGTAAGGCACCATTGAATCTCATGGAGCAGGTTGTTATGATTCTAGTGTTTGCCTTTGCGGCAGCCCTTTGTGTACAGGCTTTTGTAGTGGCAGATTCCATGTCAAAGGAAGCTTATGCAAGGGATAAGGCAGCTCTTATTTGTCAGACTGTAGCGGAAACTGTGAAATCACAAAGGGGTAATATGGAAATGTCAGCCAAGCTTCTTGGTGGAGAGGAAACAGAACAAAGGATTTCTTTGTATTATGATGAGAATTGGGAAGGCTGCAATTTGGAAGAGGCAGAATATATAGCGGTTTTTACTATGAAAGAGGCAGATTCTTATCTTGGACAAGGAGAGGTGGCAGTGAAGACAATACATACTGGAGAGACGATTTTTGATTTGTTGGTAAGCTGGCAGAAGGTGAACTAGTAGAATTTTTAAGAAAGTACTATTTTATCAAAAAGTTACGGCATGGAGGATAACAATGAAGCAATCCAAAAGAGGAATTACCTTAGTAGGAGGAAGTTCCCTTCTCGTTATATTTTCAATACTTTGTCTGACAGTATTTGCATTGCTGGCACTTAGTACAGTAAAGGCAGATATCCGAATTGCAGATGCATCCGTCCAGTCTGTCAAAGATTATTATAAAGCAGATTGTGAAGCAGAGGCAATTTTGGCGAAGATTAGGCAGGGACAGATTCCGGAGGGAGTAGAGCAGCAGGATGGAAACAGATATTTTTATACCTGTCCGGTGTCAGATACACAGGAATTAAATGTGTTAGTGGAAGTAGAAGATGAAAGTTTTACAATACATCAGTGGAAAGTAGTTGTGACAAAACAGTGGAGTCCAGAGGAATATATTGAGGTATGGACACCGGAAGAGGAGGAATAATATGGCGTTATCAATATTACCATATTTAGAGAAGGCAGTGGAAAATCGTGCATCGGACGTGTTTGTAATTGCAGGTGGTCCGGTAAGCTTGAAAATAGACGGCAAAATTCAGTCGGTAGATGGAGAACGAATTCTACCGGATTCTTCCAAAGAACTGGTAGAGGATATTTACCGAATTGCAGGAAGAGAAATGACGAAGTTCGAGAAAAAGGGAGATGATGACTTTTCCTTTGCAAAGGCAGGACTTGCCCGCTTCCGTGTAAATGCCTATCGTCAGAGAGGTTCCATAGCAGCTGTTATCCGAGTGGTAGCTTTTGATATACCAGATTATCAGTCTCTTGGAATACCGGAAGAAGTTATGAAAATTGCAGACCAGCAGCATGGTATGGTTCTGATTTCCGGTACGGCAGGAAGTGGTAAATCAACTACCCAGGCGTGCATTATCAACAAAATCAACCATAGCCGCAATGGTCATGTTATCACTTTGGAAGACCCGATTGAATATCTGCATAGAAATAATACCTGTATTATCAGTCAGCGTGAAATTGCCATTGATACAGATGACTACCTTTCAGCACTTCGTGCCTGCTTAAGACAGGCGCCAAATGTAATCCAGCTTGGAGAAATGCGTGATTTTGAGACTATTAAAGTAGCAATGACAGCGGCAGAGACAGGACATTTATTACTGGCAACCCTTCATACAAAAGGGGCAGTGAATACCATTGACCGTATTATTGATACTTTTCCACCAAATCAGCAGGCCCAGATTCGTATTCAGCTGTCTATGATTTTGACTACGGTTATTTCCCAGCAGCTGGTTCCATGTAAACATGGCGGTATGGTACCGGCGTTTGAGATTATGAATATGAATAGTGCAATCCGCAATATGATTCGTGACAGCAAGAATTATCAGATTGATAACGTCATTCAGACTTCTGCATCTGAAGGAATGCTGTCAATGGACCAGTCCTTGATTAACTTATGCTTAAGTGACAAGATTACAAGGGAGACAGCTATTGAATATGCAACCTATCCGGAACAGGTGGCAAGAAAATTAAAAATATTTGCAGAGGGGTTCTCTTCGTTCGAAGTGTAGTTCGATAAACTGCAATTTTATATTTATTTAAGATATCCTGTCTTGCTGTTTGAAAATTCTTATAGTATACTGAAAATAGTCTATTAAATAGAAGGAGGATTTTTTTACAGATGAGAACAATATCTTTATTAACAACAGCGATGTTCGCTAAGCAGGGTGAAGCAATGGCTCAGGTTGCACTTCCACATACATGGAATGCGTTTGACGGACAGGATGGCGGTAACGATTACTGGAGAGGTATCGGTACTTATTCCATCGACCTTCCTAATCCAACTGAAGGCAAGAAGCAGTACATTGAATTCCAGGGCGCGAACCACGTTGCAACTGTTTACTGTAACGGACGTGAATTAGGAACACACAAAGGCGGTTTCTCTACATTCCGTTTTGATTTAACACCAGCTATGAAGCCGGAGGGCAACGTTTTAACAGTTGTTGTTACTAATGCAAAATGTGATGTTTACCCACAGAATGCGGACTTTACATTCTATGGTGGTTTATATCGTGACGTTAACTTTATTGAAGTAAATGAAGCTCATTTTGATTTATTAAAAGATGGTACAGCTGGCGTATTCGTAACTCCTCACGTTGCAGGTAAGACTCGTGTAGATATGTTCCCTGTGGATGCTGATGGTTGCGAAGTATCTGTAGTATTAAAGGATGCAGAAGGTAATGTCGTTGCAGAAGGTAAAGAAGCTGCAGCTGAACAGACTACTGTAAAATTAGACGTAGTTAATCCTCATTTATGGAATGGTATGGCTGACCCATACTGCTATACATGTGAAGCAACTATCGTAAAAGATGGCGAAGCTGTAGATACTGTTGTTGTAACTTATGGTTACCGTGGATTCCACGTTGATCCGGAAAATGGTTTCTTCTTAAATGGTAAGAGCACACCTCTTC
>CAZRLE010000037.1:0-15518 GCA_964600705.1 uncultured Lachnoclostridium sp. | reverse complement strand
GAGTTGGCGAAGTATATAACATTGGCGGTCACAACGAAAGAACCAACTTACAGGTTGTAAAGACTATCATTAAAGAACTTGGTAAGAGCGAAGATTTAATCCAGTATGTAACCGACCGTGCCGGACACGATATGCGTTATGCCATCGACCCAACTAAGATTAAAAATGAATTAGGCTGGGAACCAGAAACTACGTTTGATGAAGGCATCAAGAGAACCATTCAGTGGTATCTGGATAACAAAGAATGGTGGGAAAATATCATCAGTGGAGAATATCAGAATTACTACTCCAAGATGTACGATAACCTTTAAAAATGGATTTATAAACAACATAGATATGGAATACCTTGTAAAGTACAGGGTATTCCATTGGCATATAATGTGAAAAATATGTGAGAGAAATGGAGAAATACTATGAAAATATTAGTAACCGGCGTAAAAGGTCAGTTAGGTTATGACGTAGTGAAATGTCTGGGAGAAAGACAAATTGCATGTATTGGCGTTGACAAAGACGAATTTGACATTACAGATTTAGATGCAACTAGAGCATTCTTAACAAAAGAGGAACCAACTGCAGTAATTCATTGCGCGGCTTATACTGCCGTAGACAAAGCAGAAGACGAACTCGATATTTGCCGTAAGGTAAATACGGATGGTGTTCGTAACCTTGCCCTTGTCTGTAAAGAAATGGATATTAAGATGCTCTACATCAGTACCGATTACGTATTTCCAGGTACAGGAGAGAACTTCTATGAAGTAGATGATGCGACTGGACCACTCAGCCAGTATGGAAAGACAAAGTTAGAAGGAGAAGAAGCAGTAAAAGAATTATTAGAGAAGTATTTTATTGTCCGTATTTCCTGGGTATTCGGTAAAAATGGGGCCAACTTCGTAAAAACCATGCTACGTCTTGGCAAAGAAAGAGAGGAATTGAATGTAGTAGCAGACCAAATTGGTTCACCTACTTATACAAAGGATTTAGCTCCTCTTCTCTGTGATATGATTGTCAGTGAAAAATATGGCACTTACCACGCAACCAATGAGGGAATCTGCTCCTGGGCGGAATTTGCCAAAGAAATTTTCAAACAGGCAGAGTTTACTGTAAAAGTAAATGAAGTGACAACGGAAGAATATGGAGTGTCTAAGGCAGTGAGACCGAAAAATTCCAGAATGTCCAAGGAAAGCCTTGTGGCAGCAGGATTTCAGAAATTACCAGACTGGAAAGATGCACTGGAACGTTATTTAAAAGAAATTGAAGTGTAAAGAGAAATACAAGTGGCTAGAAAAACTTTGCTGCCACAAATAATGTGTGTGAAAAAGTATTAAAATATTCTTACTTTCTGCCAGTTAAAGTTGTATTTACCTGTAAGATAGTGTTATAATGTACAAAAGCCGTCGTTATAGCATCCAATGACCACAAGATGTAGGTTTACTGGTCTGTACAGCGGTTAATTATTGAAATTATGGGAGGAATTCGGATGAAACGTTTTATGAAAAAAGCTGCCCTGTTGTTAGCAGCAGTAATGGTGGCCACTTCTGTACCAGTTCCGGCAAAAGCAGCAACTACACCAGCATTTGTAAAAACACACGATATCGTATATGAGAATAGTACAACAGATGGTGTTTACAAATATACAGTATCCGGTTTACAAAAGGGTTATAAAGTAAAATGGGTTGTAAAGGGTGCAGGTAAAGATTATGTAACTCTTAAATTTAGCGAAAAAGCAGTAAGTAACTCTACTTCCAGCAATAAGATTACAGTTGATACCAATGGAAATACAGCAGCTGTAAATAAGAAATTTAAAGTAGTAGCTAAGATTTATGATGCCAATGGTAAGAAAATTAAAACCTTGAAGGACAAGCCTGTTATCAAAGTATGTGCAGAAACAGTAAATATCAGCACAGCAAAGCTTTCTTCACTGGATAATTTAGAAATTGGTAAAACATATGATTTTGATGCATCTATGACACCTGTTAATACATCAAGCCAGGTTTACTGGTCTGTAACCAATGATGCAGGCATTGACTGTTCCACAACAATAGATTCCAATGGAGTATGGACACCTACAGCAGTAGGAGAGTATACAATTAAGGCTGAGGCAAAGAATACACAGGAAGGTCAGGTACTTTGTACAAGCTCTGTTAATGTTACAGTAGGTACTTATTTGAAGGCAGTAACACAGACTGGTGCCGATGAACTTAAAGTTGTATTTAGTTCAGATGTAACAGATAAATTAAATAAAAATAATCTTGTTATCAAGACAAAGAATGGAACAAGTGCAGTAATTCCGGGTACATTTGTATATGATACAGTTGGAAAAACAGTTACTATTACAACACAGCAGACGTTCAAAGATAAAGTAGAATACGAAGTTACATATAGTAATAGTACTAAGGCATTTACTGCAAGCGTGGGAACTCCGGTATATGCAAAGATTCTTACAGAAACCGTACCCGCAGAGACAGCAACAGTAATGGAATATGGTCTTTTTGATGAGAATAATATTGATGTAACGGCTGTTTGTGAAGGCGAAATAATAATGGAATCAAAGGTAACCAATGGTTATCTGACTCAGAACAGTGATAAAGAGTATGAACTGATTATGAAAGATTTAGGCAGCACAACAGTAGTGAATCTTACCTATAAGCCGATTGATGGCAGTGCTAATCTGACTGCATCCCAGACAGTTACCTGTGTGAAAGCAGAAGCTGAAGAAGCAACAAGAACTAACTTTACAATTACTCTTTCTAAAGATGAACCAGAGTATGATTCTTCAACTTATGAAGAGGTACGCAGTATTTCTTTAGATGAAAAGGGATATGCACATTTTAGGGCATTAGATGAGGATGGCGACGAACTCGACTATGATTCTATTGTTTACAGTTCTTCCGATAATAATGCATTGATTATTTCTGCTGATGGAGAGATTACTCCAATCAAGACAGGTACAGTGAATGTATTTGTTACAGTAACAGTGGCCGGCGAAGAACTTCCATATATCTTTGCGGTTACTGTAGAAGAAGCAAAAGAATTAACTAGTATTGCATTAACTACGGATTCGGTAACCATGTCCAAGACATACCAGAATGGTTATCAGGAAACTGTGGGCATCACTGCTTATGACCAGTTTGGCGAAGAAATGAGTCTTACAAATGCTTCTGTGGTGATTACAGAGACAAGTAATAAAACTGTTTATGCAACATACGATGCAGCAAGTCAGAAAATTATAGTTAAAAATACATACGTAGCAGGCAGTTACACATATAAAGTGGCTGTTACAATCGATGGAGAAACGGCTACAGATTATTTATACTTAGAAGTAAAAGAAGTACCTTCAACAGGAACAGTAACCTATGCAGTACAGCTTAGTGAAGAAACTGTTGATGTGGCTATTGATACCAATACAACCTATAACAAGACAGCAACTGTCCGTGTTGCGAAATACAAAGGCGGTCTTTTTGATAGTTATGTTACATTTAATTCTGTAACAATCATGAAGGATGGTAAATATTATTCTTCTGATTTGACAGCTGCAGGCAGCACTACAGCCGTTACAATGGGAGGCTCTACAGTCCTTACATTAACGGCAATGCAGTTAATTCAGGGAAGTGCAGAAGTGGGAGAATGTAGAAAAGCAGAAGCTGGTACATATACAATTTCCATGAAGTACCTCGACAGCAACAGCAATGCATACCAGTATATTTCAACTGTTATCAAAGTAACCGATTCACAGGGAACACCAGTTGCAGCAATTGGTAACACAACAGCAGATGCAGTAGCAACAAATGCATTAGAATTGGTTAAAGATTGTATCAGCGTATCCTCTGGTGAAATTTATGATTGTACAGCAGTTGGAGAAACAGAAACAGGAAGCAACATTGCTATTACTTCTGGTAAGCAGCTTCATATCAAAACAATTAGCGTAAGAGAAGAAGTGGCAACAGGAAATGCTGTGATACCAAAAGTATATATTTATCATACAATAACAATTGGTCAGACATTGACTAATAAATAATCAATGGGTAATAAAAAGTTCCTTGTGATAGCCACAAGGAACTTTTTTGTATCATTATGCCATGATTTCTTCACTATCCAAAATACACCAATAATAACTTTCGTTTAATTGATTTAAATCTACAGGGCTTTCGGGAAGTTTAGTAGATCCAAACTCTCCATCAAGAACTGCAATCAGATAATAAGGTTTATCACTATCAACTGTTATAATAAAGCTTTCTCTTGTAGAACTGTCCTGGAATGGAAATACCATGCCGGTTTCCGTCTGATATTGACCAGATACAGTTTTGAGAGGCTTCCAGCTATCAACGTAAGACACACTCTCTTTTAATGAATAGTAAGCGTGCACAACTCTCTCTCTTACAGGCATATAAGAATTATTACGAACTACAACATCTATCATATATTCATTAGACATAGGCATATTGCGTAGAAACAGAATCTCTTCTAAATCTTTTTCACCAAGTCCTGCTCTGTCACCTTCATGTAAAATAATAGAAGGAGCATAGTGAATACGATTTTCTTTATCTTTCATTTCTTTTAAGAGAAAAATGTCATCAGGGATATTCTGGTTCTTAGGTATTTTGTCAAACAATGCCAACACCCGCCTTTCTATTGTCGTAATTAGTAAAGACTCACTAACTTAATGATAAAGAATTTGTCTCACTTTTTCAAGTGTATTTTTCGTTTTTTGACAAGTTTCTCAACTAAAATTCATTGAAAATTCACAAAACGTGATTTTGGGAGAAAAAATGACAAAACAGAAGTCGAAATATGCGACCATATTTTCTTGCCCTAAGAGATAGAAATTTCTATACTAAATACATAAGAAAATATTTCCAGCCAAATGAAAATAGGAATAACATGAGGACAGGCAGGATTAGGAGGAGTAAGCTATGTTAAAAGTATATATTTGTTCAAAATGCGGTCAGGTACGATTCGTTTCAAAATATAAAACAGAATGTTTCAGATGCAATTGTGAAATGACACTGGCAAAAGTTCCCTATGAAAATTACATCTTACTGGACACCAAACAACGTAAATCCATAATCGAAAAAATTTGCATTTCATAACGAAATTCCCAGTTCCACATTTTGTAACTTCGCATACTAGGGGTGGAACTTTAAATGATTTTTTAACACCACTTATATTATAAACAAGATTTGTGGTATTAAATTTTACGATAGACAACCTAGGACGCTTAGAACCTCTTTGCTTGCAATGCTTTGCATATATCAGAACCTGCAGGTTGTCCTGCCCCGCATAAATGTGTTTGAAGCAGGGGGTTAGTAGTCTCAGGTCCTCTCGCGGCTGCTCCCGCTGCACTTGTGCACTACAGCGGTACTAAGTGTCACGGCGTTAGCATAAACGGCTATGCCATACTAACTTCGTGACACTAAGGACTCGGTGAACGACATGAGAAACCATGTCGACAAAGGCCCGCTACGAGGACCATGAGCTACTTAGCCCCTGCAAGTTTTCATTTCGTGCGGGGCATAATAAAGGCAACTAAAGGTTCTGATATAGCAAATCTTGCAAGCTTAGAGGTTCTTGCGTTCGTTAGGTTGCAAGTAAAATTTAATACAATAAAGCTTGTTAAAAAATGCAGCTGGAAAAAATCATTTAAAGTTCCACCTCCCACAGCCCTTAGTATGCGAAGTTATTATAAAATGTAATACAGGGGAATTTCGTTCTTGACATCTGCTTTTACATAGGGTATATTCAATGGGTTGCTGTCAAAACGCAGTATGGAAAGGAAATTAGTGAGAATGGAAACAATTCGTTTTGAAGAGTTAAATTTAGATACAAGAATTTTACGTGCGGTAGAGGAAATGGGATTTGAAGAGGCTTCTCCAATCCAGGCAAAGGCCATTCCTGTTGTAATGGAAGGTGTTGACATTATCGGTCAGGCACAGACTGGAACTGGTAAAACAGCTGCCTTTGGTATTCCTCTTCTCCAGAAGATTGACCCAAAGGATAAGCATTTACAGGCAATTGTTCTTTGCCCTACAAGAGAGCTGGCGATTCAGGTATCGGATGAAATCCGTGCGTTAGCAAAATTTATGCACGGAATTAAGGTACTTCCAATCTATGGTGGTCAGAACATCATGCACCAGATTAAGGCATTAAAGTCTGGAGTACAGATTGTAATCGGAACTCCGGGTCGTGTTATGGACCACATGCGCCGCAGAACTTTAAAAGTAGAAACGGTAAAAATGATTGTTCTTGATGAAGCGGATGAAATGCTGAATATGGGCTTCCGTGAAGACATTGAAATGATTCTGAAGGAAATGTCAGAAGAACGTCAGACCATATTATTCTCTGCAACTATGCCAAAGCCTATCATGGAAATTGCAAGAGAATACCAGAAGAATGCCCAGATTATCAAAGTAATCAAGAAGGAATTAACGGTTCCTAAGATTGAACAGTACTACTATGAAGTAAAAGCAAAGAATAAGGTAGAAGTGTTAACAAGACTTTTAGATATGTATGCTCCAAAGCTTTCTTTAGTATTCTGTAATACTAAGAAAGGGGTAGATGAGCTGGTAGACAAGCTTGAGGGCAGAGGTTATTTTGCAGAAGGGCTTCACGGTGACATGAAGCAGCAGCAGCGTGACCGCGTTATGAAGAAATTCCGTGATGGAAAGACAGAGATTCTGGTAGCTACAGACGTAGCGGCAAGAGGAATTGACGTTGATGATGTAGAAGCAGTATTTAACTATGACCTTCCACAGGAAGATGAATATTATGTACACCGTATCGGAAGAACCGGAAGAGCAGGTCGTACAGGACGTTCCTTTACCTTTGTTGTAGGTAAGGAAGTGTACAAATTAAAAGATATTCAAAGACACTGTAAAACTAAGATTACATGTCAGCCAATCCCATCTCTTAACGATGTAACAGGTATTGTGGCAGACAAGATTCTTGACCAGGTAAATGACATCATTGAGAATGTTGACCTTACGAAATTAATTGATATTATTGAACAGAGAGTAAATCAGGAAGATTATACTTCTTTAGACGTAGCAGCTGCATTCCTTAAAATGGCAATGGGTGAAGAAAGAGAAGAAATTGCACCAACTTCCTCAAGAGAACGTTTTGAAAATACAGGTGTCAAAGAAGGTATGGCTCGTCTGTTTATCAATATTGGTAAGAACCAGAGAGTTCGTCCGGGAGATATTCTTGGTGCCATTGCAGGTGAAACAGGAATTCCGGGACATTTAGTAGGAACGATTGATATGTATGATAAATATACCTTTGTAGAAATTCCAAGAGAATATGTAGGTGAGGTACTTCATTCTATGAAGCATGCATCTATTAAAGGAAAACGTATTAATGTAGAACCTGCAAATCAGAAACAATAGAAGAAACAAATTACAGGAATGCCTGCGGCATTCCTGTTTGCATTTAAAGTTCAATATCTTCTTTTTCAAAAGTGAAAATAAATTCGGTTCCTTCCCCTAGGGTACTTTCAACCTGAATGATTCCGTTATGCTTTAAGGCAATCTGCTTGGCAATCATAAGACCAAGACCGGAGCCGGTAGCATTTTGACGAAGTTTGGATTTATAGAATTTCTCAAAGATGTTATTGATTTCTTCTTTGGCAATTCCAATACCCTCATCACGGATGGAAACTTTGATATTTTCTTTGGTTGAAATTGTAATATGAATCGTAGATTCTTCCGGCGAGAACTTAACCGCATTATCCATAATGACAATAAACATCTGTCTTAGGCGGTCATAATCTCCCATCATAAGAATGCAATCCGTATCCTTCTGATAGTCCAGAAGAATCTGTTTCTGGAAACAGAGAACCTTGGCACTCTTTAATAAATCATCAAATACCTGAATTAAGTTAACCGGTTCTTTTTCGATTTCAAAATCAGGATTCTGCATCTTAGAAAGGAGTAATAAATCACGTACTAATCGTTCCATACTGGTGCATTCTTTCAGGATGCGCTGGTAATACTGCTGTACCTTTTCTGGTTTGGTAACAACACCATCCGCCAAAGTCTCAGTATAGCCGCGGACTACCGTAATTGGTGTTCTAAGCTCATGGGATACATTAGCAAAGAAATCCAGTCGCATTTGTTCCAAATATTGACGTTCAATTTCATTGGCAGTAAGCTTTTCAGATAAGATATTCAAAGCATCAGCCAGTTCACCGATTTCGTCCTTACGATGAATGTTCACCGGATAATCGTAATTGCCATTTGCATACTGCATAGCTACAATGCGCATGTCAGAAATTGGCTTTGCCAATAATCTTGCAAATAAAATAGCAATCACAAAGGAAATCAGCAAAGCAGATAAAACGCTGCTGAAAATAATACTGCGGCTATTGTCATTAAGACTATCCTGTAAGTTGAGGTAGTTATTTAAAATCAGGACACCAGCTTCATTACCGCCGGCATCATAGATTGGTGTAGAAACACGGATAATGGTCTTGCCATAAATATCCTCATGGCTTCGGATACAACTGGAATGCCCCTTTTTAGCAGCACGGATAGCCTTTTCCATATCCTTGGAAAGATCCATATTCTCAATGTTAATCGTAACAAAGTCAGAAGACATCGGAACTGGCGCCTCTGGATTGGAAAGGATCCAGATATCCGTGCTTTCTGCCGTTAACATTTCCTGCCACGGAACAATATAGGAATTGTAGTGAGTGGTATCCTTGTTAATCATATAAGTAGAAACGCTGGTTGAAAGCGTTTTGGCCTGATTCAATAGCTGCTGTTCGTAATTTTTAACTATATTCTTTTCGTTGAGTTCCATGAAAATAAGTCCGATTAAACAGGCAAACACGGAAAGAATAATGGTAAAGTATAAATAAATCTGAAAGAACAGGCTGTGATAAAAGGCACCACTACTTGGTTTGTTAGAATCAACCATTTATTTGCCCTCTATTTCAAATTTGTAGCCCACACCCCAGATTGTCTTAATAGACCATTCTGGATGATCTATCTTGTCTAATTTGGCACGAAGACGTTTGATGTGGGAGTCAACAGTACGGCTGTCTCCAAAGTAATCAAAGCCCCAAAGGCTGTCTAAGAGATTGTCTCTTGTGAATACCTTGTTAGGGTTACTTGCCAGTGTCCACATGGTTTCGATTTCTTTCTTGGTAAGGGAAATCTTTTCTCCATTAATATAGATGGTATATTCATCTAAGTTAATAACCAGATTACTGATGGAAAGTGTGTCACCAGACTGGGCTGGAGTATCAGCCTTGGTCATACGGCGTAAAATGGCACGAACTCTTGCCATAACCTCACTTGGACTAAATGGTTTTACTATGTAATCGTCAGCACCAATATCAAGCCCCATAATGCGCTCGAAATCTTCGCCTCTTGCAGTAATAAGAATAATAGGAACGTTAGAACGGCTACGGATTTTACGACATACCTCGTAACCATCCTCCTTAGGCATCATAACATCTAAAAGAACCACGGCCGGGTTATGTTTTTCAAATAATTGGAACGCTTCTTCACCATCAGAAGCAACAACAGGGGTAAATCCCTCTTTTTCAGCATAAGCAGACAAAATATCGGTAATATCCTCATTATCGTCTGCAATAAGAATATACTGCATACCTATACCTCCTCGTATAATGTGTATGTAAACTCCAGAATGTATCTGCTACGCAGATATCACAGCAAGCGGCTTTGACATTCTGCTGTTAAATATGTCTTGAAAAGTAAATAATTTGCGTTGCGCGTGCTTCCTTGTCAAGACATATTTAGGATAACAAAAAACGACATCGAAAACAAGTTGAAATAATTACAAATAAAAAAATTTAAAAAAAATTAAGATTTGCCATTTTTCTGTCACAATATGATTTTATGATATAGATACAATAAAAAATACTGATGTGATGCAATCATGCCCATATGGAGGGATGAACATGAAAAAAGTATCTTTTATGTGCGCTAAGTGGAATTCGTTTCACTTGGTAAAGAAGGCTTTTATGTTGGGTATCGTGCTGGTGGCTATGAATCTTTTGCCACTACCTACAACACCATTTCTTTCCAATAACATCTTGGTGGCGGAGGCGAAGGAGACCGACACAGAGACAAGCGTAGATAATATACGTCTTAACATTAAGTCTGAAACAACCCTGATAACAGGGGACTCAAGTACTTTAAGAGTATACAACCTTCCAGAAGGATATAACGTTTCTTTCAAAAGCAGCAATGCAGAAGTAGTGGCTGTGGAGAAAGAAAGTGACACGAAAGCTACTTTGACAGGTAAAGGTGTTGGAACTGCCGAAGTAACTGTAACTGTTAAAACTATCTTTTGGAAAGTAAAGACAATGAAGATTCAGGTTGTTGTCGGACCACCTGCTCAGAGTGTAAAGTTTGTGGAACCAACTGTGTTAATGAAGGTAGGCGATAAGACTACACTTCGTGCACTTTTGAAGCCAAGCAATACCGTTGAGAAAGGCAAGTACGAAAGCAGCGATTCTGCCATTGCATCTGTAACTACTTCAACAGGTTGTGTAACTGCCAAAGAAGTTGGCACAGTGACTGTCACAATTGTTACCGCTAGCGGTGCTACAGATACTTGTATAATTGAAGTAATTGAAGCTGATAAGACAGCAGAAGAATAGAAAGAACTCATAAGGTGTAAAAGCCCTATGAGTTTTTTTGTTGCGTAAATTTTTTTTCTGTTCATAATATCATAAAAATATATTATTTAGAATGTTTTTCAATATTCTTGGCGATTTGTAAAAGTTTTAGCATTTCCTGTTGTGTATACTCGGAGGAGGAAAAGAAAAGTTCATTTATTTGTTGGCTGGTTGAAGGTATTCCAGAATAGTTTTCAGAAATAGTTCCTTTTAACAAATAATCTAGGCTTACAGTTAAAATATCACTGATTTGTATTAAGTGCCGCACGGATAAACCAGTAAGACCTCGTTCTACTTCACTATAATGTTTTTGAGAAATATCAAGCAGCTCTGCCATTTGTTCCTGTGTATATTTTTTTTCTTTTCTAAGTTGTTTCAGTCGCATACCAATTTGTTCTTTGTAGTTCTCCATAAGTATTCCCTCACTCTAACTTTGGATTATAACGCATTAGGTATATTATAGGCAGATAAACTGGATAAAATAACAAAGTAAAAGGTATAAATATACTTAAAAAGTATAAAGTATTATACGAATTAGGTCGATAATACTAGAAATTGAATTTTGTCGTTGTTTCAAGGAGGAATTTGGATATGGTTGTTACACATAACTTGATGGCAAATTTTATGAGCAGACAGTTAAATATAAATACAAATACAAAAAGTAAGGCAGCAGAACGCTTAGGTTCTGGATATAAGATTAACCGTGCTTCTGATAATGCGGCAGGGCTTGCGATTTCAGAGAAGATGCGTGGACAGATAAGGGGACTTGAGCGTGCTTCAGAAAATATTCAAGACGGGATAGCGTTTTCAAATGTAGCAGATGGGGCATTGAGTGAGGTACATTCACTGATACAAAGAATGCGTGAATTATCTGTGCGGGCAGCAAATGATACTTATGTAGAAGAAGACAGAGAGATTATAGATGAAGAAATCAATTGGTTAAAAAAAGAGATTAACCATATTGCAAGAGATACGGAATATAATACCTATAAGATCTTTTGTGAAGATTTTGCGGTAGAGTTAAGTGATGATGTAAATGTTGTGAAAATTTTTAATGCGGAGGACGGGAATCCTAACAGTCCAAGTACATATGGCGGTATTATTGTAGGAAATGATATCCGTGTAAAATGGGAGGATATTGACCCTAATATGGTATACATAGATGCAGCAACAAATGAAATGATGTTTAACAAAGGAGAGTATACCTGTACTGCCGGAGGATATGATTTGACGATTACTTGTGAAGATGGTTCTCAGCCGCCTAAGATAAAGGCTTCTTTTTCAGTAGACGCTTTAGCATCGGGGTTACAGGTGGCAGACAAGCTTGTTCCGTGGCAGGACGTTGTGAATGAAGATGGAACGTGCATTTTAAATTGCAGTCCTATAAAAGGGTATTTTTCTTTTTCAGTTGGTGATGGCGAAGGTGTATTTTATGCACCTGGTTGTAATGATATAAATGAAGTAATTAACGGAATTAATTCATTTAATAACAATCATAACAGAGTATACTCGAATATTTATGTCGGTTATGGAAGAGAGCAGGCTGTTGATATAGTAAGCAGCAATAAATACAAAGTACAGGTGGATAATAGTATAAGTACAGCAATTCAAAATGGAGCGAGTTTGAATGATCTGGGATTAAAATTGGTGGCAGATACTACGGGCATTCATCTTTTGGATATGGCAGGAACAGTGTTATCTGGTTCAGAGAAAACCTGGCAGGATTTGGGAATGGCAGAATGGGATACAGGCGATGATATTTCCGATACGAAAGCGTACACATATAGTTATCAAGATGGTAATTATAATATTAGCTTTAATTTTGAAGTATTAGATGAAACCAGTATGGAGTCCGTTATTGATGGTATTAACGGAGCATTTAAAATGGAGTCTACAGAAGCGAGTAATCAGACTGCGGTAGAAGAAACTGGAACCAATATTAACTCAGTTTCCATTGTTTCAAGCTCCAACCAGTTGAGTATTTATGAACAGGCGGTTTTGGGAAGAGAGTTTGATGTAGAAACCGATGAATTTGCTTCTGAAAATATGACATATGATGAAACTGCCAATCAATTCAAATTAACATATCCGGCAACAGGAACGCCGGAATTAGAATATGTGTCTACTAGTATAACCGGTTACTCACAGATTAAAAATGATAGCGAATTGTATCAAAAATATCTGATAGCCAGAGAAGTACAGGCACTACTCTCTGGAGATGCAAAATCAGATAAAAGTCTGACAGATATAATAACCGCGCAAAATGTAACCGCCGAAAACTATTTATCAGAAACAATTACAATAAATAAAAATACAATGCTGACTACGCCAGGAATCAACAATGGTTCAACTTATCCGGCAGCCCACATGGATTTTTCAGGATTAGGCACGAGTTATGGTGTGGTGCAGCTATCATGTATGGAAGATACTGTGGGAAGTGTAAGGTGGACTTGCTGGGAACTGCACGAATAAATTAGTGAAAATAAAACATAGCATCAAAATACTAAAAGAAATTGTAAAAGTGTTTGCAATTTCTTTTTTTGTGTGTTATTCTAGTCTAAAGCATATTTTCTTTATTCGGAATATCCTTATTCTGAATCTCGTATTCTAAATACAATATCTATGCAGGTGAATTTCAACATCTGTTTTCCTAGAAAATCTGTGCTTTACATTTCATTATACAGGCAGGGGTTTTCTAAAAGAGTGAACCCTTGACAATTACATAAGGGGGACACGATTTGAACAAGCAAAAAGGAGAAGTGTTGCAGTGGCATCCGGCATTTTATGCGGGAATTCAGATTGAGTTGGAGAAGGAGGCAGAAAAACTGACTTTTGAGAATGAACATAATCTGGGAACCAAGCCAATGCAAATTGATGTACTTGTTATTAAGAAGAATACAGAGGAGAGGATAGAAAAAAATATTGGGCGAATATTTCGGAAACATAATATTGTGGAATATAAAAGTCCAGGTGATTATTTAAGTATTGATGATTATTATAAAGTGTATGGATATACATGTTTTTATAAAGCGGATTCGATAAAAGCAGATGAGATTAAGGTGGAAGAACTGACGATGACATTGGTTTGCAGCCATTATCCAAGAAAACTATGTAAACATTTGATAAAACATGATTTGCTGATAGAAGAATTTGATGAAGGCATTTATTACGTTAAAGGGGAACTATTTCCGATACAGCTTATTGTAACAACACAGTTATCAAAAGAAGAAAATCTTTGGCTGAAAAGTTTAACTAATGACTTGAGAGAAAAGCAAATTGCAAATAAATTGGTAAACATTTACAGAAAAAATCAGAGGAATAAGTTATATGAATCTGTTATGGAGATAGTGGTTAAAGCCAATGAAGTTATGTTTAAGGAGGAAGAAACTATGTGTAAAGCTTTAGATGAATTGTACAAGGATGCGATAGATGAAAGAGTAAACAAAATGGCGGATGAAAGAGCAATTGAAATAGCAAATCAGAGAGCGACAGAAATGGCGACAGAAATGGCAACAGAAATGGCAACTGAGATGGCAACTGAGATGGCAACTGAGATGGCAACAGAAATGGCAACTGAGATGGCAACTGAGATGGCAACAGAAATGGCAACAGAAATGGCGACTAAAATGGCAAGCAAGATGGTTGCAGAAAAGGTAAAAGAGGTAGAACACCAAAAGCTTTTAGAATTGCTTAGTAAGAAACTTGCAAAAGGTAAATCAAAAAAACAGATAGCAGAAGAACTGGAAGAAACGGAAGAAGTTATTTCTGAGTTATACGCCCAGTTGTGTACACAACAAAAAGAAGACTAGAAATGTTTTATAAATGTGTAGAAACTATGGAAAGTTTTTTGAAAATGTGATACACTAATAAGCAGAGATGTATTCAAAATGATTTACCAAGGAGGACACAGTAGTGAGATTAGTGACACGTTCAGATTTTGATGGTTTAGCATGTGGGGCTTTACTTTTAGAGGCAGGCGTTATTGATAGTTGGATGTTTGCACATCCAAAGGATTTGCAGGATGGATTGGTAGAAGTAAATGAGAATGACTGTCTTGCTAATGTTCCGTTTGTGGAGGGGTGTGGATTGTGGTTTGACCACCATTCCAGTGAGCATGAAAGACTTGAATTAGAAGGTAAGTATAAGGGTGAAAGTCGTCTGACTCCATCTTGTGCAAGAATTATTTATGAATATTATGGTGGAAAGGAACGTTTTCCACAGTTTGATGCCATGATGGAAGCTGTTGACAAGGTAGACTCTGGTAACCTTACTATTGATGAGGTTATGAACCCAACCGGCTGGATTTTAATTGGTTTCTTAATGGACCCAAGAACAGGTCTTGGAAGATGGAGAAAGTTTACAATCTCTAATTATCAGTTAATGGAGAAATTGATGGAAGCTTGCCGTGTAATGAGCACGGAAGAAATTCTTGCTCTTCCAGATGTACAGGAGCGAATTGAAGTATATAATGAACAGACAGAAAAGTTCAAAGAAATGGTAGCCGAGTATACGAGAGTAGAAGGCAACGTTATCATTACAGACTTAAGAGGCGTTGACCCAATCTATACAGGTAACCGTTTCATGATTTACAGTATGTATCCGGAACAGAATATTTCAGCATGGATTGTAAGTGGTCGTGGTGGAATGGGCTGTTCAGCGGCAGTAGGCTACAGTATTCTTAACAGAACCAGTGATGTTAACGTAGGAAGTCTTATGTTGAAATATAACGGCGGTGGACACAAGAAGGTTGGTACCTGCCAGTTTTCTGATGAAAGTATGGATGCAGAACTTCCAAAGATGTTAGAAGAACTTTGTGCGTTGGCAAACGCGTAAGTTTTGCATAAATAACATTTGATAACAAATTATTGGGAAATTT
>CAZRLE010000036.1:0-15603 GCA_964600705.1 uncultured Lachnoclostridium sp. | reverse complement strand
TCTTTTCATGGCTGTATGCAGTCTTATAACATCTGTTACTAGTCAGGGCATCATATACGTCTACAATAGACATAATTCTTGCTGCCAGTGGAATATCTGTACCGGATAATCCTTCCGGATATCCTTTTCCATTCCATTTTTCATGATGATAATGTGCAATATCAATGGCCATTTCCAAAAATTCATTATGTTCATTCATGTTATACAATTCAATTAATGATTTGGCACCAAGCTCTGCATGACTTCTTACCATTACCATTTCTTCCGGTGTTAAGAGTCCCGGCTTTAACAAAATCGTATCACTAATGGAAATCTTTCCAATATCGTGAAGTGGTGCTGCTATCTCAATTGTGCTGATAAAGGAATTGGTAATTTCCTTTTCAAACTTTGGACTAAATTGTAAACTCTGTGCAAGTAATTTACAGTTACGCCCAATATTTCTTACATGGGCTCCAGTCCTGTCCTCCTTGGATTCTGCCAGCATTGCCAGCGCATACATAAAGTTTTTCTCTTCTTCAGTAATCTTTTTAATCTGTTCACTTACCATTTTGTGAAGACGCTTGTTGTATCCTTCCAGCTCCTGCTGCATCTTATAAATCTTCAAATGATTATTCACACGCATGGTGACTTCTTCTAATTCAAATGGCTTAGATATAAAGTCAACAGCCCCCACTTTAAAGCCTTTCACCTTATCCTCTGGTGAATTCATGGCAGAAATAAAGATAATCGGAATATTTCTTGTCTTTACATCCTTCTTTAACATTTCACAAAATTCATAACCATCCATATCTGGCATGGAGATATCCAAAAGTATTAACTGCGGAAGTGTTATCTCCATAGCCGCCAGAGCCTGTTTTACACTGGTCACAGGTCTTGCCACGTAGCCTGCGTTTTTGATAATTTCCGTTAAGATAACAAGGTTCGATGTAATATCATCGACAATTAGTATATTGGCTAATTCTTCTGAAGTTGCTTGATAATCCATTAGTTACTTCCTCCCCATCTTGCTCCAAAGCGTTCCTTAAATGCCTTCTTTACTTCTTCAAACTGTTTTACCGCATTTTCTGCTTGTTCTTTTCTTATAATTAATTCCAGACGGAATACTGTTCTTCTAAGATCTTTTTCCTCTTCATCAATTAAATTCTTAATCTGTCCGGCGAACTGTTCTGCTTTCTCCCAGTTCTCCATTTCAATACAGATAATGAGTTTTTCCATAATACTCTGGATTTCATTGATATTTTCTTCTGTACCAAACTGTTTTACTCTCTCTGCATCATAATCATCTTCCACATTCACTGGGAACTTCATGCCCATGCCAACTTTTTCAAGACTATGGTATACTGCATTTGCCTGTTCACCTGCAGTCTGCTTATCCTGTGCCTGTGTCTTTAAACGTACAGTAAAGGAGAATGTACTTCCTTTTCCTTTTTCACTCTTAACATCAATACTTCCATTCATAAGCTCGATTAATTCTTTCACAATGCTAAGTCCAAGTCCTGTACCGCCAAATCTTCTTGTAATGGAAGCATCTACCTGTGAAAAGCTCTTAAACAGCTTGTCCATCTCATCTTCTGCAATACCAATTCCCGAATCGATAACTACAAAGAAAATTTCAATTTCATCTTCCATCTGCATGGTTTTCACAACTTCTATACTAATCTGCCCAACCTCTGTAAACTTAATGGCATTGGATAAAAGATTATTCAAAATCTGGGTCAGACGAAGTTCATCACCAATCAGCATATCCGGAATATCCTGTGAAATGTTCACTTTTAAATGGAGTCCCTTCTCATTGATGGCCGGCAGGTTAGTTGCAACTGTCTTATCCATGAAATTACGGAAAGAGAATCCCCTTTCTTCTATCGTGAACTTTCCAGCCTCTAATTTTGAGAAATCCAAAAGGTTGTTGATAATTTTCATCATATTCTGACAACATTTTTCGATAATCTCAAGTGATTGCTTCTGCTCTCTGGTAAGCTCTGTCTCCATCAGATTCTTTGCATGACCCAGCACCCCATTTACCGGAGTTCTAAGTTCATGTGTCACATTCGCTACAAATTCATTACGAAACTGTGTACTTTCTTCGATTTCTTCCTTTACTTTCTGTACTTCTTTCACTGCCATTTTTTCTGTAGCTGTATTGATGGCTACACAAAGCCCCATGTACTCATCTTCATTTTCATGAATAATTACTTTCAAGTCCACAGGATAACAAGTTCTGTTTTTGCGATACGCAACTGTTTCAAACACTTCCCCATTTCCGTGTCTTTTAAAATGAATAATATTATCCTGCCTTTTAAATACTTTACTAAATATCTCATCAATATATTTACCATCTGTAAGCGCCTCATACCCCAACTCGCTTACAGCAATTTCATTCGCTTCAAAAATTCGTCCTGTTTTATCGAAAAACAGTATCATTTCCAAGGAGTTTTCAAGCAAAAGAGCCATTCTCAAATCCTGAACTTTTTCATACATAAATCTAATCCTCCCATATAAATTTATATCTGTATACTTTTCACTATTTGTGATTTATTGATTTATTTTATGTTTTTATGATATATGCCACAGTGTAACTTCACATTTTTCATACCTCAACCCCAAACTTCGTTGACAACTTATCAAAACTTAGTATATAATGAACTTCAGTATAAGAAATACACATTTCATTTTGATTAAAGGGGGAAATTTCATGGCTTTTAATGTTCGCTTAAAACAGTTACGCCAAAACCATAAGCTGACCCAAGGGGAATTAGCAAATATTCTGGGATTAAAGCCTACTGCAATCTCTAACTATGAATCCAAACGTAATGAGCCATCTTTTGATAAACTGATTGCTCTTTCTAAATATTTTGATGTTTCCTGTGACTACCTTTTAGGTATTTCAGACTCATATCTCCCAATAGGCGGTGAAGTTCTTGATAAAGATATCGTTGAATTCTTCAACCTTTACCAGCAGCTTAATGATGAAAGCTCCGCAGCCCTCAGAGACTATGCCAAATATATTTTATTCCGCCAGGAACATCCTGACCATTTTGAATAATATGAAATAAGTTATATATATATAAGAGAAGTTTCGGCGAACTTCTCTTTTTTATTTTCAAACAAATTGCCTTTTTAAACAAAAAGCTGCCAAAAGACCGAACTTCTCCCGTCTCCTGGCAGCTTGCAAACTCTAATTTTTACCGCAACAGAATTTATATTTCTTTCCTGAACCACATGGACATGGGTCATTACGGCCAACCTTCTTGTCCTTAACGATTGTACCGGAAGCTTTCTGTTCTTTGTAAAGTTCCTTACGACGTTCTGGTGTAAGAATATTGTCCCATTCCTTTAATTCATATAACCAGTCAGCTTTCGCTTCTACCATGTTATAGTATAATTTTTCTTTATCGAATTCTAAAGATACTACTGTATCTTCTTCCATTTCTTCGATTGGATTTGGTGTCTTTAAACTGTCATTGATTCCATCTAAGAAACCAACCATAACGCTTAACTGTACGTTATATTTTTCTGCCAGTTCTTTTACAGTACCAGTTACTGCTGTATCTGGATCAGCTAAAAGCTGTTCATAAATATCTCTTTCCAGTGCAAAATAGTTATTCCAGAAAATCTGACCTTCTTTGCTGCTATTTAATTCTTTAGAGTATGCGTAGTCTCTCCAATCAGTTAATAAACTCATGGGGATACCTCCTTTAATGTTCTTCAAATATTTATCCTTACGAAATCTGCCTGCGTTCCCATTCATGCTGCCACTTAGAGTATATGACAAATTCCCTCATCGTCAAGTATAGCACAATTCACCTGCTAATTTCAATCCATTTTAAAAACTTTTCCATAGAATGTATAAACTCTTTTTTTCTGTTCATACTATAACCAGCCCCTAATGAGGCTGACGCATAGCTCAATTTATTGTCCCCCAATAAAATTGACACAAACCAATGAAAAAGTTAAATACTTATCCTCCCCTAAAAGGCGAATTCTTAGCGCACTTTTGTGTCCTTAGAATTCCGCCTTTTATTTTTCTATTAAATATGCCTTTTTTAAATTCAGCTTTCTGATTACTGAGATTTTTTTATATATTTTACCAACAAAACACGCTTTTCTCCTTGCTTCTTCAGTTAATTTATCATATAATAAAGTCAGTATTTTTTCATAAGACAAAAGGGTATATATTGTCTTGCTTAATACTACAAAAACTATACTTAATTAGGAAAGGAAGATTCCACTTATGAAAAGAAATTTTTTAAAGAAACTTGCACTCGGTCTTGCACTGGTAATGGCAGCTTCCACAATTAGCGTGCCAGCATCTGCAGCAAGCACTGTAACTACACTTGATGCCGAGAAAACAACTCCTGTTAAAGTTCATAACTATGCAGAACTCAAAGATGCTCTTGCAGGTGACGCAGCCAAAATCAAACTCGCAAAAGACTTCTCAACAGAAGGTGAAGAAGTGACATGGGTTGTTGTAGACCGTCCGGTTGTCCTTAATGGTAACAATGTAAAAATCGACTTTGGTTTCGAACTCCTTGCTGGTGGCATTGTTTTCAAGAACTTCAACATCTCTACAACAGAATGGGGTAAAGGTGTTTCCGAAAACGGAAAACCTGATGCTGATGGCAATATGGCTGGTGGTGACTGTCTCGCAGTTAAAGTCCACAACACATCCGATACACCTGTTATCGTTAAAAACAATACCATTTATCACGATGTATACAACCACCAGAATGCTGCTCTCTATTTAGCAGATGGTACATACGTTCATGTAATTAATAATAAGATTAAAATTGAAGATAAAGCAAATACAGCACGTACACGTAATGGTATCTTTATTGGTTCCAATGTTTCCGGTAAGATTGTTCGCAACACTATCGATTCCCAGAAAGCAGGAATGCCTATGTCTCCTGTTGGTTTAACTACTAACTTAGATGCTATGACTGAAGCAATTGCAATGCCTACACTTAAAATCAAAAACAATGTTTGCGAATCCATGTATGTAACTAGTATCTACTTAAATGGTGAACTCTTTGGCGAAGATGGTCTTATCAAAGTAGATGATAGTGATTTTGGTGTTCGTGAAGACTTAGAGGCTTTCTTCGTTGCATTGGACAAGAATAATACTTTTATTACCAAAGCCGGTTTACCAGAAGATGAAAATGTATATGTTGCAACACGTCTAGATTTACTGTACACAGGTAAGTACACAATGAAACAGTCAAGTGTATACTTTAGCGTAGTAGACGGCAAATTAGTTGCTGGTCCAGCTGCAAAATAAATCAAGATATATGTTTAATTACATATTTTAAATAAGAACACAAAATGGAGCATTTGTACAAAAACAATGCTCCATTTTTTCGTTATACCATATTTAATACTTCTTCTTTTGGTGGCTCTGTCAGTTCCATTTCAATTGCATAAAGAACCGGTCCCTTACCTTTGTATTCAATGCGATACTCGTTCTTTACTTCTGCTTTTACTTTTACCCACTGTTTATTTTCGACTCTTCTTGCTTCTCTTGTCTTGCATACAAATCCAAGAAATGCAATATCATCTGCACAGCAGGTCATTGCCATTCTGCCCGGAACAAAGTAATTCTTTGAAATTCCAGGTGGTTTAAAGACCATTCCCTTGAATTCTACGATTTTACCTACATAACGTTCTACATTATCCAAAGCATCCATATAGAAGATACCAAAGTCTTCATCATAAATTTGGATAACGTCTGCTTTCATATCGTATGGTAAATCTTCTTCTGTAATCTGATCTACCATTTCATCATCGGCATCTTCAAACACTACATCTGCTCTCTGATTAATTGCCTTTAAGCTTCTCCTATAAGAAGGAAGCTCTTCAATTCCCTGACAGCGATTGAACACAATCAAATCTGAAAGACGAATCTGCTCTGCAAGAAGAGAACGCATATTAGCGAAATAAGTAGAAAATGTAGAGGCATCTACAAATGTAATCTGCTGCTGAATCTCCCAGTATGCAGGAAGCTTCATCTCCTTGATATTCCACATACCATTGTACTCAATAATAATACGCTCTGGTTTGTGCTTCTGCTCTAATTCAATGAGCTTTTCAACTGTAAAGTCTGTTTCCTCGTCAATCACTTCCATAACTGTCTTATTTTTTTCCAGGTTAGAAGCATCATATTCTTCTTCTCCCTCTTCACAGACAATCAAAAGCGTTGTTCCATCAATTGCAAAATAATCTTCATCAATGGTTTCTTTCAGGAAAGTAGTCTTACCACTTTCCAGAAATCCATTAATAAAATAAATTGGCATTGTATTCATATTTTCTGTTTTCCCCATTTCTATGATGCTGTTCGCCAGTTAATTCTTCTTATTTATGAAATAACTCTTTTAACGCATCTTCTTTTAACTTAGAACCAATTACGCAGATTTTACCTGTATAATCTGGCTTACCACTACGGATTTCATATTCGCCCGGCACATAATCAAAGTATAACCAGTTTTCTGCATTTTCTTTGTCCTGTACCATACCTTTAGAACGAAGTACAAAACCGTAAGCTTCTTCATTATCTAATTTTTCTAAAATATCCTTTAAGTCAGCTTCGCTGTAAGTTGCAGGTGTTTCAAAGCCCCAGCTTCCAAATACTTCATCTGCATGATGATGTCCGTGATGGTCGTGATGATGACCTCCACAACCGCATCCACATTCATGACCATGTTCATGATGGTGATGTTCATGTTCTTCATGATGGTGTCCACCACAGCAGCAATGTCCTTCTTCATGGTCATGGTGATGGTGGTGTTCGTGTTCTTCGTGATGGTGTCCACCACAGCAGCAATGCCCTTCTTCATGGTCATGGTGATGGTGGTGTTCATGTTCTTCGTGATGGTGTCCACCGCAACAGCAGTGTTCCTCTTCATGGTCATGATGATGGTGGTGTTCATGTTCTTCGTGATGGTGTCCACCACAGCAGTGTCCTTCTTCATGGTCATGATGATGGTGATGATGTGCTTCTTCCATCAATTCTTTTTCTAAATTATTTGTCTTTTCGATTGCTTCTAAAATCTGTGTACCTTCTAACTTATCCCAAGGAGTTGTAATAATTACCGCTTCTTTATTATGTTCACGAATTAATTCTACACAAGCCTTAATCTTGTCTTCAGACATAGCATCTGTACGGCTTAGAATAATAGTTCCTGCATGTTCAATCTGGTTTACAAAGAATTCACCAAAGTTTTTGATGAACATTTTGCACTTTTTCGCATCAACAACTGCTACTGCACTATTTAAAGTACTGCCTGTTTCTGCTTCCACATCATTAACAGCCTTCATAACATCAGATAATTTGCCAACGCCGGATGGCTCAATAAGAATTCTTTCCGGATGATATGTTTCGATTACTTCTTTTAAAGATGTTCCAAAATCACCTACTAAAGAGCAGCAAATGCAACCAGAGTTCATTTCACGGATTTCAATGCCAGCTTCCTTTAAGAAACCACCATCAATACCGATTTCACCAAATTCATTTTCAATTAATACAACCTTCTGGCTGTCTAATGCTTCTTTTAAAAGCTTTTTAATCAAAGTAGTCTTTCCAGCTCCTAAGAAACCTGATACAATATCAATTTTAATCATATCCTTACTCCTTCTTTCTATAATTTATCCAAGATGCCAATGCATCTGATTGTTATCACTTTGCCAACTTTCATTTTAACACAAATAAAGAAAGAGGTCAAATTGACATTATCACCTTGACCACTTTCCATTTATTATTGTATACTATATGCGTTTAAAAGAAATGAGGTATTTACATGAAAAACATAAAACGCATCGCTGCTTTAGTAGGCGCTATTCTTTTACTTGGTATGTTCGTATTATTATGTGGTTCTGCTTTTTTTGCAACACCAGAATCTGCAGCACTTTTTAACGCCAGCTTATTCTCCATAATGGCAGTTCCACTCTTCTTATTTGCCATTATTCTGGTATATCGCCTTGTAAAAGACAGAAGCAATGACTCTGACAAAGAATAATACAAACGAAAGGGAATGTCTGACACTCACAGCCATTCCCTTAACTTTTACTCTAAATCATTCCTCTGCTTCTTCCCTTATCCTCTTCAAATGCTCTTTCAGTGTCTTCTCGTATCCGTTATCGGAAAGCTCATAGAAGGTTCTTCCCACTAAATCATCCGGCAGATATTGCTGTTTTACATAATGATTTTTATAATCATGAGCATATTTATATCCGATTCCATGTCCTAATTCCCTGGCACCTCCATAGTGAGCATCCATAAGATAGGATGGAATTTTACCTGTTTTCTGATTCTTTACTACATCCATTGCCGCAAAAATAGCATTCACAGAAGAATTACTCTTTGGTGCACAAGCTACATAGGAGGCTGCCTGTGCCAGAATAATCTGTGCTTCCGGCATACCAATTCGTTCCACCGCCTGTGCTGCTGATGTTGCAACTACAAGGGCATTGGGGTCTGCATTGGACACATCCTCTGCCGCACAAATCATAATTCTTCTTGCAATGAACTTGATGTCCTCTCCTGCATATAACATTCTGGCAAGGTAATACACTGCCGCATCCGGATCTGAACCGCGCATACTTTTGATAAATGCAGAAATGGTATCGTAATGGTTATCCCCATCTTTGTCGTATTGCAGCACTCTTTTCTGGATGCACTGAGCTGCCACTTCTAACGTAATATGGATAAATCCATCCTCACTTCGCTCTGTAGTTAATACACCTAACTCAATAGCATTTAGGGCAGCTCTGGCATCTCCATTGGAGATATCAGCAAGAAACTCTAACGCTTCCTCTTCTAAAACCGCCTTATAAGCTCCCATGCCCTTTTCCATGTCGCCCACTGCACGGGTTAATATTACTTTTATTTCTTCTTTGTCTAAATGCTTTAATTCAAAGACTATAGAGCGTGAAATCAACGCTCTGTTCACCTCAAAATAAGGATTCTCTGTTGTCGCCCCAATTAAGATAATGGTACCATCCTCTACGAATGGCAGAAGATAATCCTGCTGCCCTTTATTGAAGCGGTGAATTTCGTCAATGAACAAAATGGTTTTCTTCCCATACATTCCCATGGTACTCTTTGCCTTCTCAATGACTTCCTCCATATCCTTTTTACCTGCTGAAGTTGCATTTATCTGGGTAAATTCTGCCTTTGTTGTATTGGCAATCACTTTTGCCAGAGTTGTCTTTCCAGTACCCGGCGGTCCATAAAAAATAATGGAACTTAACTTATCTGCCTTAATGGCACGGTAAAGCAGCTTATCCTTACCAATAATATGACTCTGCCCTACCACTTCTTCTAACGTGGAAGGTCTTAACCGGCTTGCCAGTGGCGATTCCTTCTCCATCTGGGTACTTCTCATATATTCAAATAAATCCATTATTACTTCCTTTCTTGATTATTATCCGCTCCCCCTGTATACTATAACTATTATTTACAGAAAGAAGGGATATCTATGGCAATTCCAAAAGACCCTGCCATGCTTTTAAGCTATATTAACACACAGCTTCGTGATTTTTATCCAACACTGGATGAGCTTTGCGATTCTCTTATGTTTTCAAAAGAAGAAATAGTTAAATCCTTAGAAACCATTGATTACATCTACAATGCTGAAACCAACCGTTTTGAATAAGCCATTATCATAATCAGGCTTACTCCATGTATCAAGTCTAACTACAGTTATGATTCAAATACTATAACTTCTCCCTCTGCATCACCATAATACACTTTACCCTGCATATCCATAACCGCTCGTCCATAGGTCGCTTCTGCGACCTTTTTTTCGAATGCACCACAATCTGCTTCCGGCACTAATACAATCACTTTCACTTCATCTGTATAAATGGTATCCAGCGTGGTCAAGCCCATCTGTCCAATAATGTACTGTATTTTGCCGATTCCATTATAATCTGTATCAATCTCATACTTACTTCCAAGATTCTTTGTTACGATAACGCTATTATTAAGCCCTTCCTTGGTAGCACCGGAATATGCCCTTACAAGCCCTCCTGTACCAAGTAAAGTGCCACCAAAATATCTGGTAACAACCACTACCACATTATGGACACCCTCTCCCACAATGACATCTAACATTGGTCTGCCTGCTGTCTGAGAGGGTTCTCCATCATCGCTGCAACGCTGTATCTGATTGTTGTCTCCAAGCACATAAGCGGAGCAGTTATGTCTTGCATCCCAATATTTCTTCTTCATTTTTTCAATAAAAGCAATGGCTTCTTCTTCCGTTTCTACCGGTTCTACCGTTGCAATGAAACGGGACTTCTTTTCTTCTATTTCACCCTGTCCGCCTTTATAAGCTATTTTATAGGATTCTATCATAAACTACCTCTGTCTTTTCTTTGCATAATATTCTAATAGGGCATCATTCCTGTCAAAAAATACCACTAGCTTATTCTATCACATTTGCTTAAAAAATACTACTTTAAGTATATCTTAACAAAAAATACCAATAATCTTAACAAACTCTCAAATAATACTTCTTTATTTCCTGTAAAATATTTGTTATAATGTAGTGCGAGTGTTTTTTCTTTTGAGAAAACACCCTCTAGGAGGTGTAAAATGAACTATAGTCAAAAAGGAACTGTCAAAAAGCAGAAACAGATTAAATCCAAAAACAAAAAATTAATAAAAAAAGCCGGAGTGAGCTTTTTAAGAACATTTATCGTTTGCTGTTTCATCTGCCTTGTAGTTGGCTGCTTTGCAGGACTTGGTGTTATTAAGGGAATTATCGATGATGCACCAAGTATTGATGATATCAGCGTAGCACCTACAGGCTTTGCAACAACTTTATACTATTCTGACGGTACCGAAATCCAGAATCTCGTTGGTTCTGATGCCAACCGAGTATATGTAACTTTAGAAGAAATTCCAGAAGATGTGCAGAATGCATTTATCGCTATTGAAGACGAACGTTTCTGGTCACACAATGGTATTGATGTGAAGGGTATTATTCGTGCTTTCCTTAATGGTATTCTCAAAGGAGAATTTGACCAGGGTGCCAGTACATTAACACAGCAGTTACTGAAGAATCAGGTGTTTGGCGGTGGTAGCGAACCTACTTTTTCAGCCAAATTAAAACGAAAAATACAGGAATGGTATCTTGCAATTCAATTAGAAGACAAGCTGGAAAAAGAAGAAATTTTAGAGTATTATCTGAATACCATCAATCTTGGTCAGAATACTTTAGGCGTACAGGCTGCTTCTCTCCGTTACTTTGATAAGGATATTTCAGAACTGACACTCTCTGAAGCCACCGTAATTGCCGGCATTACACAGAGTCCGTCCTATTTGAACCCTATCAGTTATCCGGAGGATAATGCAACGAAACGCAGAATTATCTTAAGCTATATGGAGAAACAGGGTTACATCAGCGCAGAAGAACATGAAGAAGCCTTGGCGGATGATGTATACTCCAGAATCCAGACTGTTAACGAAGAACAGTATGGGGATTCTTCCAATATTAACAGCTATTTCGTAGATGAACTCATTGACCACATTATTGTCGATTTGCAGGAAAAAGCCGGCTACAGTGAAACACAGGCATTTAACCTTTTATATCGAGGTGGTTTACAGATTCATACCACACAGAGCCGCAAAATTCAGAGTGTTTGTGATGAAGTATTTGCTGACGAATCCCTTTATCCATCCAATTCTGAATGGGAACTTACTTATCGTCTTTCCATTACACACGAAGACAAGAGCCAGACTCATTATTCTGAACAGCATTTAAAGAAATACTTCAAAGAAAATAAAGGTGTAACCCTTTCCCTTTATTATAATGAAAAAGGGGCTGCCGACGCTTATATAGAAGAATTCAGAACATCTGTCTTAGGACCAACTGATACTGTTGCAGGGGAAGTTATCAACTATACTATCCAGCCACAGGTATCCTTCGTTGTTATGAATCAGGAAAATGGTAAAGTTCTTGCCATGATAGGTGGTCGTGGTGAAAAGACCGGTAACCGTACTTTGAATCGTGCTACAGACTCACCTAGACAACCAGGTTCCACTTTCAAGGTAGTATCCACATATCTTCCTGCATTAGACACCAAGGGCATGACTCTTGCTACCGTTCAGGATGATACTGAATTTACTTATCCGGACAGCGACAAACTTGTAAACAACTGGGATAAGACGGGTGGATACAAAGGTTTTACAACACTTCGTCAGGGTATTTATGATTCCATGAATGTCCTTGCTGTTAAAACAATGGTAGACGTTACTCCTCAGATTTCTTATGACTATCTGATGCGACTTGGTTTCACTACCATTTATGATAAGTATGTAGATGCAAATGGTAAGGTATATACGGATATCCAGTACCCAACCGCTCTTGGTGGTCTGACTGTTGGTGTTACCAACTACGAGCTTACTGCTGCATTTGCTGCCATTGCAAATCAGGGTGTATATACAGAACCAATTATGTATACTAAAATCATTGACCACAACGGAAAGGTTCTTATCGAAAATGAACCTGAAACCAGACAGGTTATGAAGGCAACCACAGCATGGCTTTTAACAGATGCCATGAAAGATGTTGTAACCAAAGGTACCGGCGGACGCGTACGTTTTAACGAAATCAGCATGCCAATCGCTGGTAAAACCGGAACCACTTCCAATGACATCGACTTATGGTTTGTTGGTTATACCCCATACTACACAGCTGGAATCTGGGGTGGCTATGACAACAATAAAGATCAGGTAAACACAAGTTACCACAAGGATTTATGGCGAATTGCCATGCAGAAAATCCATCAGGTTATGAAAAAAGAATATACGGATTTTTCAAAACCAAGCGGTATTACCTCTGCTACTATTTGTACCAAATCCGGTAAGCTTGCTGTTGAAGGCTTATGTGACTCAACAAAGCGCAGTGAATATTTCGACTCTACTACCGTTCCAAAAGAAAAATGTGACATTCATGTGAAATATATGATGTGTACAGAATCGGAAGAACTTGCCGGAGAATTTTGTCCGGAAGATTTAGTAGAAGAAAGAGTATTCTTACTAAAAGAAGAAGCTGAAGATGTGGAAACTGCAGATACTCCTTTTGTTATCTCACCTGACACATTAACCAATGAATTTACAGAAACCTGTCATATTCATACCGAAGAGGCTATGCTTCCACCGGAAGACGTTGACGATGCCGGGGATGGAACTGGTGACAATAACGACCAGATAGAAGAAGGAACTGGCAGTGATATTACTCCGCCAGATACAGACCCTTCTATTCCTACAACACCAGATACCAATATCCCATCTGATACAACCAATCCGATAGCACCACCTGATACGGAAGAAACGTTCAATCCTGTTGGATAATGATGCAGGGCTGTCACACAGATAAATTTGTGTGACAGCCCTTTTTTATATAAAAAGCCGCCGGCTGGCTTGAAATATAGTACTTTTACTTTAATTTAGGTTTAAAAATAATGGAACTGAGATATCCAAAAATAAGTGCAGCCGAAATTCCCACTGCCGAAGCCGTAAATCCACCTTTGAATAATCCGATAAAACCTTCTGCATCCACAGCATCCCTCACCCCTTTAAACAAGGTATTACCAAATCCAATTAAAGGAACAGTGGCCCCCGCTCCAGCCCATTTTGCAAATGGTTCATAAATTCCAACCGCTCCAAGCAAGGCTCCTGTACACACAAGCAGTACCATAATTCTCCCAGGCATTAGTTTCGTTTTATCCATCAGTATCTGTACAATGGCACAAATAATACCACCTACTATAAATGCTTTCATATATTCCATCTATTCATTCCCCTGCTTCCTCTATCCAATATTATTTCCTCTTTCACCTTATAGCTGCTTATTTTAATCCGCTTCATCCATCACTTCAATTGCTACTCCATGTGCAATACCCGGCACTGAATTCCCCTCATTAAAGCTGACTGTAGAGAGCAATGCACCTGTTGGCACAAATAATACCTTCTTCCATTTTTTACGTCTTAATTGACGGATAATATAACCTGTAAGAGTAATTGCACTACAGCCGCATCCACTTCCTCCTGAATGGGTATCCTGTGTCTTTGGATCATAAATTTCAATACCACAATCCATATATTGCTCTGATATATCCAATCCTTTCTCCCTCATCATATCCAGAAGAATTTCTTTACCTACCAAACCTAAGTCACCAGTAATAATCTTGTCATAATAATCTGGCTGCAATCCGAAATCAGATAAATGATGAAAAATAACATCAAAAGCCGCCGGTGCCATACAGGCTCCCATATTCATACTGTCTTTGATACCAAAGTCCGTAACCTTTCCTGTGGTAATCCCCTTGATTCCAAGCCAGTTTTTCTTTCCATTCTGTGCTTCTCCAAGTACCACTGCTCCACTTCCTGTTACCGTCCATGTAGCAGACAAAGGTCTTTGATTTCCATAAGAAAGAGGAAAACGGAACTGTTTCTCTGCTCCTGCAAAATGGCTGGATGTAAGCGCAACTACCTTTTCTGCATAGCCGCCATCAACCAAAATGGATGCTATGGACATCGATTCCCCCATTGTAGAACAGGCACCATATACACCAAACATAGGAATATTTAAACTTACAACTCCAAAGGAAGTAGCTATTAACTGTCCTAACAAATCTCCTGCAACCAGATACCGGATGTCCTCCGGAACAAGTCCTGCTTTTTTTATTGCAAGGCTTGCCGCCTTTTGCTGTAACAGGCTTTCCGCTTCTTCCCACGTATTTCCTCCACACATAGGGTCTTTTTCTATCTGATCAAAATACCCTCCTAATGGCCCTTCGTACTCCTTCTGTCCTGCAATCGAAGCTTCACTCAGAATGCACGGCGGTGTTTCAAATGCAATACTTCTTTGCCCAATATATTTTTTCATGAAGGTTTTACTCCTTTTCCAGTACTTTCGCTTATTCTACTATTAGATTTACCTTGAAAAAGGAATTTTATGCAAATCCTGTATCATTATTTTATGTGCATTTTTTCCATATTTCCATAATCTTTCATTTCATAACTTTTTTTCCAATTTGTATTTTTTTGTTGTAGTTTATCTGATTTTCGTTTATAATAATACAGGTATAATTAATGTTGCTATTGCAACCGCACTTTGTGCGAGAGCTCCAAAATGGAAGCTCTTTGTTCTATACAAAAAGAAAAGAGGTATGTAAATGGAAAGAAAAGTCGGTACAATTTCAAGAGGTCTTCGCTGCCCTATCATTCGTGAAGGTGATGATTTAGTTTCTATGACTGTTAACACAGTATTAGAAGCAGCTGAAAGCGAAGGTTTTGAGCTCAGAGACAGAGACGTTATCGCATTGACAGAATCCATCGTTGCCCGTGCTCAGGGTAATTATGCTACTGTAGAGGATATCGCCGCAGATGTAAAGGCAAAGTTAGGCGGAGAAACAGTTGGCGTTATCTTCCCTATCTTATCCCGTAACCGTTTTGCAATTAACTTAAAAGGTATTGCAATGGGATGCAAGAAGGTTGTTTTAATGTTAAGCTACCCAAGTGATGAAGTTGGTAATGCACTTTTAACTTACGACCAGCTTGATGAAGCGGGCATTAACCCTTATTCTGACGTATTAACATTA
>CAZRLE010000035.1:0-15785 GCA_964600705.1 uncultured Lachnoclostridium sp. | reverse complement strand
ATTATCATGTTTCGTTAGCCAATAAAGTAGAAATAGAAGAGAACCCCTCTGCAAATATTTTTCGCCTGACAACATACAACTCTATTAGAAAGTCATGGTTGAAGATTTTTTTGCTAAGCGAGGCTCGAAAATGCAAGCTTGTCGATGAAAGAGCCGAGCAATAAAAGCAAAAAAACAAGACCATAGACTTTCTTAGGGTTGTAATGTTGCCAGAAAAACATTTGCAGAGGGGGTCTCTTCGTTCAAAGTGTAAATCGACATACTGTAATTCTTTGTTAAAAAAACTGCAAATTTATGAAGATAATTCTTGACGTATAAAAATCAAGGTGCTATACTATATTAAATTTCACTTTCGAGCTTTAAAGTGAAAAAGAAAAGAACGGAGGAAATGGTATGAAGAAAAGAGTATTAGCATTGGTTTTAGCCACTGCAATGACAGCCATGTCATTAACAGCGTGTGGTACAGTAGGTGGACAGCAGGCATCCACACAGGAAAGTCAGACAACAACAGAAGGAACAGATGCCTCTGGTGAAGAACAGACAGCAACAGATGATACAGCATCTCAACCAACAGAAGGAAAGGTATACAAAATTGGTATTTGTCAGCAGTTAGAACATCAGGCACTTGATGCAGCGACAGAAGGTTTCCAGGCTGCTTTGATTGAAAAATTAGGTGAAGGCAACGTTGAATTTGATTATCAGAATGCACAGGGCGAACAGACCAACTGTGCAACTATCGCAACTAAATTCGTGAACAGTGGTGTAGATTTAATTATGGCTAATGCAACAACAGCTCTTCAGGCTTGTTCCGCAGCTACAGCAGATATTCCGGTTATTGGAACTTCTGTAACGGATTTCGTTTCCGCAGGTGTTGTAAACAGTAACGATGCTCCTGGAAGAAATGTAACAGGTACATCCGACCTTGCTCCAATTGACCAGCAGGTTGCATTGTTAATGCAGTTAGCTCCAGAAGCAAAGAACGTTGGTATTCTTTACTGTTCCGCAGAGCCTAACTCCATTTTTCAGGCAGATATGGCAGAAGCTATGTTAAAAGAAAATGGTTTGACAGTTTCCCGTTATACAGTAGCTGACTCTAATGATATTCAGCAGGTAGTAACAAAAGTAACAGAAGAAAACGATGTAATCTATATTCCAACCGATAATACCTTAGCAAACAACATGGAAATCGTTAAGAACGTGACTGTTCCAGCGAAGAAACCAGTTATCGTTGGTGAAGAAAATATGTGTGGAGTAGGTGGTCTTGCAACCTTAAGTATTTCTTATTACAGCCTTGGATATAACGCAGGTCTTATGGCTTATGAAATTCTTGTAAATGGTGCAAATCCAGCAACAATGCCAATTCAGTACGCAGATGAAGTAACATTAAAATACAATGCAGAAGTCGCTTCCGCACTTGGAATGACGATGCCGGAAGATATGGTAGCAATCGGAGAATAAACGATAGATAAATATAAAATGGATTGCCATGGGAAACTTCTCATGGCAATCTGTGATAAAAGAAAAGTATGTGGTAAATAGTGAAATACCACAGTAAATGGAGGAAGTTATGAGCTCATTAATTAATGCAATTCCGGGTTCGGTAGCACAAGGACTGGTGTGGGGACTTTTGGCAATTGGTGTATATATTACATATAAAGTGTTGGATTATTCTGACTTAACTGTAGATGGTAGTCTGGCAACTGGTGGTGCGGTAGGAGTTATGTGTATCTTAAATGGTATGAATCCTTATCTTGCACTGGTAATGGCATTTCTGGCAGGTATGACGGCAGGACTTGTAACAGGGCTGTTCCATACAGTTCTTGGTATTCCGGCAATCCTTTCCGGAATCTTAAGTCAGTTAGGCTTATATTCCATCAATATGCGTATTCTTGGTAAATCCAATCAGGCAATCAGTGTAGACCAGTATGAGTTGCTTATGAGTCTTCGATACATTAAGGAAGCCTGTCTTACAGGAATTGTATTCTGTGCAGTTGTAATTGGACTTTTATATTGGTTTTTTGGTACAGAAATGGGAGCAGCGATTCGTGCAACTGGTTGCAACGAAAGAATGGCAAGAGCTCAGGGAATCAATACAGATAGACAGAAAGTATTTGGTCTAATGATTTCCAATGGACTTGTAGGGATTGCAGGTTGTCTGTATGCACAGTATCAAGGCAGTGCAGACGTTAATATGGGGCGTGGTGCCATCGTAATCGGTCTTGCAGCCGTTATCATTGGTGAAGTTATGTTTGGAAAGATATTCCGTAACTTTGCTCTTCGTATGGCTTCAGCGGTATTTGGAGCCATTATTTACTTTATTGCAACAGCCATTGTTATCCAAATTGGATTATCCACAAACGACTTAAAGTTGTTCTCAGCATTGATTGTAGCAACATTCCTTGCGTTGCCACATCTGAAAAACAAGTACCTTAGCACAGGAAGAAAGGGAGGGCAGGCGAATGCTTAAGATAGAAAATGTATATAAAACCTTTAATCCTGGCACAATCAATGAGAAAAAGGCATTAAATGGGCTTAATTTGGTATTAAATGAAGGTGATTTCGTAACCGTAATTGGTGGAAATGGAGCCGGTAAATCCACCATGCTCAATATGATAGCCGGAGTGTATCCGGTAAACAGTGGAACCATTACCATTGACGGCGTAGACGTAACCAAGTTATCTGAACATAAAAGAGCTGCATACCTTGGACGAGTATTCCAGGACCCTATGACAGGAACCGCAGCTGATATGATGATTGAGGAAAATCTGGCAATCGCAGCAAGACGAGGACAGAAGCGAGGACTTGGCTGGGGAATTACTCCAAAGGAAAGAGAAGGATATAAAGAACGTCTGAAAGCGTTAGATTTGGGCTTAGAAGAACGAATGACATCAAAAGTTGGTCTGTTGTCCGGTGGACAAAGACAGGCATTGACACTTTTGATGGCTTCTCTAAAAAAACCAAAACTTCTCTTGTTAGATGAGCATACAGCAGCACTCGACCCTAAGACAGCAAAAAAGGTGTTGGATTTAACAGAAGAAATTGTCAACAAAGACAATCTGACAACACTTATGATTACTCATAATATGAAAGATGCTATTCGTCTTGGCAACCGTCTGATCATGATGCACGAAGGCAGAATTATTTATGATGTATCAGGGGAAGAAAAGAAAAATCTGAAAGTCGCAGATTTGCTTGTTAAGTTCGGAGAAGCAAGTGGCGGCGAATTTGCAAACGATAGAATGATGTTGTCATAATTTGCAGGGTGTCAAGGTAACGCCTTGGCATACGGACGAAGAACACAGGGGCAGAAGTATTTTCTACCCCTTCTCCTTTTTCAATACCTCCAAAATCAAAATTCCAAATCTCTCATTTCTTTCTTCCTGTAAATGTAGTACAATATAAGAAAGCTGTGTATTTGGGAGGGGTCTCATGAAAGAGTTAAATCGTACACAATTAAAAATGATTGCAATCTGCGCCATGGTAGTTGACCATGTGGCATGGGGGTTTGTTGAGTTTTGGACACCCCTTGGGCAGATTATGCATGTGATTGGACGTCTAACCATACCGATTATGTGTTTCTTTGTTGCGGAAGGCTTCCGACATACTTCCAGTGTAAAAGAATACATAAAGCGAATGATGTTATTCTGGGTTATTACCATTATTCCGTTTTATTTGTTCTTTGGAGAAATGTATGAATACAGGCAGAATATTATATTTGATCTTTTATTAGGGTTGTTGCTTTTGACAGTCCTTGAGAGTAAGAAGCTTAAGCTTTGGCTCAAGGTGTTATTAAGTGCGGCTCTTTTTTATACCTCAGCTACAGTAGGTGGCTGGGTCATTATGCCAATGCTTTACATTCTTGTATTTTATTATGTAAAGGATTTTAAAACCCAGGCGAAGTGGGTGTGTGGACTGACTATCTTTTTGCAGGTATTTCTCATTGTGGGAATGCTCCTTAATAATGTCCTGCATTTTACAAGATATAGCTGGCCTTGGTATGACAAACTCTATTTTCTTGGCTTTATGCTGCCGCTTATTTTCTTAAAGCGTTACAATGGGCAAAAAGGAAAGGACATTGGGGGGAAATATTTCTTCTATCTGTTCTATCCGGCACATTTCCTTGTGCTGACAGGAATTCAGGTGTTACTTAAAGGAGTGACGGCTTATCAGATTTATGTTGGGTTTCATGTCCTTTCTGTAATGACATGTTTTGGTATTTTGATGATTGTGCTTTGGGCAAAGCCATCCAGAGGGCAGTCAGGAGTTTTGGTACTTGCAGCATCAGGTTGCATTTATACTTTTGGATTCCTGGTGGAAATTACTTCTGGTAATGTGGGAGGTTACTATGCAGCAACATTAACGCAGTATTTTGGCGAATGTATTTTGATGCTTGGATTTACGATGTTTGTAGCGGAAATGTGCCATAAGGAAGTACCACAGTTTGTATATGCGGCAGAAGTAGTATGTGGTCTGTTTATTATGTGGATGCTTCTTACAACAAGAGAGAACCAGTATTTTTACACATCTGTAGGAATGGATGAAAGCGGACCATTTCCAAGACTGGTTTTGGAATATGGTTGGGGATTTTATGTGTTTGTTACCTATATGGTAGTCGTGTGTACTGCTTGCTTTGGAAGCTGTATCTGGGAAGCTATCCGGTCGGTGGGAATTGAACGAAAGAGAATACTTTGTACAGCAGTAGCGATTCTTTGTCCTTGGATACCTCTCGTAATCCGTGCGACAGGAATTACAGGTGGATACGAGATTCCTTGTTTTGGAATTGCGTTGGCTATGGTATTGGTTGGAAGTACACTGCTTCGGTATGGCTACTTTGATTCCATTACCATGGCTGGAGAAAATGCGTTAAGTCACGGACAGGAAGGTGTTATGGTAATTAATAACCATGATATCATTACGTTTTATAATAGCCGAATGGAAACCATATTTGGAGAATTGGCTTTGAAAAAGAGTGTACATGCCAATCCGTTGCTGAAGGATATTTTTGAAGGAAAAATCAAAAATCTGGAAATCAATGACCATATCTATGAAATGCGTTTAGAACCACTGAGTGAAGGTGGTTATGTACAAGGCTATATGCTTTGGGTGCTGGATGTCACAGAGCATCATAAGATGTTGACACAGATTAGTGATTTGGCACATAAGGATGCACTTACCGGTATCTATAATAGAAATTATTTTAGAGCCTTATTGCAGGAATACTTGGAAAAGGGAGGTACTGGTAGTCTGTTTATGATGGATTTGAACCATTTTAAACAAGTCAATGACCGTTTTGGACATCAGGCAGGTGATGACATACTTGCTCAGTTTGGAAAAGTGCTTTCGGAGTGTGGAGAAGATACTCTTGCCTGTCGAATTGGTGGGGATGAATTCTGTTTATTCTACAAAGAATTCATTGATGCCAAAGAGGTTGAAGCTTTAGTAGAACAGATAGCGCAGGCTTTTGAGGAAAGGATTTCTGGAGAGAAATATGCAGGTATTACCAGTGCCTCATTTGGAATTGCAAGGATTCTTGAAACATCAGATAAAGATTTTGAGAAGTTATACAGCGATGCGGACAAAGCGTTATATGTAGCAAAGCACAGAAGTAAGAAAAAATGGTATATATTGT
Source organism: uncultured Lachnoclostridium sp. (assembly GCA_964600705.1). Lineage (GTDB taxonomy): Bacteria > Bacillota > Clostridia > Lachnospirales > Lachnospiraceae > CAYTGQ01. Next base: position 10,156 of record CAZRLE010000035.1, on the reverse strand, counting down.
AATGCCTAGGTCAAAAGACGTTAGGCATTTTGAAAGGTAGTTTCGAGACAATGTAGGTTTAGTAGGGAGAAATGTATATGAAATATTATAAAAAGCTGGTTTGGGGAATACTGGCATTTGCTTTTGGAATACTTGTATTTGTAGCAGTCAGGTTTCAGGTAGATGATATGACCTTATCAAAAGGCCAGGTACATAAATTTAATGAGAACTGGGAACTTAGCTGGCTTGGGGAAGAGGGTGAGGTTGTAAAGGAACTTACATTGGAAGAACTTCCTTATCTTGGCGAGTGTGAACCGGGAGCTATTGTTGTAATGAGCAACCAGATTCCAAGAGAATATTTTGGAAAGACCATGTCCTTTTTATCCGCAGATAAAAGGCTTTCTGTAAAAATAGACGAAAATGTGGTTTATGAATTTGGAATGAATGATGTTCGTACCTTTGGGAAGACTCCGGGTAGTGTGGTGAACTTTGTAGACATTCCATCGGATTTAGCTGAGGGACTGATTGAAATTAAAATGAGTTCACCATATAAGGATTATGCGGCAAGAGTAACAGAAATAAGCGTAGGTGAAAGGGATGTATTGATTTTAAGGCTTTTGAAGGAGAATATACTTAGTATTGCCAGCAACTTTGTAATATTAGTTTGTGGTCTTATTTTCTTCCTTTTGTATCTGGTGCGAAAGTTTGTAAAAGAGGACACTGGCGGTATGCAGTATTTGAGTGCTTACTGTACGGTAGCATCTCTGTATTATTTTATTGAAACCAAAGCCTTACATATCTTTTATGGCAATCAGACCTTGTATTCTACCATGGTGTTCCTGTGTCTGATGATGATTCCGTATTTTATGGGGCTTTATTATGGAAATGGACCGCTGGGCATCTTTAAAAAACGCTGGAATATGCTTCTTACCTTGACCAGTATCAATGCAGTGGTTCAGATTGGATTGCAGTTATGCAATGTGGTAGATTTCATGGACATGGCATTTCTATCTCATGGGTTAATTATGCTTACGGTACTTTTGGTAGCGGTGTCCTATTTTCAAATTATCAAAAAAGATAAGGGGATTAAGGATGTAACCATTCAGCTTGGGGTAGCAGCACTTCTTTTTATGGGAGCAGGCGGAACCATAGATATTGTTCGTATGTATGTAATTGCAGTAGGAGATATGGGGAAATTCAGCCGACTTGGAACCACAGCATTTAGTATTATTATGCTGTATCAGCATTTAAGTCAGATACTCATTGGATATTCCAAGAACATTGAAGAAAATGCAAGGCTTCTGAAACAGGAAATGGAATTTGTTGCCATGAAAAATGAGCAGCTTGAAAAAGCAAGGGAAATGGCAGAAGAAGCCAGACAGGAAGCTTTGGCAGCTAATGCGGCAAAGGGTAAATTCCTTGCCCACATGTCCCATGAAATCAGAACTCCTATCAATGCAGTGCTTGGTATGGATACTATGATTCTCAGAGAGTCCAAAGATATGCAGATTAAGGAATATGCGTTAGATATTCAGAATGCAGGGCAGAATTTATTGTCGTTAATCAATGATATTTTGGATTTCTCCAAAATTGAGTCCGGTAAACTAGAGATTATCAATGCAGAGTATGATTTTAGTAGTCTGATACATGATATTTCCAATATGATTCGTGCAAAGGCAGAAGGTAAAAAGTTGGAGCTTCATATTCGGGTAGCAGAACATCTTCCTTCTAAGCTTTTGGGTGATGATGTCCGTGTCCGTCAGGTGCTTGTTAATCTTCTTAATAATGCAGTGAAATATACCTTAGAGGGAAGTATTACTTTAAGTGTAGATGGAAGAATAGAAGAGAAAAAGGTAATTCTTGATTTTGCAGTAGAGGATACGGGAATCGGAATCAAGGAAGAAGATATGGAGAAGCTTTTCAAGGAATTTGAGCGTATCGAAGAAAAGCGAAATCGAAATCTAGAAGGAACCGGACTTGGAATGAGTATTACAACTCAGTTGTTAAATCTGATGGGAAGTAAGCTGAAGGTAGAAAGTGTTTATGGGGAAGGTTCTAAGTTCTATTTTACGCTGGAACAGCATGTGATTGACTCTACTCCAGTGGGCAATCTGGAAGAACGTATCCGTAAGCATTCCACGGAATATTCTTATATGGCAGCATTTACAGCACCAAAAGCAGAGTTATTAGTTGTAGATGATAATGCAACCAACTTAAAGGTATTTGTGAACCTGTTAAAGCATACCAAGGTGAATGTGGATGTGGCAGACAGTGGAAAAGCCTGTCTTGAAATGGTGGCTGAAAAGCGATATGATTTAATATTCCTAGACCACATGATGCCGGAGATGGACGGAATTGAGACTCTGCATGCCATGAAAGAGTTACCGGAAAATCAATCGGCACAGACACCGGTTGTAGCGTTAACAGCCAATGCCATTGCAGGTGCAAAGGAAATGTATCTGTCAGAAGGCTTTGATGCCTTTTTGCCAAAGCCAATTAATCCGGAAAAGCTGGAACAGATGATTTTACGTTTGCTTCCGCGTGATTTGCTTAAATTTGAAGTAATCAGTGAAACAGGCGGTGTGGAAGATGGAGATATCATCCTTCGTGGTCAGCAGACAAAGCTGGTAAATAGCGGAAGAATTAGTGGGACTTCGATGGATGCATCCGATATCCCTATAGTAGATGGAATTGACTGGAGTTATGGATTATTGCATCTTCCGGATAGAGAACTTCTTATGGAGACTGTGAAAGATTTTTATAAAGCATTAGAAGTGGAAGCAGATAGTCTGGAAAAGTTTTATAGAGAGAGCAAAGAAGTGGATGGTAAATTAGACCATTACAGAATTAAAGTACATTCTATGAAGAGTTCTGCGAATATGATTGGTGCAACTGTGCTTGGAGGAATGGCAAAGGTCTTGGAAAATGCTTCCAGAGATGGTAATATAGAAGTAGTAGATGCACTTCATGATATTTTTATCTCAGAATGGCGTGGGTACAAGGATAAGCTCAAGGAATGTCTTGGGATTGGTATAGAAGAATCAGAAGAAGCCCTGACAGAAAGTAAGAAGCAGGTAGAAGATTATACGATTTTACTTGCTTATCTGGACATTCTGAAAGAAGCCTTCGAAGAAATGGATATTGATGAAATGGATCAGATGGTGGCGAACCTGGAAGAATATGCATACCCACCAGAGATACAAAGTAATCTGGAAAGGTTGAGTGTCTATGTGACCAATATGGATGGTGATGAGGCACTGCCACTTGCAGAGGTTATGAAAGAGCAGATAAAAGAGCATTTTGCTTAATGCGCCTTAGGGGATGTACTAATTTATAAATTGCTGTTATAATAAGACATAGATAGCATGGAAGCTTGAAATGGCGGAAGGTGAGGAACTTATGAAGAAAATATTATTAGTAGGTAAATTAAATCAGACAGTCAGCAGCGTAAACAGACATTTGTCAACCAGATTTCAGACACAGATATGCGTAGATGAGCTGGAAATGGTAAAGGGAATGATAGGAGTGTTTGATCCGGATTTGACCGTAATCAGTCTGATTGGCGTAGGTGAATTAAGCAAATCTATTTTGGATTATTTGCAGGATAAATGTAGTAATATGCCAGTATTATTATTGGGAACAAAAGCGGAATGTCATTATTTCCATTCTTATTATGAAAACAAGCAGTTTGATTATGCCGTAAGACCAATCACGCTCTCTGTATTGATGAAGAAATGTATGGAAATACTCCGTGTTGGTAGCGTTGAATTGAATGATGAGTTGGAAGTAAAGAAGATTGAAAACCGTAGAAAACGTGTTCTTGCAGTAGATGATAGTGGTGTTCTTCTTCGTAGCGTAAAAGCAATTTTAGAGAAGGAGTATGATGTAAGTGTTGCAACTTCTGGACCAATGGCGATGAAGCAGGCAAAGAAGAATATGCCGGATTTGGTTCTTCTGGATTACGAAATGCCAGAGTGGGATGGTAAGAAGACTTTAGAGGAGTTCCGTAACGATGAGGAGCTTAAGGAAATTCCTGTTGTGTTCTTAACAGGTGTGGCAGACAGAAACCATATTATGGCAGTTCTGAATCTGAAACCTGAAGGTTATCTCTTAAAACCAATTGAACAGGAAAGACTACTTGATACGATTCGTGACGTATTAGCAGGAGTGGTATAGACGCGAAAAGGAAAGATTTAAAGGAGGTTCGTGAAACGAACCTCCTTTATCATATACATATGATATTTAGTTTTGATTATCTCTGAACACGTCCAGAAGCATCTCCACCAGCTAATTTCTTAACTTCATCAACAGATACCTGGTTGTAATCGCCTTCGATAGAGTGTTTTAAGCAGCTAGCTGCAACAGCGAATTCGATTGTATCCTGTGGAGCGTAATCGCTTAAGCAAGCGTAGATTAAACCGCCACCGAAGGAATCTCCGCCACCTACACGGTCAACGATGTGCATTAAGTATTCTTTACTGAAGTAGCTCTGTCCATCCTGGTATAACATAGCAGCCCAACGGTTGTCGTTAGCAGAGATAGATGTTCTTAATGTGATAGCTACTTTCTTGAATCCGAAGCGTTCTGTTAATTTAGCAGCAACTTCTTTGTATCCTTCTTTATTTAATTCACCTGCAGTAACTTCTGTACCTTCAGATTTGATACCGAATACATCGTAAGCATCTTCTTCGTTAGAGATACATACGTCAACGTATTTACAAAGCTCACCCATAACCTGGCCAGCTTTTTCTTTAGACCATAATTTGTTACGGTAGTTTAAGTCACAGCTTACTGTGATGTTTCTTTCTTTAGCAGCTTTACAAGCTTCTAAACAGATAGCAGCTACGTTGTCACCAAGAGCTGGAGTGATTCCTGTGAAATGGAACCAGTCAACGCCTTCGAAAATTTCAGACCAGTTAAAGTCTTCTGTTGTAGCTGTAGCGATAGCAGAACCAGCACGGTCATAAATTACTTTGGAAGGTCTCTGGCTAGCACCTTTTTCAAGGAAGTAGATACCAACTCTGTCACCACCGCGAGTGATGTGTGTTGTATCAACGCCAAACTGTCTTAAAGAGTTAACACCAGCCTGTCCGATTTCATGCTTAGGCATTTTTGTAACGAAACCAGCATCCATACCATAGTTAGCAAGGGAGATTGCTACGTTAGCTTCTCCACCACCGTATGTTGCACCGTAGTTAGAAGTCTGTACGAAACGATAGTATCCTTCTGGAGCAAGTCTTAACATTAACTCACCAAATGTAATAATTTTCTTTGCCATGGGTATCAATCCTCCATTAATTATATAATATAGTTTATTTTGTTTATTGATTTAGAAATTCAGGACCACTCGAAAATCCTACGGATTTCCTCGTGGCGGATGTTCATCCTATAATTTTTATAAAATATTTGCTTCGGAATGCGAGCATTCCTCTGACAAATATTCATAAAAATCGCAGTCCTGAATTTTTACGTCCTATTTCTGTACTAAGTGTACTGCAAATCCGCTGATTTCTTCGTTGAAGTAAATAGCAGCTAATTCGCCCTTAGCATTGTATTTCTTTGTTTCTTCATTGAAAGTGAAGCCCTGTTTTTCTAAGTGATAGATAGCTCTTTCAATGTAGTTAGTCTGGATAGCGATGTGTCCGTGAGCACCAAGGTAAGGCTCTTTCATTAATTCGATAGCGCCGCCTGCGAAGTAAGAGCTGTTGCCTTCCTTCTTAGTGAAACCGAATAAGCTTTCAAACTTATCAGCAGATTCGTTAGCTTCTTCAGCTGTAGCTGTGTTGATACCAACGTGTTTTAACTGGAAGCCTAACATATTTGTAACAGCTTCTTTTGTAAGAGCTTCAATACCAGCCCAGTCTTTAGCTTTAACTAAATCGCCATTAACCATCCAGCTTCCGCCACAAGCAATGATTTTCTTGAAATCTAAGTAAGAAGTTAAGTTCTTAGCATTGATTCCGCCTGTAGGCATGAATTTCATCTTTGTATAAGGAGCTGCCATGGACTTAATCATGTTTAATCCGCCAGCTGCTTCAGCAGGGAAGAATTTAACAACTTCTAAGCCAAGTTCGATAGCCTGTTCAACATCGCTTGGGTTAGCACAGCCAGGTGTTACAGGGATGTTCTTTTCTACACAGTATTTAACAACCTTTGGATTTAAGCCTGGGCTTACGATAAACTTAGCACCAGCAGCAACTGCTCTGTCAACCTGTTCTGTTGTAAGAACAGTACCGGCACCTACTAACATGTTAGGGAATTCGTTAGCCATGATACGGATACATTCTTCAGCAGCATCTGTACGGAAAGTAATTTCTGCACATGGAAGACCACCATCACACAATGCTTTTGCTAAAGGAGCTGCATCAGCAGCATCTTCTAAAGCGATAACAGGAACAATACCAATCTGGGAAATCTCTTTTAAAACTTCGTTCATGATTCATTCTCCTTTTAAACTTTAATAGTATTTTATTGTTTACTTTAAATGTACTTGATGAATAGAGTTTCATAATATGAAACGACGTTTCATCTCGTGATACCATAATTATATCATGCTGTAGATAATTGTCAAGATAAATAGAATATTTTTGTAGAGAAATTTTAGTGTAAAATTTGTCTATTTCTACCAATATTGTTTTGGTTGACAAGGGAAAAATTGGGTGTTATGATTAAAATGCGTTTCACGATATGAAATGCAGTTTTTCTATGTGAAAACATTTTGAAGTGGAGGCACATAAAATGGAAGAAAAAAAGAATCCGGTTCAGTCGGCAGAGCGTATTTTTTTGGTAATGGAAACGTTAGCAGAAACAGGCGAGATTGGATTAATGGAATTAAGCACAAAGCTGGGACTACATAAAAGCACAGTGCATCGTCTTTTAACATCCCTTATTTATATGGGATATGCAAGACAGGATGAAGAAACTGGAAAGTATATGCTTTCTTTTAAGATAGTAGGGTTATCCGGTAAAGTCTTAGACCGAATGGAAATTTTACCAATAGCCAGACCATATATGCGACAGCTTTCTGATATTTCTCAGGAGACAGTACATTTGGTGCGTCGTGCGGGAAATGAGATTGTATATATAGATAAAGTAGAATCCAGGGTGGGGTCCATTCGAATGGTATCTCAAATTGGTATGGTACATGATATGTATTGCTCTGGTGTGGGTAAGGCAATTCTTGCGCATCTTAGTAAGCAGGAAGTAAAAGAAATCTGGGAAGCCAGTAATATCGAGAAGAAGACAGAGCATACGATTACTACATTGGAAGAACTTTATGAAACCTTAGAAGAAGTTCGTAAAAATGGATATGCCATGGATAACGAAGAAAATGAAGAAGGCGTGCGCTGTATAGCAGCCAGTATTTTAGATTATCGTGGAAAAGCCAAATATGCATTCAGTATTTCAGCACCAGTCAATCGTATGACAGAGGAGAGAGTGCAGGAGCTGGCGGAATATGTGCTTAAGGTGAAGGCAGATTTATCAAGAGAACTTGGATATAGGGGATAGGATTTCTAAATTTGGAACTATTTTGAAGTTATAAAAGGTATAGAGACATTGGGCTATTGGTGAAAACTGATAGAGAATGTCTCTTTTTATGTTTTGCAAACGATATGAAGTCTGATTTGTAGGGGAAAGATAGCATAAAACTTGTTTAGGTCATATAGTATAAATAAGTTTTGATTGAACTTGTTTAGGTCATGTGGTATAAATAAGATAAGGAGGGGTGAAAACTTGGATTATAATTTTAAACAGGACTTAAAAGTGATACGAGAAATTTTGGAATTGACACAGACGGAGTTGGCAGAACAGTTAGGAGTTGAACAAAAAACAATATCAAGAAATGAAGTTGGAAAAAATGAACCGACATCAAAGTTGTTAGAGCAGGTATATGCATATGCTTTTGAGCGAAATATTAAATTAAATAAGTTAAAAGAGATGTTATGGATTGATAATCTGGAAAGTGGTCATAAATTATTATTTCACGGAGCAAAGAGTGGCATTGAAGGTGAATTAAATGTACATACAGGTAGGGTAAATAATGACTTTGGACAGGGATTCTATGCTGGTGAGAGCTATGAACAGGCAATTTCTTTTATATCAGGATTTGAAAAATCATCGGTGTATTTTTTGGATTTTAATAATCAAAATTTAAGATGCAAAAAATATGAAGTGAACCAGGAGTGGATGATGACGATAGCATACTATCGTGGGGTACTGGAATCGTATAAATCACATCCTGCTGTGAAAAGGCTTATAGAGGAATCTAGAGATTGCGATTATATTATTGCTCCGATTGCAGACAATAGGATGTTTCAAATTATTAATTCGTTTATTGAGGGTGAAATCACGGATGAACAGTGTAAACATTGTTTGGCAGCAACACATCTCGGGTCACAGTATGTATTTATCAGTGATAGGGCAATAGAACAGGTAAAGTTAATAGAGCGGTGTTATGTTTCCAATAAGGAGAGGGAATACTATAAAAATATTAGAACTGAAGATACGAAATTGGGAGACGATAAAGTCAAGTTAGCAAAAATACGGTATAGAGGTAAAGGAAAATATATTGATGAAATATTAAGCTGATAAAGGTGTGAGAAAATGAAAAAAATAAACAAAGATGGTCTGCTATTGTGTGATTTGCAGGCAAAGACATTTGAATGTGCAGTTGATTTGACATCTGTTAGTTCTGAAATTTTCATAAGAAGATTTATGAACAGTAAAATTGCTAAAGCGATGGATAATGAATCAATTTTACAAACTAACATGCATGAAAAAGATATACTGGATAGAATAGAAGAGCAGTATGGTAAATTGGAATACGGTTCTATAAAGTATACGCATAATGAAATGTTTTGGATAGGATACCTGTATAGATATTTTTGTTACACATATGAATTATCATCTGTGCAGGTATACAAAATTGTCAAACCGAAAGAACTGCGTGGTTTGTTTCTTGCATATCACACAATGGATATTGCACAAGCAATTGAGCGGATTTTAGAGGCAAAGGGACTTTTGGTTGATGAAGAGACAGAGATAAAAAGACAATATGAGATTTTTAAACGAATTAGAAAAATGTAAACGATTAAGTGAGTATGCAAATTTTGGAAGGTTTTCTTGACAAATTGAGGAATTCTGCTATAATCGAACTCAGTAATAGAGCAAAAAGCTATGACGAGAAGAAGTAGTAATCAGGGAAATGAACAGAAAGTTGCCGGTTGATGAGAGGCGCACAGGAAGCTGGTTATGAATACATCTTCGAGCTTCACACCGAACAGAAATAAGTAGGCTGTGACGGAATACACCTCGTTATCGGTGTAAAGGTATCAATGGTACCTGATGAGGCAGGCAATGTGAGTTGTCTGTGAACAAAGGTGGTAACGCGAACATTCGCCCTTTATCTGTTCCTTGTGGGATGGATAAGGGGCATTTTTTTCGCGTAAGCAATGAGCCGTGCGAATGCGTAGAAAATTCATTTGGCTGTTTACAGACAAAAATGAATTTTTACGCTTTCATAGGGCGAAAGCCCGCGAACGAGTGAACTGTGTTCACGAGTTTGCAGCACGGAGGAGAGAGCCGTGCGAGTGCGGTGCACGGCATGACAGAAGTGGTAATCAGAAAGGAGAACTTCAAAATGACATTATTTGAAGAATTACAGGCAAGAGGACTTCTTGCACAGTTAACAGACGAAGAAGAAATCAAAGAATTAATTAACAACGGAAAAGCAACTTTTTACATTGGATTTGACCCAACAGCAGACAGTCTTCATGTAGGACACTTTATGGCATTATGCTTAATGAAACGTTTACAGATGGCAGGTAATAAGCCAATCGCCTTAATCGGTGGTGGTACAGCTATGATTGGTGACCCATCCGGAAGAAGCGATATGCGTACTATGATGACAAAAGAGCAGATTCAGCATAACTGTGACTGCTTCAAAGCACAGATGAGCAAATTCATTGACTTCTCCGAAGGCAAAGCCTTATTAGTAAATAATGGAGACTGGTTATTAGATTTAAATTATGTAGAACTTCTTCGTGAAGTAGGAACACATTTCAGCGTTAACCGTATGTTAACAGCAGAATGTTACAAGCAGAGAATGGAAAAAGGCTTAAGCTTCTTGGAATTCAACTATATGATTATGCAGAGCTACGACTTCTACAAATTATTC
>CAZRLE010000034.1:0-15789 GCA_964600705.1 uncultured Lachnoclostridium sp. | reverse complement strand
GCCTGTGCAAGCATAGACTGAGCAGCCTGCTGTAAGATATTGTTCTTAGAGTAAACTGTCATTTCTTCAGCCATGTCTACGTCACGGATTCTGGATTCAGCTGACTGTAAGTTTTCAGCAGATGTATCTAAGTTAGAAATTGTGTGTTCAAGACGGTTCTGGATAGCACCCATCTTAGCTCTTTCTGTGGATACTTTCTGAATTGCTAAATCGTAAGCTTTGATTGCTAAAGATGCACTTGCCTGAGAGGATACATCTAATGCATTACCTTCTACACCTTCTTTAGTCTGTACAATGTTAAGGTCTACAGCTCTCATAGAGTTAATTCCAAGAGAAATCTCCTGACCTGCATTGGCTCCTGCCTGAAGACGAAGTGCTTCTTTACCTGTTTCAGCTGCTTTGGATTCTACCATTGCACCTGTTGTAATTGTAAGGATATCGCCTGCTTTTAACTGATCTGCATTAGAAATTGTAATTACAGTATTTGTATCAGAATTATTCTTTAATGTAATTGTTAAATCACCATTATTATCAACGTTAGAACCAATTACAAACTGACTTCCAGACTCACCATTTCCAAATAAATCTGTTACTTTTAACACGCCTTCAGAAACGTTTAATTCGTCCAATGTTGATTTGTATTCTGCAACCTTAGCTGTCTGTGCAGCAATAGCATCTGTTGTATAGTTTGCAGGTGTTGCTTTCATTGTATTTAATGCTGCTTCTTCGTACTTATAATTATAGATAGCTGTTGTAAGTTCTGTATTACTTAAAGTATCTACTAACTTCTGCTGCTTTTCTACATCAGAGGCATATTTTCCTGCTTCTACTTCTGCACCTGCCACCTGTTTTGCTGCATTTTTAATAGCGGTGAGTACATCATTTGCCACAGTACTTATTGAAGCATTTGCTGCATACTGGTTATCTTTATCTGTAACAGCAGTTGCTGTTCCATCTGCTGTTACTAATGTAGTAAAATCATAATAACTGCCTGCTGCAGATGTCTGTGCTGATACTGTATCTGCACCTTTATAGAATAATGATGCCAACTTTTCTTCTGCAGCACTAATAGCTTCTGAAGTTGCTGAAGAAGTACTCTGTCCTGCTGTACCTGTTACAGTTCCATCTTCTACTAAAAGAGCCACATATTCTTCGTAAGCTGCTTTTACATCATCAATTGTAACGCCTTCTGCAAGAAAACCTGTCTTATCATCTTCTGTGCTGGCGTTCATGCTCTTAATATATGCATCAAATTTTTCAATTTTTCCAAACTGTGCTTCCATTGTATCAGCATTCAAACCAACATTACCTTCTGCTGTGGTTGCTGCAGATTTCATTGTTGAAAGTTCTGCCTTTTCTAAGGTCAACGCATCTTTAATTGCTTCTTCCAAAGAATTGAATGTAGCAGCATTAGCTAATGTACCCGCCTGTGTATTTGCACTTGTGGTCATTTCAGCTTTAAATTCGTCTGATGTAAGAGTTCCTCCACCGTTTATTATTGTAGTATAGATATCAGTAATCGCATCATCAGAAAGTTTCACAGTGCCTTTTGTAGACTGACCTGCCACAAAATCCTTTGTAGCTTCAATACGAATTACATCTGTAAAAGCTGCCTTTGCAGAACCATCTGTAGTTACTGCTGCACTTACATTACTGTTAGTAAATGTACTGTCCACGTTAATAGAACCTGCTTTTTCACTAATAGAACCAACATTAGAACCATCTAATAGTTTCTTTGTATTAAATTCTGTTGTTGTTGCAATACGGTTTACTTCCTGTGTAAGCTGGTCGATTTCGTTCTGAATCTGTGTTCTGTCGTCATCTGTATTTGTATCGTTAGATGCCTGTACTGCTAATTCTCTCATTCTCTGTAAGATAGAGTGAGTTTCTGTTAACGCACCTTCTGCTGTCTGGATTAAAGAAATACCATCCTGTGCATTTGTAGAAGCCTGCGATAAACCACGAATCTGACCTCTCATTTTTTCAGAAATAGCTAAACCAGCCGCATCATCACCTGCACGATTAATTCTATAACCAGATGATAACTTTTCTGTAGATTTAGACTGACTTGTTACTACGTTTCCTAACATTCTGTTCGCGTTCATTGCCTGCATATTGTGTTGAATAATCATAAATTTGTCCTCCTTGTTTTTCGAAGAAAAATACGAACCTCATGTGAGCAGAGGGCATTCCTTCGTATCATTGTCGCCTGCAAATCCGTTTGCAGACCTGTTTTTGTTTTTGATTTGTCTGAAATTCTTACTGCCAGTTCTTTTTTCTATAGTTCTTTGTTTTCTGCTTCCAGAAAAAGGTGACAGAAGAATTTCTATCTATAATAACCACATCCCCTTGTGCACCAGAGGATGTGCATTACTATCTAATATTTTCTTCCTTCGCAAACTCACAAACTTTTTTGTTATCTGTCTTCTTCGAGATAACCAGCTTCTCTCTGCTTTGCTTTGGCATTCTGCTTAATTTTCTTTACCAGTTCTTCCGGAATTTCTTCTTTATAATATTTTGGAATAGATTTCTTCTCAGCTTCCGTTCTAGCATTCTTTTCAAGAACAGTGCTACGCACGATGTTATATTTTCGTGGTGCATCTACCATAACTTTCAGATTGTTGTTAGTTCCACCGACAAATATAAGCTTGATGTCTTCTCCAATTTGAAGATACTCCCCTGGTCTTACGGTTAAGTTAAGCATTTTAAAACCTCCCTGTTTTTAAGTTTGGAACCTGCAACATATTAGATAAAATGTTGCACAGGGTTAATTTTTTCTTTCAAACGAAGAAATAAATAACGCTTATTACTTCTGCTTGCCATATAGCAGCAAAGAATGTATATCAATATTTATTATCAACGTTACTAGGAGGTACATTTATGAGTACAGCACAACCAATCAGGGATTTAACAGAACTGGAAGAATTTAAGAATTACTATTTAGAAATTCAGCCAAATATCAGAAACTACACATTGATTACCACTGGTATCAACACCGCGCTTAGAATCAGTGATATCCTTTCACTTACATGGGGACAAGTATATAATTTTCAAACCCACAGATTTCAAAAATATATTCACATTACAGAACAAAAAACGGGAAAAGAAACCAGAATCGCCATCAATCAGAATTTACGAAATGCTTTTTCAAGGTATCTAAATTCATTAAATTCGGTCTGCCCAGCAGATTACATCTTTTGGGGTAAAACACCAAAACAGCCTCTAAGCCGTTCACAAGCTTTCCGAATTATAAAAAATGCCAGTGTAAATCAGGATTTATCTGAACATATCAGTTGCCATTCCCTTAGAAAGACATTTGGTTATCATGCATGGAACAGCGGTGTTAGTCCGGTTGTTCTAATGCTTATTTATAATCACTCTTCTTTTGATATTACAAAGCGGTATCTTGGCATTGAGCAGGAAGATAAGGATGCTGTTTTTTTGAATTTGAATTTATAACCTGACCATTACTATAATTGTAAAATACTCTTGAATATGCTTTAGGTTTGTGCTATCATGAAACTAGAGCATATTTTCTTTTACTCGGAGTAGTCTTACTCTGGTTTCTGTATTCTATATACAACATCTTACAGATGACAGGCAGCATCTGTTTCTTTAGAAAATCTATGCTTTAATATCACAAGAAAGCTAGGGATTCTAAAGGAGGATGGAATCCCTAAGAATTACATAAGGGGAGGACACAAGTTGGAAGAAACCGCAGAGAAAATCCAGTGGCATCCGGCATTTTATGCAGGTATTCAGTTCGAATTGTCCGTGCTAATGAAAATGATTTTAGAGAGGTGAATCGTATGTGTGATGCATTATTAGAAATTGTAAAAGATGAGTTAAAGGACGAATTAAAAGAGAGAGAAGCATTTTGTATAACTCAGGGAAAACAAGAGCAATTATCTTCTATGATTGTGAAAAAGATAACCAAAGGCAAATCTATAGAGCAAATTGCAGATGAATTAGAAGAAACTGTGGATGAAATACTCCCGCTGTATCAGCAAATTCTGAGTAAAATGCGAGATGCCTAACCTCGCTTTTTACAAAATTCCCCAATAAATATTTTTTACAACTACTATAAAGTTTTCCAAAAACCATCCGATATATATAACAAGAACAAGGATGCAACATTTTATCTAATTTGTTGCATCCTTGTTCTTATATTATATCCATTTATGAGATTTTCAATCTTTTGTCTACAAAAAACCAGCTTTCTATTCAACAATTTATTCTGTATAATACTGTGCCTGCGCATTCCAAAGCTCGTAATACTTACCATTTTCGTCTGCAACAAGTTCTGCATGGGTACCTTGCTGAATAACCGCTCCTTCATGAAATACGACTATTTCATCACAAAACTTACAGGATGACAATCGATGACTGATATAAATGGCTGTTTTATCTGCCACAATATCATTGAACTTTGAATAAATCTCTGCTTCGGCAATTGGGTCCAAAGCTGCGGTTGGTTCATCCAGAATGATAAATGGAGCATCCTTATATAATGCACGGGCAATGGCTATTTTTTGAGCTTCACCACCTGATACTTCTACACCTTTCTTAGAAAATTCCTTGTACAGCATAGTATCCAGTCCTTTTTCCATTGTTGCAAGACGTTCATTAAATCCCGCATCAGACAATGCTTTCTCCACTCTTTCACGGTCATATTCTATGCTGCCTGCTACATTGGCACCCAATGGCTGCGCCATAAGCTGAAAGTCCTGAAAAACTACAGAAAAAATATTCACATATTCATCATAGCGATACTTACGGATATCGATACCATTAAGGAGGATTTGTCCCTCCTGTGGGTCATACAAACGGCACAACAGTTTGATAAAGGTAGTCTTACCACTACCATTCTCACCTACTATCGCAAGTCTATTTCCAACTTTAAATTTCATATTCACATGACGGAGTGCCCAAATATCACTACCGGAATACTTGAAAGATACATCTTTGAACTCTACGTCATACTGTCGGTCAGACCTTTTTTCCGTTGTCAGACTACCTTGATACATCTCATTCTCCGTATCTAACAACTCGTATGTAATCGCAAGAAAACGATGGTTATTGTACATTCGGTCTACGTTTTCAATGATTTTTGTAATATTGGTTGAAAGGGATGTAACGGCGCTGACATACTGTGTCACGGAACCAACACTAAATGCACCTGCCCAAGCCTTCAGGCATGCAAATACATATACCACTCCCATAAACACAGCGCTCATTCCAGAACCTACTGCCTTCAATAAACCATATCGTCCTTTATCCAACGTATGAAATGTTCCACCCTTTTTAAACCCACTGGAAGCAAGGAAATGTGCCGTTGCATTCTGCTGATTATAGGTACGAATGTCCAGACGTCTTTCTCCTTCCTGACACATATCCATATAGGCACCAAATAAGCGATTTCCCAAAGTTGCATCCTCTGCCAGCGCCGATTCCTTGGCATTATAAAGTCTGGTGCACTTTGAACCAACCCAGATGATTCCTGCCATAATGCCAACTAAGATAACAGCAAATGCCGGACTATTTAAGAATTCATAATTCGTATTGGAAACCTTCTGTGTAAATAAGCTTACAGTCAGCGCAACCGCACCAAAAACACCAAGCCCAGCCTCCAATAAAGATGAGGTAATGTACATCGATGTATCAGGTCCCCACTCCATCCATTGTTGAAACTGGTCAATCTGTGCCTTCAAATCTCGAATATGATGGGAATCAATATGTGCATAATCCATGGATAGAAACTTCTCCATATACATCCGTTCCTTCATTGGATCTTCCAATGTATACAACGCCCGATTCCATCGATTTAATACTGCTTTCAGTATACCTAGCACCGCAGTAACCAAAAGAGTCCATGTCACCCATTCTGTTAATCTGTCCCCTCGACGCAAGGTTGCCAATTCATTGATAATCTGTGCAGACAACCATATCGTTATATATGGACTAATGGCATATACCACAGACTTCATAATCAAACAAGGAATTCGTCCTGGGACATAATGATTCATATCTTTTAATACTCTAAAATGAAGGTTTATTATTTCAGTCCATTTATTCTCTTTCTCCACAGAACTCAACTCCTTCCTGATAATATCTGCTCTGTACCTCATAAAGCTTTGCATACTTTTCTCCTTTAGCTAGCAATTCTTCATGAGTACCCTCCTCTGCAATGGTTCCGTTTTCAATAAACAAAATACGGTCGCAAAAGCGTGTGGATGCCAAGCGATGAGATATAAAAATTGATGTTTTCCCATCTGTCATGGAATTATATTTTTCGTAAATATCACTTTCCGCAATTGGATCAAGTGCGGCAGTCGGTTCATCTAAAACCAGAATCGGACCACTCTTATAAAGCGCTCTTGCAAGCATGAGTCTCTGCATCTGTCCACCTGAAAGCAAAATACCATCCAGATAGACATCTCTTCCCACATAAGTATCAAGTCCTTTTGGCAGGGAGCGAACAAATTCTGCAAGTCCGGCTAATTCCAGACACTCCCAAACTTTCTTTTCATCAATATTATGTATGGTTTGCGCAACATTCTCCGCAATAGTAATATCAAGAACAGAGAAATTCTGATACACTGCACACAGCAGACCATAATATTCCCGGCGATTAAACTCCCGGATATCAATTCCATTTAACGTAACTTTCCCCTCATCTGGATCATAAAAACCACAAAGCAGCTTAACTAAGGTGGTTTTCCCAGCACCATTCAAACCAACCACAGCCAGTTTTTCACCCGAATGGATGGTCAGATTTATATTCTCAAAAAGATTCTTCTCTGCACCAGGATATCGAAAAGTGACGTTTTCCAACCGAAGTTCACATTCCGAAGTATCAGGCAAAGCCCTTCCGCCTTCAAAACAGAAAGGTTCTTCTGCATTCAAATACGCCAGCACAGAACCAAGTCCTTGAGTATGGCGATACAATGTACAGCATTCTTCCAAAATTCCTGTAATCCATGCAGTAAACCCGGTAATGGCACTAAAGTATAACAGGAATTGTGATGCACTTAAATTGCCATCGATTGTTATTTTCAAAAGATAGAAATAGGCTATCCCGTTCTGTAAAAAACTAAGAACAACATCTATCAAATTTACAACCATTACCTGCTTTTCACGTCTGACGATAAGAGAAGTCTGCAATTTCAAAACTCCGTCATATAGTTGTTTTATCCAGTCAGACAGTCCAAACACACGAATATCTCTAGCTGCTTCAATGGATTCTGTACGTTTGCTTAAATACCATAATTTCGACCAGTTTTTTCCTCGTTCTTCCTCATCCTTATTCTGTAACTGAATCGCTTTCTGATTAAACACAAAACTCAATGCACTGGTTATCATGGTAACCACAATTAGTACCGCATCTATATCTGACAACATAATAAGATACATAAGAAAACCACCTACATAAAACATCAGATTTGTGAGCGTTGTCCATATGTATTCTGAAGACTTTCTATTATCGTTTGCTTCATTGATTGCTTTTATCTGAAGCTTCTTTAATTCAAGATTGTCGCAATTTGGGTAGGCTGTCACAAGACTTTTAAAATTGATTGCCTCAAGGACCTTCATACGAATATTAATCCTAGGCATTCTTGTTGCCGTTTCTGCATAACTGCATAAAACCTTTAGTACAAAAATGACTCCACTAAAAACCCCGATAGTTACTAACACTTCACCAAGCGGTGCCAAAGTTTCTACTTTTTTCAAAATCTCTGGCGCAATTAAGAGCTCTGCCAAATTGAGTCCCACTTTTAATGTAGCAATCAGGATGCACATAAAGATTACATCTTTGCTGTGTTCCCACGCCAGACCCAGTATATATTTCATGCTTGGCATGACTGGATATTTGATTTTTTCTTTTTCTTTCATTTCCTCTCACCTCGTGAGTATATAGTAGCATAAAAATTCGTCCCTGAATCATTTCGGGGACGAATCGTTATTCCCAGGTGATGAATTGCAATTTCTTACACCTGCGGAAGCAATATTTCTGTTGTAAATGCTCCGTCTTCACTATTACGGCTAATATATCCTTCCAGTCGTTCCACAATGGCATCGATACGAACAAGACCAAAACCATGTCCCTCTCCTTTGGTACTGCGGAACATGCCTCCTTCTTTTTTCATCTTCTTCCCATCTGTAAAATTAGTAAAAGAAATATAAAGCTGGGTATTTCTCATATCCATATACACTCGGATTACACGCTGACCTTCTGGTAATTTCATACTCGCTTCAATGGCATTATCAAAAAGATTACCAATAATACAGCACAAATCAATTTCCGAAGATTTTAATTTCACAGGAATGTGTGCATCTGCTACAACATCAATTCCTTTTGATTTTGCAAGGGAAATCTTGGAATTTAGAATTGCGTCCGTCATAGAATTTCCAGTCTTAATAACCGTATCTACACTAGTCAAATCGTCATCCAAAAGGTCAAGATATCTCTTGATTGCATCCCAATCCTCCGTAGCCGCATATGCTTTCATCGTTTGAATATGGTTACGATAATCATGTCTCCAGCCACGGATTTGCCGATACATATTGTCAACTTCCCGATAATGTGTTTCTATCAATTCATGCTGATAGGAAGCAATCTGCTCATCTATTTTCTTTGAAAAAAATCCCATCTATTTCACCTCATGTTGATAATGGCACGATTGATACCGTCGTATGCTCCTCTTGGAAGCGGAATAGCTGTTCCATCGCTTAATTTAATTTCTGTCTTAGTTACACGACCAACTTGTGTTAAATTGATAATTGCAGAACGTCCAACCCGGTAAAATCTTTCATCCAGCATCTTTTCCAATTCGCCCAGTGTCATTTTCACAGTCACCTCCGACATTCCATGTATTGTAACATAGTTTCCCAATACGTCTGCATATCGAATCTGATAAATTGGTACACGAACCATTTCGCCGCTCATCTCAAAATTTAACACCTTTTCATTTTTTGCAAGTTTCTCTGCTGCACGGTCCAGTACAGAACTAAGCTTTTCTTCCTTTACCGGCTTCATCAGATAGTGAAGTGCCGCCACCTCATATCCCTCTGCTATATAATCCGAATATCCTGTAATAAAAACGATTTGAACCGTATCATTACTTTTCCGTAGCTGTTTCGCCATTGTAACGCCATCCATCGTTCCCATTTCTATATCAAGAAGCAGGATATCGTAATCACATTCTTCTGCATAGTGGAACAAGAAGTTTTCAGCAGAGTCAAAGGTATCTGTATGCACTATATGTCCCGCAGAAACTGCCCAACCATTTACCATACTCAATACATATTGTCTGTCCGCTTCTGAATCATCACAAATTGCGATTTTGTACTTCATGTTCTCACCACCTTTTTTAATTCTATTGCCCCTTCATTATCTCTTCCACAAACCGAGAACGAACTAATTTCTTATTATATCGTTCCTTACTATAATAAATATGCAGATAGTCCTTTGCCCTCGTCATTGCTACATAGAACATTCTTCTCTCCTCTTCCACATCTGCCGGAATTACAGCTTTATGATGAGGTGTTATTTCTTCATTGGCATCGATGATAAATACTACTTTATACTCAAGACCTTTGGAACTGTGCATGGTTTCCATGGTAACGGCAGATTTTACTTCCATCTGCTGTTTCCTTTGTTTTTCCAGCTCTTCCCTGTAATTTCGAATATGCTCCATCCAGTCTTCAAAGGTTTCAAATGGTCTGGCGTTTTCCTGTAGTTCGTTTAGAACATCAAACAATTCCTCTTCATCGATTCTTCGGTATTCCGCATATTCCTGTAGGAATTCATCATACCCAATACCCTTTCGGATATAATTAATTGCCGCATACGGCGCCAGCTTCTTTATCCATTTCAAATCGCTTTCCCACTGCTCAATTCGTTCTATCATCCATGGCTTGTCCTGATAGAAGTTATAAAGACTTTCAAATGCCACCTCAGGATACTCAAAGGCATCTCTGCTGATGTAGCGGTTTGGACGATTGCACAATTTCAAAAAAAGCTTACGTTCTCTATTTCCCCATGCAATCCGCATATAATTTATCATATCCTGTGCAATGAAATGGTCATAGATATTAGGAATATTATCTTTCATACGAAACGGTATATTATAGTGCATAAATAATTCCAATAAAGCTCGTGGCTGGGTATTGGTACGGAAAATAACCGCCATTTCTTCGTAAGGAATTCCCTTTTCTTTGTAACGGCAGATTTCCTCTGCAACTTTCTTATTCTCACTTCGCAAATCTGCAAACTCTACAATATCAACAGGCTGTCCCTGTCCTCTATTAGCTTCGATTTGCTTCCCAAAACGCACCTCATTCTGTCCGATTACCAGTGCTGCCGCCTCTGTAATTGCCTTACTGCAACGATAATTCACATTCAGAATTACCTTCTTTGCCTCTGGGTAATCCTTTTGGAAATTTAACATTAGCTCCGGCTTTGCACCACGGAAGCGATAAATAGACTGGTCATCATCACCTACTACAAAGAGGTTGCGATGCTTCTTAGCCAGAAGCTTTACGATATCGTACTGAATTTTATTGATATCCTGAAACTCATCAATCAATATATATTCAAACTGATTCTGCCACATGGCAAGAATATCTTCTCTTTGGCTCAACAAATCATAGGTAAATACCAGCATATCATCAAAATCAATCCACCTTTTTCTACGTAACATTGCGTCATAATCCTGATAAATTTTACGAAACACATCTGCAGCACAATTCTTAGAGTAATAATGCTCTAAGGACATTCTTTCCCCTTTTACCAGACTAATTTCGCTTTCCAAATCAGAAATCATTTCATTTTCATCCTCTGGCTCCATCTGATACTTTGCCATTATTTCCTTAAAAAATTGTCTCTTTTGTTCCTGTGGAATAATATTAGCTGCACTGTAATGATACGCATGCTTTAAAATAGAAAAAAAGATAGCATGAAAGGTTCCAAACTGCACTGGTGCATAAGCCCCTTTCATTTTGCTCTGAAAACGTTCCCTCATCTCGATAGCTGCTGCCTTTGTAAAAGTTACAACCAAAATCTTACGTGGATTCACTCCTGCATCTACCAAAACCTTGGTACGTTCTGTGATAACTGCTGTTTTACCAGAACCGGGGCCTGCTAAGATTAGCATTGGCCCCGTCTTATGTTCTATTGCTTCTATTTGTGCCTGATTAAAGTTCATACTCTTAATTCCCTTCTCATAAACCTGCTCTCAGAGCACTGTATAATCTCATTATGCTAAAGCTGCTTCTAACTTGGCAATTGCAGCTTTGATACGGCTTACAGATTCTTCTTTACCGATGATTTCCATAATTTCTGTTGCACCACCTGGTGTCATCTGTTTACCGGAAACTGCTGTACGAATTGGCCACATAGCATAACCATTCTTACAGCCTTTATCTTCTACATACTTCACTAATGTAGCATATAATGCATCGTTAGAGTAATCTTCCTGTGCTTCAAAGATTGGAAGCATTTCTTTTAATACTTCTAAAGAAGATTCCGGATTAGTCTTCATCTTCTTATGAGTATACATTTCGATGTCATACTCTGGAACTGCTTCAAAGAAATCAATATGGTCTTTGATATCGTGGAATACTTCGATACGAGTCTTAACCATAGCTGCGATTTTCTTTAAGTCGTAGTCCTTTGTGATTACTTCTTTAATGTATGGTTCTGCCATTTCGTAGAAACGATCAAAGTCCATAGCCTTGAAGTATTCTCCATTCATCCATCTTAACTTAACCATGTCAAACACAGCAGGAGCTTTATTGATTCTGTGATAATCAAATGCCTCGATTAATTCCTGTAAACTAAAGATTTCTCTGTCATCGGATGGACTCCAGCCCAGTAATGCTACGAAGTTAACGATTGCTTCTGTTAAAAATCCCTGTTCTAATAAATCTTCAAAGGATGAATGTCCACTTCTCTTACTTAACTTCTTATGCTCTTCGTTAGTAATAGTTGGGCAGTGTACATACACTGGAACTTCCCAGCCAAATGCTTCGTATAAACGGTTGTATTTTGGTGAAGAAGATAAATATTCATTACCACGAACTACGTGTGTAATATTCATTAAATGGTCATCTACTACGTTAGCAAAATTGTAAGTAGGATATCCGTCTGATTTAATGAGAATCATATCATCTAATTCTGAATTGTCTACGCTGATATCTCCGTAGATAACATCATTGAAAGTAGTTGTTCCTTCTGCAGGGTTATTCTGACGAATCACATAAGGCATACCTGCTGCAAGATTTGCTTCTACTTCTTCTTTGGATAAGTGGAGACAATGCTTATCATACTTAGTAATTCCTTCTCCAGATTCGTCTGTTTCTGTATTTCTCAAGCTATCCAGACGTTCTTTTGTACAGAAGCAGTAATATGCTTCTCCCTTTTCTACTAACTGTTTTGCATATTCAAGATAAAGTCCCTGTGCCTGACGTTCACTCTGTACATAAGGACCTACACCTCCATCCTTATCAGGACCTTCGTCATGAATTAAACCAGTCTTTTCCATTGTACGATAAATAATGTCTAATGCGCCCTCCATGAAACGTTCCTGGTCTGTATCTTCAATACGAAGTAAATAATCGCCATCTTCATGCTTTGCAATTAAATACGCATATAACGCTGTTCTTAAGTTACCTACATGCATTCTGCCTGTAGGACTTGGTGCAAATCTTGTTCTAATCTTTCCCATTGTTCTTTGTTCCTCTTTCTATCTTTAATACTTACGGATTGCTCCGCACTTCGTGCTCTCGCACTCCTAAAATCTTCGAAATCCGCCCTATCGGGCTACTTTCTCATATTTTTCGGGTCTTAAAGCCATCCGTTTTTGTACAAATACAAAACGTATGTCCTTTATCCCCTTATTTCATCATTTCTACAAACTTAGCAATCATTTCAACGGAATTATCAAGTCCAATCTCATCAGTTCTTAAAACCATATCGTAGTTACCTGCATAACCCCATTTCTCATTGGTGTGATAATTATAATAGTTAGCTCTTCTCTTATCCATCTTTAATACTTCTTCGGCAGCCTTCTGCTCAGATATTCCATAAAGCTGTACGGCACGTTTGATACGGGAATCAATACTTGCCTGCAAATAAACACTTACTACATTATCTCTTTCTTTTAATATGTAGTCTGCACATCTGCCAACAATAACACATGGACCTTCATCTGCTACTTTACGAATAACACTAGACTGTGCAAGGAAAATCTTATCATCTAAAGAAAGCCCTGCAAAGCCAAAATCCTGACTTCCATAAGAATTCATACCCATCGCAAGGGAATAGAGCAGACTGTTAGATGCTTTCTCTTCTGCCTTTTTGAATGCTACTTCTGCAAATCCGCTTTCTTTGGCAGCTCTTGAAATCAACTCATTATCATAAAATTTAATTCCAAATTTTTCTGCTAATTTCTGTCCAATTTCTCTACCACCGCTTCCATACTGTCTTGTAAGTGTAATAATCTTATTCATATAAAAGCCCCCTTTTTCTTGCTAAGTTTATCTAAAATAAGTATACCATATTCTATCTATTTTGCAACTTTTTTCCCTTGTAACTTCCCTTTTAGGAATTCCATTTCTTTCCTTTTCCCCTGGAAATCTTCTTGAGCCAACTGGCAATTTATGGTATATTTATAATGCTAAGTATCACTTTTTAGCAATTATACCAATTACATCAGGAGGGTTCTATGACAGCTTTAAAAAGACTCCGTTTTCATCCTCTTGTTTTCAAGTGGACTCAGAAAAGCAGTAAGCAGTTTACCCTGCATTTAATTCGAAATTTTCTCATTCTTATTCTACTGCTTTATGGTACATTTCATTTATATAACACAATACAAGCCCAAAAGGTATCACAGGAATTTTATGAATACCATAACGCATTAGCTTATCCTATTACAAAAGAAAATGTGATTCGGTTAGAAGAATACCTGAACAACAAATATCTTCCCGACCAGGAAAAAGGTATCTGCTCCGAAACTTTGTATAATTACTATTTTTTTGCTCCAGATTATATCAATGCTGTGAATTACGTTGGACATGCTTTGTTTTATTTTGAGAAGTGTCAGGATTACTATTCCATAGCCAATTCCCGCTTTAACTTGGTTTTAGCCATGAATTCTTTTCATGCCTTTCATAATTCCGAGCAGCTTGTCCATGAAATACTAGACATCCAAATTCCAAACCAAACAGAAGCCGATACCATACGATATTATGCTTATGTTAATCTGGCAGATATTTATTCTCATACAGACCGTGTTGACGATGCTATGTTTTACCTGGAAGAGGCTGAACAACTTGCCCGGAATCTTCCTGACCTTCAGTTAGAATATTCCTATATGGTACAGATTATCAAGGCACGTTGCCTCTTTTTACAGGGAGATTACAAACAAAGTGAAGAACTTCTTCTCTCGCTTCCAGATAATTTACTTGAAAACTCTACTCCATTCTTAAATCTGTACGTCTCACACCTGGATGTACTTAGTATGGTTTTATTCAAGAATGGCAAGATTGAAGAAGCACTGGAAACCTCCCAGGTACTTGTAGATTATTGTTCTACCCATAATTATGGTAATATTCAGTTAGAGCATCTTTATGCTATCCTTGCCCTTTGTGAAGAAAAAGGTATCTCAACACCTCAGCTTGATGCTTACAGGCAGATTATAGCAGAAACTTCTCCCGTCTTAATCCGGCAGCGTTCGGAAGATATGGCTATTTTTATGAAGTATGCCTATAATTCTCTCACCCAAAGCATAGTCAATCTGATTCAGGTTAATGCATTAAAAAGCAACAATTCATACTGGTTTGTGGCATTTCTGGCTGTTGTAGGTACATTTTTCATCACCCTAAAACGCAACATTGACAAAGCACGTTTAGACGGACTAACCGGCAGCTTCAATCGACAACATTTTAATTATATCTATAATGGAGCACTCATCAATCACCTTCCATTCTCCATTATTGTATTAGATGTGGACAATTTTAAATCTTGTAACGATATATATGGTCACCAATTCGGTGATGAAGTTTTGGTTAATATCTGTAGAACTGCCGAACAGCTTCTTCCAGATGGGAATCAGTTATTCCGTTATGGTGGTGAAGAATTCTGTATTTTCTGTCCATACATTAACAGTCAACAGGCTGTGACCCTTGCAGAACATATCCGAGCTTCTGTAGAAGCTCTTACATGGAGTCAGGATACTTCCATTACTATTAGTCTTGGAGTTGCTGACAATAGCTCCAGCGACCAGCCATTTACACTGGCAGATGAACGTTTATATACCTCTAAGCATACTGGTAAAAACAAAGTAACATGGCAATAACAACTATCTGTAATGCACACAATTAAGGGATGCTTCTCCATCATAAAAGTTGGAAAAGCATCCCTTATCTTATCGTTTATTTCACTATCCTGTTTCCTAGTTCTTACCAAACTCGCTTAACACAAGACCTTCATTTCTTTCTAAAATAGTCTTGATGCTCCACTGGTGAGAACATACAATCAATGGATTACCTTTTAAGTCTTTAATTTTCTTCGCATCAGAAGTAATGCTAATCTTACTTACGTCAATATCCTTGTTTTCAATCCAACGGATATGTTCATAAGGAAGTGGGTCTAGACGGATTTCCACCCCATATTCAGACTCCAGACGGTATTTTAATACGTCAAACTGTAATACACCTACTACACCAACAATAATTTCTTCCATACCAGTATTAAATTCCTGGAAAATCTGAATGGCACCTTCCTGT
>CAZRLE010000033.1:0-15992 GCA_964600705.1 uncultured Lachnoclostridium sp. | reverse complement strand
ACTGTCATGCAGATAAAATCGGAATCAGCGTGCAGTTTGAGCGGAATATGCAATTTTAGATTACAATGTAATGAATAAAGATAAGTTATTGTATTATCTGGATTTTTTTAAAAGACTAAATCAACATAAAAAGGATTCTGCTCTTGGAAAATGGATGGATGATAGAAAATATGTAGAACAGTACAAGATTGGGACAGCAAAGAGAATGAAAGTTGATAGAATAATTGTAATAGACAGAAGGTAATAAAATTTAAGATTGTAAAACTTATAGTTTATGCTATA
This sequence comes from uncultured Lachnoclostridium sp., assembly GCA_964600705.1. Lineage (GTDB taxonomy): Bacteria > Bacillota > Clostridia > Lachnospirales > Lachnospiraceae > CAYTGQ01. The sequence goes on along the minus strand of CAZRLE010000033.1, from coordinate 15,710 downwards.
ATATAATTAGAAAGGGCAATCGCCACAGAGTGGTTGACCAAGTTGATGAAAGAAAAACCTTCCCTACTCGCCAAAGTACAGGGAAGGTTTTTGTTATGTTAGTGACAAATCAAGTAAATGAATGTCAGTAATGCTAAGAGAAACATTCCAAAAGACATTAAGTCTTTAAAATCGAAATTATTCTTCATAAGCAACACCTCCATTCTGTATAGAATGAAGGTCAACCACCCTGTAACACGATTGCCAGTAGCAAGTTTGCTACTAAGACTATTATAACATAATCAAGGTACGAACACAAGTTCGATATAAAATAACAAGATAAATTTTTAAGTTGCAATACTCTCACCTCTATGCTAACATACCACACACCTTAAGAAGGGAGGAGGTGTGGTATAAGATGAAACCCAGTGAAATAAACGGAGTTGAATATGCAATACGTGAGGAGCCGATTATAAGAAAGTTGATTCAAAGACTGTATGAGGAAGGCTATATCAACAACCCAACATATATTTCTGCAATAAAAGAATTAGACGAAAGAGAAAGGCAGAGAAGAAATAACTTCCACAATTAAACTTCAAAGTGGCATTTGCTTGCTGACCTATCTATTGATGCGTTTGCTAACAGCCCCTTTGACAAAGTGGTATTTGCTCACAGCTCTATTTTAACAAAGTGGCATTTCTTCACCGCCCCTATTCAAAGATGCATTTGCTGGCTGAGGGCGACCAGGCTGCCAAGTTGGCTAAGGTGAACGAGAACTAGGGAAGATGGGGCAACTTTTATGTTGAGTTGCTAAATTGAATAGTTGAGATGTAAAATTAAGTGCTCTATATCAGTTTAAGTGGCTGATATAGGGCACTTTTGCGTGGTGTTGAAAGGGTGTTTTTTGGGGCTATTAGGGTATCAAAATATGCCCAAATTTATCGATGTTACATTCTCATTTATCCTTATCAATTTTTTGAGACAAGAATTTTTCTGTCAAATCTAAAAACTCGTTAAAATAAGAAAGTCTCAATGGGTCTGCGTCCAATGTTTCAATAAATTCTGCAATATAAGTTTCATTGCGTTGCAAGACTTCTTTATAAAAAACTTCACCTTGAACAGTTAAATGAACATAAATATTTTTTTTATTTCCAGCTTGTTGTTCTTTTCTGACTAATCCCAATTTAACCATTTTAGCAATGCTCTTAGAAAAAGTACTTTTCGAAATCCCTAATTTTTGAGCTATAGTTATCATATTTAAAGTTTCTGACTTATTAGAAGCCAGACTTGAAAGTACCTGTAAGTCAATAGTAGTCAGATTATAACCATACATTGAAACTATTGTATTTTGAGTCGCTGCGTACATGTTTGAACATTTTAAAGAACGTGCCATGAGTTGCTTGTATTCTGCTTTAATAGTATAGTTCATAAATAATCCTCCTACTTTCAGTATAGCAAAGTAAAAATACGCTTTCAATGACTAAAACGCATTGAAAAAATTCTAAAAAAATGTTATAGTGAAAATGGTTTCTATAGAAACTATTTTTGTTTAGGAGGAAAATATATGAAGAAACAAAAACATCATGTTAACCTATGGGTTATGATTACAGCTCTCTGTCTATGTCTTATTAGTGCAGTTGTTTCCAATCTGATTGTCACGAGTGGAGGGACAGTTCGAGTAGAAAATGTCGAGGTCATAACAGATTATGGTGTCATTAGAGGTTATTTACTAGTTCCTAAAAACGTAACCAGCACCAATAAAGCACCTGGTATTGTCGTAAGTCATGGTTCTAGCGCAAGTGCAGAGACAGTAGATTCATGGTATGTAGAATTAGCAAGAAGAGGATATGTGATATTTGCACCTAACATGTACGGTCATGGCGATTCAACCATTATAGATGCTGCTGGGGATGGTTCCGTTTCAGATAACACAAATGGTTTATATGATGCAGTGGAATATATTGCATCCTTACCATATGTAGATACAGAAAAAGTAGGAATTATGGGACACTCATTAGGCGGTGGAAAATCTATGGCTGTAGCTGAGCATTATACAAAAATCGAAAACGAAGCCTTAGCAGCTGGTGCTACCGCAGAAGATGCCCATGCATTAAACAAAATTGATGCCATCCTTACTGTTGGCTATCCTTTAGAAGCAATTGTAGAAGGTCTACCATCTGTATCAAGTCCGCCATTCAAAGGATATAACGCTAACGTTGGCGTAATTTTAGGAAAAGCAGATGACTTTCAATCATGGATGAACAAAGATGTATTAATAAACGGCTTTGGCAGCAGTTGGTTAGAAACACAGACAGGTGTTGTTTTAAGTGAAGTTGTTGAAGGAGAATTCTATACAAGCAACGAAACAGGGTATCAGTTTGCAATTTGGAATCCAAATGAAATTCATAATGGCAACTTGCTTTCTACAAAAACAACTAGCTATGTTGTAGATTTCTTTGAAGGAATCTGGGGAGCACCAAATCCAATTGAAAGTAACAATCAGATATGGTGGATAAAACAAGTATTCAATTTTATCGGCATGTGCGGATTTTTCCTCTTTGTTATTCCATGTCTTTACTATGTGCTTAAAATTCCAGTATTTCAGTCATTGGAAAGAGAAAATACCTTCGTGTTACCTCCGTTATTAGGGGATGCAAGAAAAAAATACCTGAAATCTATTTTTACTGGAGTACTAATAAATACTATTACATTTATACCTTTCGTTTTGGTAGGGCTTTTGGCTTTAGAAAGTCCATTGTTCCCACAAAGTTCAACAAACGGGTTTATGTTTTGGGGCATAGCTTGTGCGGTTAGTACATTGTTAGCGGTTAGACGTGGTACAGGATTAAAATACAAAGAAAATGCAGAATATTTTGGATTTAAAACAAATAAAAATGAACTTTTGAAAGCATTTGCACTTTCCTTCACAGTCGTAACATGTACATATATGCTTCTGTTTGCAGCAAAATATTTCTTTAATTCAGATTTTAGATTCTGGTCCTACGCAATCAGAAGCTTTACACCAAACAAACTTACTATCGCATTGAGATATTTACCAGTATTCTTTATTTTACAGTTTGCAAACGGCATTGCAATTCGTAGAAATAATTTTGATAACTGGAGTGATAATAAAAGAATTGCGTTCTCTACAACAATGGCAATCATTCCTGTTTCTGTAATTTTATGTATTGCTTATATACCAATTTTATTTACAGGCTCTCCAACTTTCGGTATGGATGGTTCAAATCTTATCTTATTAGCCGCTGGACAGAGTGCAATTAAATGTGTAACTTACCTATTCTCAGTAGGACTTACATCATTTATTCATGTTAAGTCACAAAAATATACCGGAAATATTTGGGTGGGTGCATTGATAAATACGTTCTTAATCACAATGATTAACGTAGCAAACTGTAATTTCCTTACCGCTTGGTAAAAATTGACAAGATTTCCTGTCACACACACCACCGTATTTGCGAGGTAATATAAGAGATTATGCCTCGCCTGTTCATGGCAAAGAGGGCATTGTTCCAAGCCTATAAGCTAGATGGTATAGATAAAACGTAAAAATGAGTGCCGTATATTGGCTTTAAGTAGCTGATATAGGGCACTTTTTGCATGTCAAAATACACTTCATTTCTCTTAAAATGATTGACACAAAGGAAGTATCTTATTATAATGAAAATATATTCGGAGTTGTCTGCGAACGGACATAGACAAACCGATTTTGGGTGTAAGTGAATACTTGTATAATACAACAGAAAGGCTGCCCAAGGATGGCAGACGGGTTTACCTATGATGAACAAAATGGAAGAACTGATTCGTAACAAGAAGATTAAAGATAAGCTTGCTTATCTGACCAGGCAGTATACAATTGGCTTGATTCTTTCTGCACTTATAGCCGTCATAGGTGCAATAGCTCTTAATTATCAGACTGATTCGATTGCCAGTAGCTGGATACCGGCGATTGAACTTGCAGAAGAGATGAATTACCTTACATCTGAGTATCGACTTGCACAGTTTGAGCATGCCGTATCCATTACAGAGACAGACTTTGTGAAATATGAATCTAAACTTGCAGAACTTCAAGCAAGAATTGAAGAAGTAGAGCATGAGTATGAAGCAACCATTGACTCTGATAAAGACAAACAGTTATATGAGCAGGCAGTTTCTTTGTGGGATCACTATAGAGAAGTAACTGGTGAAGAATTTTACTTGGCAAGCCGTGATTTGAACCGCAAGTTGGAGGCTTATGACTATTTACAGCAAGATGGTCTTCAGAGTTTTGAAGAATTTCAGGACATTTATGATCAGTTAGTAGCCTATAACATTGAGGGTGCAAATGACAATGCAAGCACAGCAAGAGTTTTATTCTGGGTTATTTTAGTAGTTGTAGTTGTAACTGGTGCTATGTGCGTTATGAGAGGTGTCCAGGTTTCTAAGGCAGTTACAGATGGTATCGTAGAGCCTACAATGCAGCTTGTAGAGGCGGCTGAAGGACTTCGTCGTGGTGATTTAAAGGCAGCATCTGTACTTACTTATACTGCTGATGATGAAATTGCTGAACTTGTTAAGAATACAAGAGAAAGTATGGAAGTTATTGGTGGTTATGTAGAAGAAATTTCAGAAATTCTTACAGAAATGGCTCATGGCGATTTAACTAAGAATGGTAAGGAAATTACAGACTTTTTAGGTGAGTTTGCAACCATTAAGGAATCTTTAGTATTTATTTTAAAACGTTTCAATTCCACATTAACAGATATTGGCAATACTTCCTCCAGAGTTGCCAGTGGGTCTAACGAAATCGCTCATGCAGCAGGTGCCTTAGCGGAAGGCACAACGGACGAAGCAAGTGCGTTAGAAGAATTAACAGCGACTATTGATACAGTAGCATCAATGGCTGCAGATAGTGCCAAGAAGACAGCAGAAGCTTATGAAAACGTAAATAATTCCGTACTTCAGGCAGAACATGGAAGAGAACAGATGAAGCTCCTTACTGAAGAAATGGAAAATATTACAGCTATTTCTAAAGAAATCGCTAATATTATTACAGCAATCGAAGACATTGCTTCCCAGACTAACTTACTTTCACTTAATGCTTCTATTGAAGCAGCAAGAGCCGGTGAAGCTGGAAGAGGCTTTGCGGTAGTAGCGGACCAGATTGGTAAGCTTGCATCTGACAGTGCGGCATCTGCAGTAAGTACAAGACAGTTAATTGAAAAGACATTACAGGAAATCGAAAAAGGTAATGAAAGTACAATCAAGACTTCCGAAGCCTTTGAAAAGATTATCAGTGATATGAAGGACTTCGCAATCGTTGCAAGAGATACAAGAGAAAATGCAGATGGACAGGCAGAAGCATTAGAACAGATTAGCGAAGGTATTGAACAGATTTCCGGTGTTGTACAGAATACAGCGGCATCTGCCGAAGAAAGTACAGCAATCAGTGAGCAGTTATCTGAAGAAGCACATCACATGGATAAGTTAGTAAGAAGATTTAGACTTTTTGGTATGACAGGTGCACAGGAAAGATTTGACGATTAAAGAATGATATAGAATAATAAGAATCCCCACCAGAATTGGTGGGGATTTGTATTATACATCTGTATCTGATACAATATAGCGTTAGACAGAATAGCAGTGATAAGGAGTGTCCAAATGGCAGAGTGTACATTATGTCCCCGTAATTGTAAAGTGAATAGAGAATCCGGACAGGCTGGTGTCTGTGGTGTTACAGGAAATGAAATCTGGGTTGCAAGAGCAGCACTGCATTTTTGGGAAGAGCCTTGTATTTCAGGTGAATGTGGTTCGGGAACCGTATTTTTCTGTGGTTGTTCCTTGCGATGTGTATATTGCCAGAATTATCAGATTGCCCATTTAAAAGCAAGTAAAAAGGAGTTGCAGATTGAAACGAAGGATGTTGAGGCAGATTTCCAGGAAAGATTTGCGATTACAACAGAACGGTTGGCAGAAATTTTCCTTGAGCTGCAAGAAAAGAAAGCCGCCAACATCAATCTGGTTACTCCGACTCACTATGCACTTTCCATTGCCAAGGCAGTAAAACTGGCAAGACAGAAGGGATTGAAGATTCCGATAGTATATAATTGTAGTGGATATGAGAATGTAGAGATTTTAAAACAGTTAGAAGAAATTGTAGATATTTACCTTACAGATTTTAAATATATAGAAGATACGATGGCAGAAACGTATTCAAAAGCCAAGGATTATCAGGCTGTTGCAAAGGCTGCTTTGGAAGAAATGGTTCGTCAGCAAAAGTGTGCTGTCTTTGATGAAGATGGAATGATGAAAAAAGGAGTCATAGTTCGTCATTTACTCTTACCGGGCTATTTGCAAAATGGAAAGTCTGTAGTAAAATACTTGTATGAAACCTATGGTGATTCTATTTATATTAGTTTAATGAACCAATATACTCCGCTTCCTCAGGTCCAAGCCTATCCTGAACTGAACCGTAAAGTGACGGAAGAGGAGTATGAAGAACTTATTGATTATGCCATAGACCTTGGAGTAGAAAATGGTTTTATTCAAGAGGGTGAAACAGCAGAGGAAAGTTTTATTCCGGAGTTTAAGGGAGAAGGCGTGAAGAAGGAGAAAGAAAAGCCAGAAGAAATGTAACCTATAGAGAATCAACATAAACAAAAGAAAATGAGGTAGAAAGAGATATGAAAAACAGAATAAGTATGCAGAAAGTGATTTTGGCATTATGCGGGATTTTCCTTATAGGTTGTGGGGTTTCCTTTAATGCGATGGCGCAGTTTGGAAATGACAGTATTGGGATTGTGTATGATGGAGTAAGAAGCTTCGCTAATCTGTCACAGGAACAGTTAGGCTATGTGTCTAATTTCTTAAATGGAGGCTTAATTGTCCTTTTATGGTTTATTGGCAGAAGATATATCAATATTGGTACATTGATATATATTTTACCGTATGGATTTTTTGTAGATATAGGAACAGCTGTTTATGGAATGCTGTTTGGTGGAGCAGGCTTTGCTGGAAGAGTAATTGCGACAACTCTGGGTTGTCTGCTGCTTTATATTGGAGTTGCTATTTTTATTACCATGGATATTGGTCTGGACCCATTTACAGGGCTTGTTATGGCAATTCGTGATATGGTGGATAAGGAATACAGTAAGGTAAAAGTGATTTTTGATTTTTGTATGATTGGACTTGGCTTTGTGTTGGGTGGCAAGCTTGGTGTGATAACTATTATTACAGCCCTTACGGCAGGACCGGGTATCCAGTTTTTTGCAGGGAAAGTGAAGAAAATTTGTGTAAGTAAAGGAATTGTGTAAAAATGTATCCATATAGAGAAATCAGTGAAGAAGAAAAGCAGTTTGTAGAGTGGTATAAAGCTCATGAAGAAGGCAAATATGAAAAACCATCTATGACAGCAGATATTGCCATTTTTTCTGTGTTTGGTGATAGTCCGTCAGATACAGATGGCATTGCAGAGAAAAAGTTAAAATTACTGTTAATCAAGCGAGGCAATCATCCTTGTAAGGATATGTATGCCCTTCCGGGCGGTTTTGTAGACAAGAACGAAACCATAGATGAAGCGGCAGAAAGAGAATTAAAAGAAGAAACAGGAATTGAGTGTGGATTTTTAGAACAGATCCGTACCTTTAGTGAACCTGGAAGAGACCCGCGAGGCTGGACAATGACCGGCAGTTATCTGGCACTTATTGATGCTTCTAAATATAAAATACAGGCAGGCGATGATGCGAAGGAGGCAGTCTGGTTTGAAGTGTCCATGCAAAAGGATGAACTGGGCAGATGGGATTTGCAGTTAAGAAATGGTGAAACATTACTCCGTGCAGTATTAGAGGATACTGCGAAAGCAGGCAGGGAAGTGCAGCCAAGATTACAATTTGTATCCAGTGATAATATAGCCTTTGACCACGGCATAATTATAGCATATTCCATACTGGCACTTCGCCAGTGGATGCCGGTTACAAGAATTGCATTTCGTTTATTACCGGAGAATTTTACATTGGCAGATTTACAACAGGTCCACGAAGCGGTGTTAGAAACTACTTTCGAGACAGCACAGTTTCGTAAGGAAATGGAAGAATTTGTAGAGAATACCGGTGAAATCAGAGAAGAAAAAGATGGAAAAGTAGTTCGAATTTTTAGGGAAAAACAGTAAATAAGTTGTGAAGTCAAAAGACGAAAGAAGGGGCAGCATGCAGGAAAAGACATATAGCAGTTTGAAGGGCAAAACAGAGTGGCTGGAAGATATATTGAGTTTTAGTGAAACTGGTTTGTGGAGTATTGAAATTGATAACTGGACTGGTGTGAATAAAATGTCTGCCAGTCGTACCATGTTGGATCTGCTTGGTTTAGAGGAACATCCGTCAGAAGCAGCATGCTATAATCATTGGTGGGAAAACATCGAAGAAGATTATAGAGAATATGTCAAGGAAGGGGTAGCCAAGATGTGTGCTACCAACGAGCTGGTAGAGGTGCAGTATAGCTGGCGTCACCCAAAGCTTGGACGAATTGTTGTCAGATGCGCTGGTAAGGTAGAAAGTAGAATAGACAATAGCATAGAGATTAGAGGGTATCATCAGAATGTGACGGAAATGGAAATGCTTAGGGAAGAAAAGTTCCTTTCCGCAGAAGAGATTAAGAAAATTACCAGAGAAGAGAAACGTTATAATAATCTGGTACAGTCTGTTATCTGTGGTATTGCGCAATATTATCTGGCAGAAGATGGTACTATGAAATATAAACAGGCCAATCAGGAAGCAATCCGTATTCTTGGATATACAGAGGAAGAATTCTGGGCAAAGGAGTATTGGAAAACGGAGGAAATTCTCCAGCCACAGAAAGGATGGTCCGGAATAGGCAAAAATCGAAGCCTTTTCGTAGTAGGAGATAAAATAACCTATGAATACCAGATTCAGCAAAAAAATGGCGATATCTGCTGGATATTTGGTAATTCGGAATTGATTAAGGATATTGATGAGGATATCGTGGTACAGAGTGTATTTATGGATGTGACGGCACAAAAAGAGCTGGAACTTCAGAATCGAAGACTTAGCGAAGAATCCCAGCTTTGGAGGCAGTCGTTAAGAGATTCCCTGAAAGATACAGATATTTTTGAATTGTACTACTATCCGCAGGAAGGTGTACTTACTGTTCCTAAGGAGATAAGCGAGAAATTTAAGTGTAAGACCTGTTATACGGATTTGGCAGGTGAATTTGTGGAACAGATGGCTGACCCGGTGACCAGACAGACCCTAATGGATGTTTATAAGAAAATTCAGGACGGCGCAAGAACTGCCGATTGTGAATTTGCCCTGGCAGGAGGAAAGGTGTGGTTTCATGCCACGCTGTCCGTTCTTAGCTATGATGAGAAAGGGAAACCGACGCTGGTGATTGGTATTATAGAAGATATCAGTGACCGTAAGATGATAGAATTAGAAAATGTAGAATTACAACATATCTACAATTTTACTATCAATCACGAATATGAATGTATCTGTATTTTAGATTTAAGGGATAAAAGGTATTCTCTCCGTTATTCTCGTATATGGAACGAGATTAACATTCCAACATCAGGAATTATCACAGAGAAAGTTGTGGAAGGTCTTAGAGAGATGTTTGGTGGCGAAGTGGATAAATTCCTGTTGAAAAATATAATGGAAGAATTCACGGAGGATATGGACAGTTACAGTGTGTACTATAAGTCCAATAATGACCGCCATAAAGAGGCCCGTTATTGTTGGTTCGATGCAGAAAAGCAGACACTGATTGTAACAGTGCGTGACATAGAAGAAATGTGGCAGCAGGAAGAGCAGAGTAAAAGTAAGTTAAGAGAAGCTTTGAAAGAGGCAGAGAGAGCCAATGAAGCTAAAAGCGATTTCTTATCCAGAATGTCCCATGATATCCGAACACCATTAAATGCTGTAATTGGTATGGTGGATATTGCCAAGAAATATTGTGGGGATGCCACAAAGGTCGAGGAGTGCTTAAGACAGATTGGCTCCTCCTCACGATATCTGTATCTGTTAATTAACGACATTTTAGATATGTCCAAAATTGAAAATGGCAAATTAGAGTTATCGGATGACCAGTTTATACTAAATGATTTTGTGGAAAATATCAGAACCATCATTGGACCGCTGGCAGCAGATAGGCAGCATAGTCTCATAGTGACTGATAAAGGTATTGTACATCAAAAGGTAGAAGGCGATGCATTACGTTTACAGCAGCTTTTAATCAATATTGTGAGCAATGCGGTAAAATATACCAATCCGGGAGGCAGAATCGAATTTACCTTTGAAGAAAGGGAAAGTCAGAAGGAGAATTATGGATGCTATCGATTTGTTGTAAAGGATAATGGAATCGGTATGGATGCAGAATTTCTTCCATCCATTTTCACTCCATTTGAAAGAAAAGACAGTAAAAGGGTAGGAAAGATAGAAGGAACCGGCCTTGGAATGGCAATTGCAAAGAACATTGCCAATATGATGGGTGGAGATATCCAAGTTGAAAGTGAGTTAAATGTGGGCTCTACTTTTACAATTACTGTTTTCTTAAAGCTTTTGGAGGAAGTACCGGAGGACACAGAAGAAGTAAGTAGTGAAATTCCAAATTTTGCCGGCAAGAGAGTGCTGTTAGTAGAGGACAATGCCATCAACAGAGAGGTGGCAAAAGAAATGATTTCTGTTACCGGTGCTGAAATTGATATGGTAGAAAATGGAGAAGAGGCCGTAAAACAGATGAAGCAGATTGAAGAAGGTTATTACAGCATAATTTTTATGGATATCCGTATGCCAATTATGGATGGATATGAAGCAGCAGAAGCAATCAGAAGTCTGGAAAGAAAAGATATAAAAACATTACCAATTATAGCAATGACCGCTGATGCATTTGCAGAAGATATTAAAAGGGCAAAGCAAAGTGGCATGAATGATCATATTGCCAAACCAATTGATATAGTGAAGCTGTATGATACGATGAAACGATGGAAACAGTAAGCAGGAAGGATAAAAATATGATTAGCAGTACAAGTAATTTGCAGATGAAACATTTGGTTCAGATGCAGAAAAAGGCCAAGCTTCGAAAAGAAGAAAATGCTTTTGTGGTAGAGGGCACGAAGATGTTCGAGGAAGCAGTGGAAGGTGGTCTTATAATAAAGGCTTATTTTTCGGAGACCTACTGGAAGGAAAAAGCAGAGGGAAAAGCATATTTAGATGTGATTGATTATGAAGTAGTGACAGATGCTGTTTTAAAAGAAGTTTCGGATACCATGACACCTCAGGGAGTTATTGCAATTGTGAAGATGCCTCAATATGATTTGCAAAAGCTGATAGAAAAAGAGCAGGTAAATCTGGTTCTTCTTGAGAACTTAAGGGATCCGGGTAATCTTGGAACGATTGTAAGAACAGCAGAAGGCGCCGGTATGGATGCTGTGATTTTAAGTAAAGAATCGGTGGATATTTATAATCCTAAAGTAATCCGTTCCACAATGGGGGCAATTTATAGAATGCCGATTCTGTATGTGGATTCTTTTTCGGAGTGCTTGCTTAATTTACAAAAAAATGGTATCGTCATATATGCAACGCACTTAAAGGGACAGAACGATTATGACAGAGAGGCTTATGCCAAGAAGGCTGCAGTTATTATCGGAAATGAGGCTAATGGAATTACAGAGGAGACTACCGAACAGGCTGACTGTCTTGTAAAGATTCCAATGGAAGGTAAAGTGGAATCTTTGAATGCGGCAATTGCAGCTGCGTTGCTTATGTATGAAATATATCGTCAGAAACGAAATTAGAGGATTATAGAGGATGAAACAATGAATATCATAATTGTAGGAGATGGCAAGGTTGGTTATACCCTTGCAGAACATTTGGTACAGGAAGACCATAATATTACTATTATTGATAAGAATGAAGAGGCTTTAAGAAAAGCAGATGAATCTTTGGATGTAATGTGTGTAAAGGGGAATGGTGCCAGAATCAGTGTATTGAAAGAGGCAGGAATTGAAGAAGCGGATATTTTAATTGCGGTTACCTCAAGAGATGAAATGAACATGGTGTGCTGTCTGACCGCTAAGAGAATTGCCAATGTTTGTACAGTTGCCCGTATTCGTGATCCGGAATATTTTGAAGAATATAGTGACCTTCGTGAGAATATGGGAATTGATATGATTATTAATCCGGAATTTTCAGCGGCTTATGAAATTGCCAAGATACTGCAGTTCCCATCTGCAATGAATGTGGAGAATTTCTTTGGCGGTAGGGTAAGATTAGCTGAATTTCGTATCAAAGAAGGGGATTCCCTTTTGGTAGGAAAGAAGCTGTCACAGCTTGGAGATAAGCTTCCTCGTAATATTTTATTTACAGTAGTAGAGCGTGGGGATGAGATTGTCGTTCCAAATGGTGATTTCGAATTGCAGGCTGGAGACTTACTTTACATCATGGGATATGTCAATGACTGTGCCCGTTTCTTCAAATATTTAGACCGATTAAGTCACAAAATTAACTCAGTTATGATTGTGGGTGGAGGAAGAACAGCACATTATTTGACAAAGATTATTTCTAAAGTAGGAATGAATGTTAAAATTATCGAAATGGACAGTAAGAAATGCATCGAGCTTTCAGAAACCCTTCCGGACGCTATGATTATTGAGGGAGATGGAACCAATCCGGGTATTTTGGATTCTGAGAATATAGAAGATGTAGATGCTTTCATCACTATGATGGGAAGAGATGAGGAAAATCTTATCACAGCCATGTATGCATTAGACAGAGGTGTGGATAAGGTTATTGCAATGACAACAAGGGTAAATCTTCCAAGTATTATTAACCGCCTTGGATTAGATAGTGTGGTCAGCCCTAAATTGGTAACAGCAGGCTATATTCTTTGCTATGTCAGAGGAATTCAGAATTCTCAGGGAAGCGTTGTGGAAAGTGTATATAAGATTGCAGATGGAAAAGCAGAAGTTATCAGTTTTCGTGCGAATGAGTCTACACGTTTTCTTAATACGCCACTTCGAGAATTAAAATTAAGACCAAATACACTGATTGGTTGTATTGAGCATGAGGGTAATGCAATCATTCCACATGGTAATGAATGTATTCAGTCAGGTGACAAGGTTTTAATTATTAGCAAAAAAGATCATGTAATTATGGATTTAAATGATATCATAGCCTAGCGGGTGGAGGCGTTATTACAATGAATAGTAAATTGATTGTTCAAATATTAGGTAAATTATTTGTGCTGGAAGCAGTTTTAATGCTTCCGGCATTGCTTGTATCTGTGATTTACAAAGGGGTAGATACGACAGCATTTTTATGGACCATAGGAATCCTTTTACTGATAGGAGGATTAATGAGCCGTTTGAAGACGGAGAAGACCAAAATGTATGCAAGAGATGGTATGATAATTGTTTCACTGGCATGGATTCTTTTATCCGTATTTGGTGCACTGCCATTTGTATTTTCAGGTGCAATTCCAAGCTTTATTGATGCATTTTTTGAGACTGTATCTGGCTTCACTACAACCGGTTCAACTATTTTGACCGATGTAGAGTCATTACCAAAAGGAGTCGTTTTTTGGAGAAGTTTTACACACTGGTTTGGAGGCATGGGAATTTTAGTGTTTTCTCTCTTACTGCTGCCCTCCATGAGTGGTCAGACACAGCATTTGATGCGTGCTGAATCAGCAGGACCGGTCATTAGCAAACTAGTACCTAAGATTAAGGAAACTTCACGAATTTTATACAGTATGTATATTGTATTAACAGTGGTTTGCGTAGTTGCTCTTTTATTGACTGGAATGCCATTGTATGATGCGTTAGTTAATGCATTTGGTACAGCCGGAACAGGTGGTTTCAGTAACTGGAATAACAGTATCGCTCATTATGATAATGTTGCAGTAGATTTGATTTTGTCAGTGGGGATGTTGGTATTTAGTGTAAGTTTTTCTGTGTACTTCATGCTTATTAAGAAAAAATTTAAGGATGTACTTAAAAGTGATGAATTGCGTTTCTTCCTGATAGTGGTAGCAGGAGCAACTATTATTATTGCATTTGATATTTGGGATATGTATGGAAGTCTGGGACAGGCATTCCGTTATTCTTTTTTTCAGGTGTCCGCAATTGTATCAAGCTCAGGATTTTCCACTACTGATTTTAATCAGTGGCCGCAGCTTAGTAAAACAATATTAATGATGCTTATATTTATAGGAGGCTGTGCTGGTTCTACAGCAGGTGGTTTAAAGATGGTGCGTGCCTGTGTATTGATAAAGGCAGGAAGAAGAGCAAGCAAACAAGCGGTGCATCCTCGTTCTGTTCTTCCGGTGCGCTTTGATGGAAAAAGCATGGATAACAGTCAGGTGATGGACATTGCAGTATTTACCACGACCTATATTCTGTTTTTAATTAATGCGCTGTTGTTGGTTTCCTTTGATAATTTTGATTTTGAGACGACCTTTACGGCAGTTCTTACTACAATAAGTAATGTAGGTCCTGGATTTGGTATGGTAGGTCCAATGGGGAATTTCTCGCAGTTTTCGGATTTTAGTAAAGTGGTACTTTCCTTTTGCATGCTGGCAGGAAGATTGGAATTTTATCCTTTATTAGTCCTGATAAGCAAAGACACATGGAAGCGGAATTAGTTGCAAAACCTCTTGTCTTAGAGTAAAATGGAAATGGTTACAGATAAAAAATAAAAGGATGTAACTATTTTAAAGGAGGATGATGAGATGGAGGCTATGTACTGGCTGATAGGAGTAGTAGCATTGCTTGCAATTGAACTTCTGACTATGGGACTTACAACCATCTGGTTTGCCGGAGGGGCATTGGCAGCTTTTGCTGTAACCCTGTTGGGTGCAGGAAGAGGTATTCAGATACTTGTTTTTCTTGTGGTTTCTTTTGTGCTCTTATTTTTTACAAGACCATTTGCTGCAAAGTTTTTCAATGGTCAGAGAGAGAAGACCAATGCAGAAAGTTTGGTTGGGAAAGAAGCAAAAGTAGTAGCAGAAATCAACAATTTTGACCAGAAGGGAACCGTTGTAGTAGATGGTATGGAATGGTCAGCAAGAACAGAAGATGATTCTGTGATTAGCATAGGCAACAAAGTAGAGATTTTAGAAATCAAAGGCGTTAAGCTGATTGTAAAAATGAAGGGAGAATAGAGAAAAATCTTATATCGATTTTTTTCTCTGGGAATTTGTGTAGTACACAAATTCCATTATTGGACAGTCGCTAAAGCGACAGAAAGAGAGGATAATATGCCATTTGTAATTATTTTATTTATTTTAGCACTTATGGTGCTTGCATCTTGTGTCGTAATTGTTCCACAGGCGCATGCCTATGTAGTAGAACGTCTTGGTGGTTATCAGGCAACATGGAGTGTAGGTCTTCATGTGAAGATGCCATTTATTGACCGTGTTGCAAAGAGAGTTCTTTTAAAGGAACAGGTAGTAGATTTTGCACCACAGCCGGTTATCACAAAAGATAACGTAACCATGAGAATTGACACAGTTGTTTTTTTTCAGATTACAGATCCTAAGCTATTTGCTTATGGTGTTGAGAATCCAATTATGGCAATTGAGAATTTAACAGCAACAACACTTCGTAATATTATCGGTGATTTGGAATTAGACCAGACATTAACTTCCCGTGAAGTTATCAATACAAAGATGAGAGCTTCTCTTGACCTTGCGACAGACCCATGGGGAATTAAAGTAAATCGTGT
>CAZRLE010000032.1:0-16125 GCA_964600705.1 uncultured Lachnoclostridium sp. | reverse complement strand
CCTTCCAAATTCGTGTTTGTTCACCGACATGAGCACTCCTGTCTAGTTTCGAGGGTATATGTAACAGTTTAGCCAACAGCTCGTGTCCGCAACTCCGTTGCTTTTCCGCTGCTAATGCAGCTAGACACTCGCTTATGGCAGAACGCCATATACAGATTATTGAAGAAACTGCTTAATGAGTAAACTCTCTCGCAATTCTTACAATAATCTGTGCATGGCTGAACTGTTACAAAAATAAAAAAAGCCCTTACAATCCCTACTGTAAAGGGACCGAAAGACTCGGCGGTACCACCCTTATTAACTGCTATAAATAACTTTGTCAGTTATTTGCAGTTCTCCTTTAGAACCCATTTTTTCTGAAAATCATTTCATCCAAAATCATTCCTTGTTCCGTTAACGCCAGACCTACGCTATGGTTTCCCACAGAAGCTCCAAGGCAGGTTCTTTACCTGTTTTGTAAGAAGCTCGCACCAACACTTCTCTCTCTGTACCAATCAGCGATAAATACTATCCCTTTTCAACGCTTATTTATTAGTAGTCTGACTTTTAATGAGCCAGACTGCATTTTTATATAGGTTGATTTTATGCTACAAATTTAAGATTGTCAAGAGCGAAAACCCTTAAATATTTTTGATTTTCTCGATTTCCTTCAATAGGACTTCTCGTCCAATTTCTCGCTCTATTATCATATGAATAGTTTTCTTTTTTGGGGGAAATATTTAGTAAATAAAATATATTTGGAGGTATACACTACAATGAATAACGAAAAAAGAAATGGTAACTGGATTACCGTCTGTCTTATTGTCATCGCCGCCATTGTCGCTCTAATAGCAATTTTTTATGGGGTTCGTGCTTATTCCAACAATAATGTCACAGACAAAAATAACAATCAACAGATGAACGATACCAATAACACTAATGGAACTAACAACATCGCTTCACCAACTACACCTGTTGTCAATACTTTTGATAATGTAACTGCTTTGGAACTGGATACATTAACCCACTCCGTTATTATCAAACATGATAATATTGATAAGGTACAGGTTGAGTGTAATAACGTACCGTCAGACTATACGGTCAGTCTGAAAGCCGATGGTACCTTACATCTGAGCGGAAGAGCCAACACTAATAATGAAACGAATGGTTCCATTATAATTACCTTTCCAAAGAATTACAAATTACAGGAATGCGATATCAATGGCGGCACCGGTACTATCAGTATTTCTGATTTAACTTCTTATGATTTTGATTTGGATTGCGGAACCGGAAATGTGATACTTGCTAATGTAACATTTACAGATACTGACATCGACTGTAGCACAGGCCTTTTAGAGCTTTCTGGAAGTCTTCTGATGGAAAGTGATATTTCCTGCCATAGTGGTCCGTTAAATCTCAAATTGACAGACTACGATGATAACTACAATATCAAAGTAATCAAAGGCACCGGAAAACTTACTGTTAATGGTGAAACTCATGACAGCTTTTTTTTAACATCTTCCAATACTTCTAACTTTATAGAAATTGAAGGTGGAAGTGGCACTATTAATATTGAGTTTTAAGAACATTTTGTAACTATTCATAGCCCGCATTCCCATAGCTCTGAATAGTTATCACATTTTTAATTAATAAAAAGGCCACAGGCCCAAGAATAAAACCTGCAATACCAAACAGTTCCGTACCAATGTACATGGAAATCAAGGTAAAAACAGGTTTTATTCCTATTTTATCCCCCAATATTTTAGTTTCAACCACTTCTCTGATGAGCTGACAGATTGCATATATGGTAAACAGCACTGCTCCATGGTACCAATTACCTTTTAGGAGACAAAGCATTGCCCATGGAATTATAATAAGTCCACTTCCAAGTACAGGAAATGCATCGAAAATACTAATTCCGATTCCCCACAAAAGACTATTGGGAATTCCAATCAGCCATAATCCACCACTGCAAATCACTGCACTACAAAGCATAATAATAATCTGAGATTTTAAATAAGCACCTCCAACTTCTCCCATATTGCCAAACAAACGCTTTCCAATACCAAAAAAGGAAGATTCTTCAAATATAATTTTCAAATCTTCCATATCCTTAATAATAAAAAATGCCCCCATTATTACAATAAAAGCAATCCAGAACACACCAAATATTTTACTGAGGCTGTCAAATGCTTCCGTTGAAAAAAGAGGAGCCATCTGTTCCTCTAACTTAAGTATCCCTGCATCAATATTATGGCTTACAAACTTAAATGTATTGCCCGCCGGCATCCCCAAAAGCTGGTCACAACGACTACAAATAGTCTGTGCCTCCCCCAGAACAATAGCCTCATATTTTGGTATATTAACAATCACATTTCGCATCTGTCCAAATAATATTTTTCCAATTCCAAAAATCCCCACACCAAAAACACCTATTAACAATGCAACTAACGCAGCACCTGAAACTCCCCGAGAGATTTTCCATTTCTTTTTCAAATATTCCGCTATGGGATAAAGCAATATTGCAATTAAATATGACAATAAAAAAGGAGCCACTAAAGGGAGCAGATAGCGAAAGCCCAAATAAACTGCCAATGTGGTTCCAAATAAAATTAAAATTTGCTTATAATCTGTCCGTTCCATGGAAACACCCCATTCTTATCTTTCTTTTATTATTTGTAAAATAAAAGAATATATGCTGGATAGTTTTTCTATCCAATTTATCAAAATCACGCTATGCTGCAGATAAACATAGCGTGATTAAGGATTGTGGGTGTATGAATTACCATTCAACACAAGCAAACTTCATTGGAAAATATAGTTTAAATATATTTGAATTTAGAAACCTCTCCACTCAATAATTCAGAAATATTCTTATTGGCATCGGCCTCTTTCTCAATTCCACCTAATGCCTCTACCAAATGTTCCGTATTCTGAGCTGCATTTGTAACGCCTGCTGTACTTTCATTTACTGTTGTTGCAATACCTGCGATACCACTTGTCATATTTTCCATTGTATCTTCTAACTTACGAGTACTATTATAGAAGTGCTGTAAAGTCTGATTGATATCATCTGCATCATCATGATACTGCGTAGCAACATCCACGAATTTGTCATAATCAACTAATACTCGCTCATCAATGAACTGTAACATTTCATCTGCATTCTTAGAAAGTTCCTCCACCGCCTGTGTTACCATAACACTGATAGATTGAATATTATTCGCAGTCTCAGCAGAATTAGAGGCAAGTTTTCCAATCTCATCCGCAACTACTGCAAATCCTCTACCTGCTTCACCAGCACGTGCTGCCTCAATCGATGCATTGAGTGCCAGTAAATTAGTCTGACTTGAAATATTCAAAATCTCATTTGTAAGTTCGTTAATCTTATTAACATTTTTACTATTCTCAATTGAAACTTCTAAGAGAGCACGAATACCACGAATCATATCAACAGTTGAATTCTTGCTCTGCACCGTATCTTCTTTGATTCCCTGTGCTTTCTTTTTGACGTCTACAATGAAATCAGCTCCCTCTTTCGCCTGTGAATTCATCTCCTTGGAAATACCAAGAACATCTTGTACACCATCGCTGACCTGGATTAGGGTATCTGACACTGCCTCCATGGATGCTGACAGTTCTTCCATTGCAGCAGACACATCTGTTGCATTTGCATTAGAGTCCACAATTCCTTCCCTAATTCTATGAACAGAATTATTCATGTTCAATGTCTCCGTCTTAAGAATGCCCATGGTTGCCTGAAGCTTATCCAGCAAACCATTAACACCTTTTATCAATTCTCCAATTTCATCATTGGATTCTGCAGTGATTCGTGCTGTCAAATCACCCTCGCCTCTATTTAACTTATCAAGAATTGCTCGCAATTCAACATCTGCATTCTTTGCCGGTTTGGAAATAAACCTCTGGGTAATGAAAATATTAGATAACATGAATACTACAAACAACACAAATGTAATCACTGTCATATTATTACTTCCAGTAATAGCTTCTATTCGTTCTGCTGTCACTTCGTCAATAACATTTGTTAATGTCTCATTAAACTCTCGCTGCGCTGCTTCCATAGCCAAATAGTATTCTGTCAAAGCCGCTCCACTTCTTCCAGCCGCCTCAACATCTCCTGACTTTACTGCATCTGCCAATAATTCCAATGTCGCAACAAAGTCTTGTATCAATGTACTATATTCCTTCATCTCAGTCTTTAATAATTCAGAATCTGACTTCTCTGCAATTGCTTCCATCTCAACCAAAAGTGCACGAATCTCTTCATTATTAGCCGCACAGTTAGTTAAAATATCCGGAATCTTTTCCTGATTTGTCACTAAGAAAAACTGATTCATAAATAATTTTGCCTTCTGTACATCTGCTGCTAAAGTAGTGTTCTTTCCCTCTAAATTAACATACACTTCTGACATGGCAATAAATGCTTCTTTGGAATTGTTTGATGATATATTTTGCGCAACGCTATTTATCAAAAACACAATAAATAATACCGACAACATTCCAATTACTTTGTATCCCACATGTTTTTTCATTTCAACCTCTCCTTTGAATATAAATGCTTGTCATACACTAATGTACTTTATTCATTCATTATAACATAATTGCATTTAAATTCCAATATTTTCTGTGCACGATTGCATTTTTTCTGACAATTCTTTTCTCATTCTATATCAAATGTACTTTTTTATCTGCATTTATAGGCTTCATAATAAAGGCATCGCCCAAAAGGAACTGCCCATCCTAAATATCCGGATTTTATCTATAAAGTAGATTATGGACATTTGAAAAAAACCACAGCCAACACAAATGATGAACACATTTGGCATGCTGCCGATGATAAACATTATGCATTTAATCCATCATTAAATAGTCTTTTGGAAAAATACATAGAAGAACATCTGGAAGAGATATTGCTTGGAACTATTGGGTTGCAGTTGGTTTTTTCTCTCCCAAATACATGAATGGTAAAAATAACTCTTTTAGAGATTCTGATTTTGACCAATCAATTTTAGAAATGAAGATACCAAAAGATCTCATTGCATTTTTAGGATCTCGAACACTGAAAAAAGTTCCTACCGTGGCTTTATTAGCTTTATTGGTCTGATTTAATTCAGGAACTAACTCCCCTTTTAAGGAATCAATAAACTGAACCACTTCTTGAATTAAATCAGTTTCTGCTGGAATATCATTCAATGCATTAATTATTACCCTTTCCAATGCACCTTTTTCATTTTGCGGAATGATTAAAAGATATGTATTTATGTTCTTCGTCAGCCCAAACAAATCTTTAATCTCATTATCCATCCACTGACCGACCTTGACTGATATCTTCTCAAGCGAGTTATTAATTACTCTTCCAATTTTCGCATCCGAATCTTCATCTCTGTCTATAACAACCATTAATGAGGATATATCTTGCTCAATTATCATGCTATTTACACGATGCCGTTCAACAAAGTGTGCAAATTTGCCATTACCACCTACACCACATAAAATAAGCTGGTTTCCATTTTTGGAAAGACTCTCAATATGCTCACGTTCATCAAGCGGAACTATTCCAAGTTTATTACTTTTTTCATGCTTCCAGCCATACACATTTTGCAAATAATAGCTTATCAGCTGCACATCCGACACGCCCTCTACAAGTACTAATTCTGTTATCATAGGCGCACCTCGAATTCAAATACTTTTCTGTTATCGTATACATATTTTCCTGTAACATTTCGGGCAACTATGTTACTATCACTACCCGAATCAACTTTTTTTAATGTAATAACCTTTATTGGGTCGTTATTACCGTTATTATTTTCATAATTGCCGTATCTTAATATTGCATCGATGGCCTCAATACTATGTGTTGCAATAAATAATTGAACATTCAGCTTACTTGCCAATGCAAATACAACCGGGAACAATGTATCATAATATTTTTTGTGCAACCCCGTTTCTATCTCATCAATCAATAATATGGAATCTGTAGCATCAAACAGTTTATTAAGAATATATAATATTTTTTTAATGCCATCACCATAAACAGAAAAAGGCATATTTACACCATTCTTTGTGATAATGGTCTCCAAATATGTTCCATCATCTGCTTTTGTATAACAAATGTCCGCAATAGAATTATCGAATTGTCTCAAAATATCGATTGCAAGCTTCTTGTATTCCGGATTATCTACAATATTTTGCAGCAAATCATAACGCAAGTGCCCAAAAGATGGTATATAATGAACTTCCTTTTTTACGATAGGTCCTGGAATTCCATTATCCAAAGAAGTACAACGTATCTCTTTTTCTACTGGTTTCTTTCCTGTTTGAGTGATAATACTTCCTGTAAATACCTTAACCGTTTCAGGAATATAGGCTGACGTTCTTTTATACTGTGTTTTTTGACGTGCTGACAATGTTGATAGCTGAAGAGCCTCATCTCCAGAAACTGTTCTTTCATATCCTCTCAGTTCAAACCCGATTGTTCCATTATTACTGTACGCATAAATATCAAATTCCAATTGTTCTTTATTCTGCTCCATATTAAACATTTTAATAAAAGAAGTATAAAAGCTATTATTAGGATTGAGTACCGTTCTTTGATTAATGACATTTTTAATGGAGCTTAGCTGCGATTTAGCAAACAACAACTGTATTGCTTCTAAAAATGTTGTTTTACCACTATTATTATCTCCTACTATGAGATTAACATCTGAAAAATCTGAAATCATTAATTTCTGAATACCTCTGAATTGATTTATTTCAATTGATTTAATAAATGCCATTATTAATCATCTCCTTCGATACTCTCAAAACTTATTACCAGCCTTGTGTGTGTAGCACTTGCAATCTTATGCAAAGTTTCTATTCTAGGAACAACTTTACCATTTTGTATTTTACTAATATTCGATTGGGACATATTGGTAATACGACACAAATCTTCCTGTGTAAAATTATTCTCATCCAACACTCTCTGGATTTCCTCTGATACTCCATTTAACACCTCACACAAAGTATCATTTGAAGTATTTATAGTTTTTCCTTTTTTTTCAGAAGCGGGTTTCTTTAAGTTATTTATTTGTTCAAATATAGAATTCATATCTTCATTATTCATAACAGAAGCCTCCTTTTATGTTAAGTATAACATATTTTTTCAAAAACATACAACAAATTGTTATGTATAACATATTTTTAATTCTCACTTTTCATATTGCTATAAATAACATATTTTCTCGATTTTTGGCAATTAAATTGTTACGTATGACATATTTCAATTACAAATATCTCCTCTAGGTTATAACTATACTTTTGCAAAAATTTATAATAAAATTGACCAAACTCCATTTTCAAACGTGTTATAGGTGAAAGGAGGTTGATAGAATGGAACACATATCAGCACGGCCGGCTGATTGTATCGAATCAATCATGGACACTTATGGAAATATGCTATTTCGGCTATGTCTTATCACACTGGGAAATGCAAGTGATGCAGAAGATGCCGTTCAAGAAACAATGATTAAATACTTACAGAGGGCACCTAAATTTGAAAATGCAGAACATGAAAAAGCCTGGTTATTAACAGTCGCCTCAAATAAATGCAAGGATATTCTTAGATTTAAAAACAGACATCCCATGGTAAATATTGATGAATTAAATATGTTAACCAAGGATTCATCTGACAGTGGAATTCTCGATGCACTTATGACAATACCAGATAAATACCGAATGGTACTTACACTATATTATGTAGAAGAATACAGCATAAACGACATCGCAAAAGTGATAGGACGAACTTCATCTGCCGTTAAAATGCGGCTTCAAAAAGGACGTAAGTTATTAGCAGAAGCATATCAAAAGGAGTGGATGTAAATGGAAATGAAGAATTTATCTAAAAAAGTAAAAGAAATCGAAATGCCTATCGAAATGCGGGAACGCATCATTAAAAATTGTTATATGGAAATGGAGGAAAATAACATGAGTAAAATGAAAAGAATAAGCAAAAATAACGGTTCTACATCCTTTAAGAAATATATGGTAGCCGCCTCTTTGGTTTTATGCGTATGCCTTACAGGTGTAACTACTTTAGCCGCAACCGGAAATTTACAAGGATTTTTCAAAGATATTACCCGTTGGGATGGAGCCGTAGTCAGTACTTCTTATGAACAAGCAACCGATGAAATTGATGTAAGTGTCATTGCTGCATCTGACGAACTTATAGTAACAATCAATATGATAAATCCAACAACTGCCCCTTATAGTTCATTTGATACTTTCGGAATTGAAAGCTATGAAATTGTGGATTTAGAAGGAACTGTAGTTGTGGAGGGTAACACAACAGAAATGTCGGAAATCCTAGACGACAAATCTATTATCAGTATTCCTTTCGAAACCCTCTCAAATGGCAGTTACAAATTGGTAATAACCGAATTTGTTGGCAACGCCAAAGCAGATCAGCCACTTATAATCAGCGGTAATTGGGAGTATGAATTTACACGCTAATATTCCACAAATCAGAGCCCATAAATTCGCTTTCATAAATTCAGAGCTTTTTATTCACAAAATCTGCTCAATACATTCCCTATCTCTTTATGTTTTACGGAATGTATTGAGCAATTATCTGCTTTGCAACTTGTAATGGATCCATACTAGTTGTATCAATACACGGATAATTATATCCGTCATAAAATGAAAACGTCTTCTCAATCCCTCTATTAATTCGACTTTCCTCTCTATCATCTTCGGTTTCTCGTCTTATATTTTCAGCCATTGAGCATTTAAGAATAATAATAACTTTCTCAAACTCTATCTCTTCACTTTTTAACCTAGCTATTACACTATCATAAATTTCTTTTCTCTCACCATGCCAACTATATGTAAAAACTACAGTATTTATATCTTCACAAGTAAGATAATTGTGTAATAAACAATATATATTCTCTGTTACTGTCTGTTTTGTCAATTTTGTAAATTTATATGGATTTATTGCACGGCACCAATCAGAATCTACATACGCACATTTCTCACATTGTGCCACAATATTTTGAGCTGTGGTACTCTTTCCCACACCATTAGGACCGATGATAACAATGAGCTGTTTCACTGATAAATCTCCTCCAAATTTTAATTCACTCTTCAATAAACTTATCACATAATGTGCAACTATTCAACGTGTTCCGGCGAATCACAAAGAGATTGGGAATTTTATATTCATAAATTAAATATAGGAATTAATACAGGGTATGTATATAAAGAAATGTTTTACAACTTATGTAGAAAAGACAATACGAATCATGGAGCACTCTCGCGAACATGATTTGTGGTTATGGCTTTTCGGAGTGGTAAGTTGTGCATTTCTGTTATACACACCCTGTGTTAATTCCTTCGTAACCTAAATTCTATAAAATTCCCAATCTCTTATATCAATTCCGTAAATGGTTCTTTCCCCGGCATTTCTTCAAACACCATCTTTTTCTTTGTCTTCGGATGGATGAATTCTAAATGATATGCAAACAATGCCACATCTATTTTATTTGGCATTGTTATCTCTCCATTGTACTTCGTATCCCCTGCAATTCCCCCAAGATGTGTCTTCATCTGAACACGAATCTGGTGGTGTCTTCCGGTCAGTAATTCTACTTCTACCAGAGACAAGCCATCCTTTACACTTCGAACAGTATAATAAAGCTGTGCTTTCTTACCATTCGGATCTTTTTCTGTTGTCACAGTGGACAAATTAGTTCTCCCATTTTTTACAAGATAATCAGTCAGTAATTTTTTTTCCTGTCCAATTTTATCTTCCAAATCAGCAGTTACCACAGCAAGATATTTTTTGCAAAATTCTTTTTTTTGAATCTGCTTACTTAGCTCCCCGGCTGCAAAAGGTGTTTTGGCAAATACCATAATGCCCGCAACGGGGCGGTCCAATCGATGAACCACCCCAATATAAGGCTGCCCTTTGCAATCCCCTTTTTCATAAAGGTAATTTTTCAGACGGTTTACCATATCAAAATCTGCTGTCTTGTCACTCTGGGAAGGAACTCCCGCAGGCTTTATGCACACAAGAATCTGCGAATCTTCATATAATATTTGTAATTTCATATCTATTTCCTCTTTGGAGAACGAGGCATTTCCCACGCATTATGGTCTGTATGTAATAACATATGAGACTTATGAGATAATGGTTTTTCAAAGAAATCTGCATAAGCCTTCTGTACAGATGGATTTTCATGTGAGAATCTAAGTTCTGCATTCTTATCCAGGTTAAGAAGTCTCTTACCACGTTCGGTAGCAAGTTCCTCACCTTCGTGGATAAGCTGTCCGCCACCGCCGGCACAGCCACCAGGACAAGCCATAACTTCTACAAAGTCATAGTGTACTTCGCCACGTTCTAAAGCTTCGATTAATTTTCTTGTATTACCAAGACCGTTAACTACAGCTGCTTTTACTTCAAGGTCATTAATCTTAACAGTTGCTTCCTTCCAGTTATGCTGTTCTCTTGTGCTTCTTACTACTTCGAATGCATCCGGATCTGGATTGCTTCCTGTTAAGATGAAGTAGGCAGAACGAAGAGCTGCTTCCATAACACCACCAGTTGTTCCAAAGATTACTCCGGCACCTGTACCATCCTTCATAGGAGAATCGCATGGTACATCTATTAATGTGGCTGGGTCAATATGCGCTGTCTTGATAAGACGATTCATTTCTCTTGTTGTTAATACGATATCTACATCTTTACCTGCGTATTCTTCATAGAAGAGTTCCATATTAGCTTCGCCCTTCTTAGCTACACATGGCATGATGGATACTGTTACCATATCTTCCGGATTCACACCAATTTCTTTTGCAAAGTAAGACTTCATAACCGCACCAAACATCTGCTGTGGAGATTTCGCAGAAGATAATCTGGATACAAGGTGTGGATACTGGGATTTGATGAAACGTACCCAGCCTGGACAACAGGAGGTAAACATAGGCATATTTTTTGTATCGCCTTTGGAAAAACGTTCAATAAATTCATTTCCTTCTTCCATAATGGTTAAGTCTGCTGTGAATACGGTATCAAATACATAATCAAATCCGATTCTCTTTAATGCATCTGTAATCTTGCCCATTGTTGCTTCTTCTGGTGATAAGCCTAATGCTTCACCCCAGGAAGCCCGTACAGCAGGAGCTACCTGCGCAACTGTAATTTTCTTCTTGTCCTCAATAGCATCCCATACTTTTTCTGTATCATCACGTTCACTTAATGCACCAACCGGGCAGTGAGTGATACACTGTCCACAAAGTGTACAGTCGGACTGTTCGATTGTACGGTTACCGGAAATATATACAGATGTTCTGGAACCAGTTCCTTCTACATCCCATAAACGTACATCCTGAATCTTGTCACAAACCTGAATACATCTCATACATTTGATACATTTAGATGAATCACGGATGATTGGGAAATTCTTATCCCAAGGTAAATATTCAATTTCTTTATCATAAGGCACACTTAAAATATTAAGCTCATGTGCGATATTCTGCAATGAACAGTTGGTATCTCTTGGACAAGTTACACAGTTAACTTCATGCTGAGATAAAATCATTTCCACGGTCATCTTACGATGTTTACGAACCTTTGGACTGTTGGTATATACAACCATGCCTTCTTCTACTTTATTGTTACAAGAAGTTACTAATCTTTCTTTTCCTTCGATTTCTACAACACAAACACGACAGGCACCAATTTCGTTAATCTCTTTTAAATAGCAGAGTTTTGGAATCTGAATGCCGGCAGTTGCTGCAGCTTCAATAATGGTTGTTCCTTCTGGAACACTAACTGGTTTATTATCAATAATTAAATTTACCATATTACTTCTCTGCCTCCTTTAAAGCATCCATATCCAAAATGATCACAGCGCAAGCATCTGGATGCTTCCTGTTTACATTCTGCTTCTGTCATTGGATTTTCAACGCCGTCGAAGTCACGAATTCTTTCTCCCGCTTCTCTTTCAGTCATATTTACACGACCACATGGAGTACGGTCATCAAGATTTGGAGTTGGGATTTCCACATCACAGGAAATTGTATGATGGAATCCTAAATATTCATCAATATTAGCTGCGATAACCTTGGCTGCACCAATGGCTTTAATAACTGTAGCCGGACCTGTTGCACAGTCACCACCAGAGAATACACCCGGAATCAGTTCAAATGCACCGTGCTTGTTAGCCTGAATAATATTCCATTTTGTTGGAACTCCGGCATCCGCAAAGTGCTGGGATTCGATATCCTGTCCAATGGCAACGATTAATGTTGTACATGGAAGGAATATTTCATCTTCACCAGTAGACTTAACACCTGCACGACCATTTTTAATATAACTAATCATCTGAGGCTGTACCCAGAGACCTTTAATTGCACCATTTTCATCTTTTTCAATCTTAGTTGGAGCCTTCAGAGTCTGTACTTCTACACCTTCTGCAATCGCTCCTTCGATTTCGTCTGCTAATGCTGTCATATCAGCTACACGACGACGATATACGATACTTACTTTCTTAGCACCAAGGCGTACTGCTGTACGAACTGCATCCATAGATACGTTACCGCCACCGATAACGCATACTTCCTGGTCTTTTAAATCCATTGGTTCGCCAAGTCCTACTTCTCTTAAGAACTTAACTGCAGAAACAACACCCTTAGCATCTTCACCTTCAATACCAAGCTTCTTATCTGTACTTGCACCGATTGTAATAAGAACTGCATCATATTCTTTTCTTAATTCATCAATTGTAACATCTTTACCAATTCTTACACCATGTTTTACTTCTACACCAGTGTCTAAAATTGCCTGAATATCTTCATCTAATCTATCCTTTGGAAGTCTGTAGTTAGGAATACCGTAACGTAACATACCACCAAGCTCTGGAAGCATTTCAAAAACAGTTGTCTGGTGTCCCATTAACTGTAAATAGAATGCCGTACTAAGTCCACCAGGACCACCACCTACAATAGCAACTTTCTTACCTGTAGATGGACCACATTCCGGAGGTGGAACCTTGCCAGCCATGTCTGCTGCCATACGTTTTAAACCACGAATATTAATTGCATCGTCTACCATATTTCTACGACATCTTGCTTCACATGGATGTTCACAAATAAATCCACATGTTGTTGGGAATGGATTATCCTTACGGATTAAGCGGATAGCATCTGCATATCTTCCTTCTCCAACTAAAGCAATGTAACCTGGGATATCTACACCGGCAGGACATAAGGATACACAAGGTACCGGCTGCTGATAGGTGCATGTACATCTTCCTGTCTCAATATGGGAAACGTACTCATCTCTAAATCCAACTACACCCTTGTAAATCATATTAGCTGCTTCATAACCGATAGCACAGTCTGCTGTTTCCATAATAGACTGCGCTGTTTCCCCGATTAACTCAAGGCTGTCCATGGTAGCTGTACCATCTAACACGTCCTCTAATAAATTCTTTAACTGTGATAACCCTACACGACATGGTACACATTTACCACAGGACTGTGCATGACAAAGTTCCAGAAATGCCTTTGACATATCAATTGGACATAATCCGGATGGGCTTGATTCAATTCTGCGTTCCAAATCCTTATAAAGCTGTTCCACTACAACCTGCGCTCTATTAGGCATAGGAATCTCTCGTCTGCTCATAATTCCATTCTCCCTTCAGGTAATTACTTCACTGTACTGCACTTCCGTTCATGCAGCACGCTTATGTAATACATCAATAGCTTATGACTCTACAATAGATATTTTGTATACATACTTGTACCACAATTCTACTATATTTTCAGTCACTTGGCAATAATTGATATTATTTAATCGACTTTTTATAGAATTTTATGACATTTCACTAATATTTACAGCTACTCTTAAAATTTACTTATCACAAAAAGGCTGCCATACGAATGACCTGAACATCCATATAACAGCCTTATATCTTTAATTTTTGATTGTATCTTGTATTCTACGCGTTATACCCATTCGGATTAGCAGCCTGCCATCTCCAGGAATCCTCACACATTTCTTCAATACCACGTTCTGCCTTCCACTTAAGCTCTTTTAATGCTTTGGAGCTTTCCGCATAACAGGTTGCAATGTCACCAGGACGGCGAGGCTGAATGACATATTTTACTTCTCTTCCACTGGCTTTTTCATATGCCTTTATTACATCCAGTACAGAGTAACCATTTCCAGTTCCTAAGTTGTAAATTAACACACCTTCTTTGTCTTTTAACTTCTCAATCTCACGAACATGACCGATTGCCAAGTCTACTACATGAATATAATCTCTCACGCCAGTTCCGTCATGGGTATCATAATCATTACCAAATACATTGAGATGGTCTAATTTGCCAACTGCAACCTGTGCAATATAAGGAACTAAGTTGTTTGGAAGTCCCTTAGGATCTTCTCCAATCAAACCACTCTTATGCGCACCAATTGGGTTAAAATAACGAAGTAAAATAACATTCCATTCTGGGTCTGCTACATTAAGGTCTGTAAGCACCTGCTCTAACATGCTCTTAGTCTGTCCGTAAGGATTTGTACACTGTCCCTTTGGGCATTCCTCTGTAATTGGAATAAATGCAGGGTCACCATAAACCGTTGCAGAGGAGCTGAATACGATGTTCTTACAGCCAAACTCACGCATTACATCACATAAAATCAAAGTTCCTGTGATGTTATTATGGTAATATTCCAATGGCTTACTTACCGATTCACCTACCGCCTTAAGTCCTGCAAAATGGATAACAGAATCTACTTTTTCTTTTTCGAAAACCTCTGTAAGAGCTTCTTTATCTAACAAATCCACCTGATAAAACTTCACCTTCTTACCAGTAATCTGTTCTACTCTTTTTAAAGACTCTTCGCTGGAATTACATAAATTGTCAACCACAACCACTTCATAGCCTTCATTCAGAAGTTCTACACAAGTATGACTTCCAATATAGCCAGCACCGCCGGTAACTAAAATTGTCATAAGAATCCTCCTCCATTTCATCCTGCACGGAAGCTACTCTATTCATTATATCATCTTTCACCGCCTTTTTAAAGGTAGCAAATTGTAAGTAGAGATTAGTCTATAGTTCTAATTCCGGCCAGTCAGCCCCTTGTGGTGTAGAACGAAATGCCTCGTAAAATGCCTTTAAATCAGCCTGTGAAGACCATAGTTCCAAACCTTCAATTCCGAATTTATCCCAAATACTATTGGCAATATAGATTCCACCTGTATAGCAGCAGTCTGTCTGGCAAAACGAGTTAAAAACCTCCTGCGCAGTCAATTCACCTTGCTTATAGCGCTGCATAAGTTTCTTTAATTCCTCGATTCCTTCTTCAGGAGTTCGCAATGGCAGAACTGGATATTGTGTAGTCATAGAACCATTATATCCTATAAAATTAGCAACACCCTCTTCAAAGGTGGAGAACAGAGTCTGAATTATTGGATTTGTATTTTTTTCCATTTCCTTATAACCCATAGAAACCTCTTCACTAACCATTCTGGCGTGATAGCTCTCATGAACCAGTGTTTCCAAAAAGCCTTCTTTACTCGAAAAAACAGGAAGATTAAGGTAGATTACACCACTTCCCACATCAGGACTAAAGCCAGCATCATAACTGCCAACATACGCAACACAACGTAATTCAGGTCTTTGAGGAACCTCTGTAAATTGTAACAGCCATTCATCAATTTTCTTAATTAATGCATCTTGCTCGTTCTCCATCCAACACTTCAAATCTTCTAACTTCTCTCTGTCATGAAACAGTGGAGCTAATCCCCAATCACTCCATTGTTCTGGCTCTTCTGTTGCAGCGGCAGCAAAACGAGTCCGAAAACTTTCTTCATCCCACACAGGACGCCCTAACTCCGCCTCATGGTCAGCAATCGCTTTAAATGCAGAGTGGGATAATAATTCTTTGGAAATTTCCCCCTTGCCGGCTGCCTCCAATTCTAAATTTAAAAAACTCAAATCAAAAATCATATTTATACTACCTCCTCATCAAATTCATAATTTCTGACCAAAATAAACCTTACCACACACCAGCCTAACTGTGAACTACCCATTGTCTAAAGCCAATGGGCTTCCTGCTTCGCAGACCTCGTA
>CAZRLE010000031.1:0-16409 GCA_964600705.1 uncultured Lachnoclostridium sp. | reverse complement strand
CTCTAGCTATAGCAAGATACATACCTACTTCTGTACATTCTCCCATGTAATTAGCTCTTAAGTCTTCAAGAATGTCTTCTCTAACACCCTGTGCTACACCAACAACGTGTTCTGCTGCCCATGTTCTTTCTTCGCCCTGTTCTGAAAACTTGGAAGCTGGAACTTTACACTGTGGACAAAAATCTGGAGCTACATCTCCTTCGTGAACGTATCCGCATACCTGACATACAAATTTCTTCATAATAGTAATCTCCTTTTCTATGTTGTTATATTAATGTGTTTATTCCGAACAGCAACCGCATTTTCTATTCGGGACTTTATATCCTTCTTTCAATAACAGTAATCATTCCTGTTATTGTCATTATATCTTTTGTCTCTTAGATTGTCAATAGCTTTTTAGGAATTTTTCTTATTTTGCTTTAATTGCCTTTTCCCTTACACTCCGGACACTCCCCATAGAAATATGTAATACTTCCTTCTATCTCTCCTGCAAAGCCTGCTCCTGCAATTGTATTGATATGTGAAATAGATTCCATTTCTAAATCTAATACGCAATTACACTTTTTGCAGATAAAATGATAATGCTCTGAAGTATCATAATCAAAGCGATCTATACCATTTCCACAGGATATCTTCTGTACTTCTCCCTGTTCCACCAAAAAATTCAGATTGCGATACACAGTTCCAAGACTAATATTAGGATATTCCTCCCTTATTACATGATATACCATATCTGCAGTAGGATGACTCTTGGTACTGGCAAGATAATTACGAATAGACTCTCTTTGACGGCTGTATTTGATCGTTGCCATATTTTCCCTCCTTTTCCTTATTCTAGTAATGATTACTGTTATTGTATCGCATTTCTTCTTTTTTGACAAGTACTTTCACAACTTTTCGGGCGGGGCTTTTCTCTTTCTTCGATTCGAACTACGGTTCCAAGAAGATTGAAATAAGGCTACCTTAACCCACCGTCTAAAGCCAGTGGGATTGCGGTAGCCTTATTTCAATGATATCCAAATCTTCTCTTACTATTTCTTTATAGTAGCTTCCAGGCACTCTCCAATTTTTACGATTTCAATGGTATCTCCCATCTTCACTTTATCCCCCAGTATCATTTTTGCTGCAAGGGTTTCTACCGTCTTCTGGAGATAACGTTTCAGTGGTCTTGCACCATAAACCGGGTCATAGGCTTCATCAATGATAAATTGTCTTGCCTCCTCGCTTATTGTAATATCAATCTGCTTATCTGCAAGGCGGTTATCAATTTCTTTGATGAGAATATCCATAATTCCACTAATATTGTCTTTGGTTAATGGCTTAAATAGAATGATTTCATCCAGACGGTTTAAAAATTCTGGTCTGAAATGTCCTCTCAAATCTCCCATTACCAATTCTTCTGCTTCCCGCTTGATGGCTCCACTTTCATCAATTCCTTCCAACAGATAATCAGAACCTAAGTTAGAAGTCATAATTAAAATGGTATTCTTAAAGTCCACTTTACGTCCCTGTGAATCGGTAATGTGTCCATCGTCTAATACCTGTAGTAATACGTTAAATACATCTGGGTGTGCTTTCTCGATTTCATCAAATAGAACAACGGTGTATGGTTTTCTGCGCACGGCTTCTGTAAGCTGTCCACCTTCTTCATATCCTACATATCCCGGAGGTGCTCCAATAAGGCGGGATACGGAGTACTTCTCCATGTATTCACTCATATCAATGCGAACCATGTTCTGTTCATCATCAAAAAGGGCTGCCGCCAGACTCTTTGCAAGCTCTGTTTTACCTACACCGGTTGGTCCAAGGAACATAAAGGAACCAATTGGCTTATCCGGATCTTTGATTCCTGCTTTGGAACGAAGAATCGCTTCAGAGACCTTCGTTACCCCTTCCTCCTGACCGATGACACGTCTGCCAAGCTCATCTGCCAGATGAAGTGTTTTATTTCTTTCACTTTCGGTTAATTTAGCAATTGGAATTCCGGTCCAACGTGAAACAATTTTGGAAATCTCTTCTTCCGTTACACTTTCATGTACCAATTCATGCTTCTGATTTCTTACCTTTTCTTCCTCTTCCTCTAACTTCTTCTTAAGCTCTGGAAGCTTGCCATACTGAAGCTCTGCTGCCTTTTCCAAATCATAGTTTTGCTGTGCAATCTGAATCTGGGCATTCAGTGCTTCCATTTCTTCTTTTAATTTCTGTACCTTTTCAACAGATGCTTTTTCTGCATCCCATTTTGCTTTGGCTCCGGCAAAGGCTTCTCTATTTTCTGCTAATTCTTTCTGTAAAATAGCTAGTCTTTCCTTACTTAACGTATCGTCTTCCTTCTTTAAGGCTGCTTCTTCAATTTCAAGCTGCATGATTTTTCTGCGGATTTCATCTAATTCGCTTGGCATGGAATCCAGCTCTGTCTTAATCATGGCGCAAGCTTCGTCTACTAAGTCAATGGCCTTATCCGGAAGGAAACGGTCGGTAATATAGCGGTCAGACAGCGTAGCTGCTGCCACTAATGCACCATCGGTAATCTTAACTCCATGGAACACTTCATAACGTTCCTTTAACCCTCTTAAAATAGAAATAGCATCTTCCACCGTTGGCTCATCTATCATAACCGGCTGGAAACGTCTTTCAAGAGCAGGGTCTTTTTCAATATACATACGATATTCATCTAAAGTTGTGGCACCAATACAGTGCAGCTCACCTCTGGCAAGCATTGGTTTTAACATATTACCGGCATCCATAGCCCCTTCGGTCTTACCTGCTCCAACAATAGTGTGAAGCTCATCAATAAAGAGGATAATCTGTCCGTCACTGTTCTTTACTTCCTCAAGTACTGCCTTCAGACGCTCTTCAAATTCTCCACGATATTTGGCACCTGCCACAAGGCTGCTCATATCAAGGGCAAATAACTGCTTATTCTTCAAGCCTTCCGGTACGTCTCCACGAACAATTCGCTGTGCCAGTCCCTCAACTGCCGCAGTCTTACCAACTCCTGGTTCCCCAATGAGAACCGGATTATTCTTAGTCTTTCTGGATAAAATCTGGATGATGTTACGAATCTCTGCATCACGTCCGATAACCGGATCAAGCTTTTGCTTTTTTGCACGTTCCACTAAATCATAACCATATTTTTCAAGAGTATCATAGGTTGCTTCTGGATTATCAGAAGTCACCTTCTGGTTGCCTCTCACAGTGGAAAGCACCTGTAAGAAGCGTTCTCTGTCAATTCTAAAGTTTGCAAATAACTCTTTGATTTCTCGGTTCGGGTTCTTTAACATACTAAGGAACAAATGCTCAACGGATACATATTCGTCTCCCATCGCCTTAGCTTCATCCTCACTGTAAATCAGCACTTTATTTAAGTTTTGTCCAATATATACCTTACCACCAGACACCTTAGGACGTTTCTTTAATAAGCCCTCTACCTGCGCTAAAAATACATCCCCGTCAATCTCCATCTTCTCAATTAATTTCTTAATTAAGCTGTCTTCTATGGTAAGAAGGGTGTAAAGTAAATGTTCCTGCTCAATTTCCTGATGTCCATAATCAAAAGCAACCTTCTCACACTGGTTCACCGCTTCCATGGACTTCTGTGTAAATTTACTGATGTTCATAGCAACTCCTCCTTGTACTACTTAAAGTATAAACTCATTTTCGTGTTCTAATGCTAATGTATCACTTTTTGTTAGCACTGTAAAGAGGTGAGTGCTAATTTATAAATTGTTTATTTTTCCTCCCTATTTAATATTCTGTGATTAACAGACTTCTCAACCCCATAATTCCCCTCAAATTGAAATAGAGGAATGAAAGACCATTCCTCTATCGTTTTTAGCAGTGTTCTCACAATCAAATGGGTTTAATGTCTCCACTTCTCTTCGTTCTTCCTCTGAAAACTCCTCTTTACAGAGTCCCTCTGCATCATCATAGAAACAAGGTAACTCTAATTAAAACTAGCTATATTAAATTTTATTCAGCTCGTTCCATTGCCTGCACAAAGTCTTTCTGATCTGTAAAGATTTCATACTTATATGGATTCTTTTTCTGTGCTTTGGCACGTTTTGCAATGACTGCAAACACTGCAATATTAACAATGATAGAAATTACTGAGATAACTGCCTGTGCTGTTGGATTTGCTACAGTTGGCATTGTTTCTCCAAGTGCTGCTGCCGCACCACCTGCTCCGTAAAGAGAGGTGACTGTTGTGAAACGGCTTGCATCCTGGAATAATGGGAATACCTGTGCAAACATACACCATAATGCTAAAGTATTGGCACGATTCTGAATCCAGCCACCCTTATTCCACAACGCATTGGCAACGGTTGGTGCAAGTAATAATGCAAAACCGCAATACCAAGAATGTGTTGGAAGATTTAAGTATGTATACTGGAAGTTCCAGATATCATAAGCTAAAATATAACACCATGTCATATCTGGCCAAAGCATATCGTGTTTGTCTTTTGAGGAATAAATCCCCCACCATCCTGTCATACAGAAAATGTTGATGATACCAGCGATACCATTTAAAATATTCCACCAGCCACCGTAAAGCCATACACCTTCGGAAGACTGCCACCAGCCTCCTAAAAGGCTTCCTGCCTTGATTGCTGATTCAAAATCAGATGCAACAGCAATTAAAATATTAATAGCTACGATTACGAATGGAAATACTTTAAATGCATGGGATTTTCCAAGCTTACCCCATTTGTATTTTAATACCATAAAACCGATACAACCAGCTACCGCTGCATACAGCTTCGCATAATGGAACCAACTGTTCATGTGTACATAAGTCTGGTTATTCAGTGCCCATTCTGCTCCGTTGGCAACTCCCACATAAATGGAAATAAAATATACAGACAATACTGCAGGTAACACTAAAAAGCTCATTACACCACCAATTTTAGAACGGCGTGCAAATTCATTGGCTAATACTAATCCTCCAAATACCAGCACCCAGCCAATGAGATGCCAGATTAATCTTTCATCATAAATATTGAATAACATTTGATTTTCTCCTTCCTATTTATACCCTCTTATATCTATTTATATTACCTCTATCTCTTTTATGTTAAATTCATTCCCTTGTACCAGATAGGTTTCGGGACTTCCACAGTGTGGACAGATTTTACCATGTTCTACTGTTGGATAAGTCTGGCTGCACCCCTCGCAAAAGGTGATGGCCGGAATGGGTTCTACGATAAGCTCTGTACCCTTAAAAAGCTCTCTCTTCTCAGCTGCCCATTTCCAGCAGCTTTGAAGATAAGATTCGATTACGGTGGACACTTCTCCAAGCTCTAACACAACTTTATTAATCTGTGTCACTTCGTTCTCTTCTGCAACTTTTTCCAGACTATCCATGATGTGAAATACAACGCCTAATTCATGCATTATTTTGTTTCCTTCTTTGCAAATTTAATCTTTAATGGCTGTTTTACCAGATTTGGAAGAATGTATTTTAATTTTTCTTCTGCCGGTACCATATTAGAACAATTTGGTAAATCTCTGTGAATATGAATTGCATCAAATACACATTTTGTTGTACAGATACCACAACCAATACACTTATTAGGGTCTACTACAGAAGCTCCACAGCCAAGACAACGAGAACTTTCTGCTTTTACCTGTTCTTCTGTTAATGTATGAGACATATCACGGAAGGAACGCGCCTGTGC
Source organism: uncultured Lachnoclostridium sp. (assembly GCA_964600705.1). Taxonomy (GTDB): domain Bacteria; phylum Bacillota; class Clostridia; order Lachnospirales; family Lachnospiraceae; genus CAYTGQ01. Next base: position 10,734 of record CAZRLE010000031.1, on the reverse strand, counting down.
TTCTTCTGCCTTTTCTGGTCTCTGTCTGTCTGTATTGTCATAGCCTGCGATAAATAAATCTTCTTTATCTAACTCTACAAAATCTCTTCTGTTACGTCCGATGGTTAATGTACAATGCTCATGTACAAAACGATGAAGGGAAATAGCACCTTCTCTACCTGCTGCAATGGCATCGATAGCAAATTTAGGTCCTGTATATACATCACCACCAACGAATACGTCTGGCTGTGCTGTCTGATATGTAAGCTTATCTGCAATGACACTTCCGTTTGGACGAAGCTCTACTTTAGAACCATCTAAAAGATTTCCCCATTCGATGCACTGACCTACACTGAAAATAACATGCTTACATGCTACTGTCATTGTGTCATTTTCATCGTATTCTGGAGAGAAACGTCCATTTTTATCAAATACACGCGTACATTTCTTAAATACAACTCCAGTTACTTTGCCGTTTTCCTGTAAGATTTCCTTTGGACCCCATCCATTGTTAATTGCAATGTTTTCTTCGATGGTTTCTAAGATTTCTTCTCTGCTGGCCGGCATTTCGTCACGGCTTTCCAGACAGAACATGGAAACCGCATAATCTCCACAGCGATGACTGATTCTTGCTGCATCCACAGCTACGTTACCGCCACCAATTACTACTACATCACCCTCTAATGGGAATGCTTCTTTCTGTCCGGCTTCACGGAGGAAATCAACGGCTGTATATACGCCCTGTGCATCTTCACCAGGAACGCCTGCTTTTCTGCCACCCTGACATCCAATAGCTACATAGAAGCCTTTATAACCCTGTGCACGAAGTTCATCTAATGTAATGTCTTTACCAACCTCTACACCACAACGGATTTCTACACCCATTTCTTTGATAATATCGATTTCTGCTTCAATTAAATTCTTTTCTAACTTATAAGATGGAATACCATAAGTGAGCATACCACCCGCTTTTTCGCTCTTTTCAAAGATTGTTGGTTTATAACCTTTTTCCGCAAGGAAATATGCACAGGATAATCCTGCCGGGCCTGCTCCAATAATCGCAATCTTTTCATCAAATCCGCCCTTTAAGGATGGAATGGTTTTGGTTGGAATGTATCTTGTGTCTTTATTTAAATCTCTTTCTGCAATAAAACGTTTTACTGCGTCAATGGCTACTGCTTCGTCAATGGTTGCACGAGTACAGGCATCTTCACAACGACGGTTACAGATACGTCCGCAAATTGCCGGTAATGGATTATCTTTCTTGATTAAAGCCAATGCTTCGTCATAACGTCCTTCTTTTGCTAACTGTAAATATCCCTGTACTGCAATGTGAGCAGGACAGGCTGTTTTACATGGTGCTGTACCTGTATCGTGACAGTTAATACGGTTTGTATCACGATAATTGTGGGACCACATGTGTTCTCCCCACTTCTGTTCCTGTGGAAGTGGCATCTTTGGATATGTTACTTCGCTTCCATCCTTTTTACAAAGCTTCTGTCCAAGACGAACCGCACCTGCAGGACAGAATTCCACACATTTACCACAAGCTACACATTTCTGCTTATCTACTTTTGCAACGTATGCGGAACGGGACATATTTGGTGTATTAAATAACTGTGAGGTACGAAGTGCATAACATACATTCACGTTACAGTTACAAATCGCAAAGATTTTATGTGCTCCGTCAATGTTTGTAATCTGATGTACAAAGCCGTTATCTTCTGCTTTTTTGAAGATTTCCAACGCTTCTTCTTTAGTAATATAGCGTCCATCTTTCTGTGTTTCCACAACATAGTCTGCCATATCACCAACTGCAATACACCATCCTTCCGGATCATCTGCACAACCTTCGTCATGAGTTAATCTGGAACGACGACAGGAGCATGGGCTTGCTGCATATTTACCTTCGTATTTGGATAACCAGTAAGAAATACGTTCCAAATCAATGGCTTCATTTTCCATTTCAATTGCTTTTTCTACTGGAATAACATGCATACCAATACCAGAACCGCCTTCTGGTACAAATGGAGTAATCTTTTCCAATGGAAGTCTGGACATTCTTTCAAAGAAAACACCCATTTCCGGATTCTGTTCTAATACATTGGCATTCATATTGAAGAATTCAGCACAGCCTGGTACATAACGTGGAAGTACATACTGTTTTTCGTGCTTTTCATTTTCCCAGTTGTATTCTAAAAGTCCCTTTACTGCCATTCCTTCTAATTTTTCTTCTACTTCTTTTTCAGGCAATCCAGTACGTTTTACCATTTCCCCTAAGGTTACTGGTTCACGTACTTCCATTTTTAATGCAATGGCTGCTTCCTCATCGGAAAGTACGCCTGCAAGTCCCCAGTATTCCGGGTCGTCCATTGTAATTTTCTTGATTCCTAATTTCTGCCATACACGGTCTGTTACCTTTTTACCAAGTGCAGCAATATCCTCACGAAATGGCTCACTGTGGTCTGGCTCATAAACCGGATATTCATATTCCGGATAAAGTTCTTTATCTAATTCTTTTCCACTGTATACATCTTTGGCTTTGATTCCCATATTTTCTCCCTCGCTATCTAATACTTTATTTTCCTTTTATTCTTCTCTCCATTTGCGTACTTCTTCTTTTAACCATGCAGCCCATTCTTCCATTCCTTCGCCTGTCTTAGCACAGATTGGAATAATAGTTGCTTTTGGATTACGCATATGTATGTATTCCTTGCATTTTTCCATATCAAAATCAAAATATGGCATTACATCAATTTTGTTGATTAAAACCACATCACAGATAGAAAACATCAACGGATATTTCAGTGGCTTATCATGACCTTCCGGTACAGATAAAATCATGGCATTCTTTACCGCTCCTGTATCAAATTCTGCAGGACACACAAGATTCCCTACATTTTCAAGGATAGCAAGCTCTACATCACCTGTTTCTAAACCTTCTAATCCCTGTCTTGTCATCTCTGCATCCAAATGACACATTCCGCCTGTATGAAGCTGAATTGCTTTTGCACCAGTTGCTGCAATGGTATGCGCATCTACGTCAGAATCAATATCTGCTTCCATAACACCAATCTTTATGTTATCCTTTAACATCTCAATGGTTCTTGTCAAAGTTGTTGTCTTACCTGAACCTGGTGAAGACATTAAATTTAATAAAAATACTTTCTTATCCTTTAACTCTTTTCTTAAAATGTCTGCCTGCTTATCATTGTCTGCAAACACACTCTGTTTAATTTCAAGAACTCTTACTTCTTTTCCCATTCCAATTCCCTTTCTATTCATCTTCGGTTTCATAGTTCTCATTTACTTAATTTCTAGACATACCACTTTGACAAAATTATAACATACACCACCAATACCGTCAACACAGCCTCTCTATTTCTCTTTATTTTTAGCCATTTTTCACAGTTTTCACACCTTGACCTTATTGGGTTTTTATGCTAAAATTTTACTGGTATCTGGTATGACCAGAGTCACGTATATCAAAAACAGCAACTCATGATTTATTTACAATATATTATATTTTCAGGAGAATAATTATATGGAATTTTCAAAATTATCTGCCCCTAGCTTAAAAGATTTATTTATACAACAATTACAGAATAAAATATTATCAGGAGAACTCCCTATTGGAACGGAGCTTCCATCAGAACGTGAATTAGCAGAACAGATGCAGGTGAGCCGCGCTGTTATTAATGGTGGTTTAAACGAACTGGCAAGAAAAGGATTTATAGAACTGCGCCCAAGACAAGGCTCTTTCGTAGCAGACTACCGCCGCAAAGGGAATCTTGATACCCTGATTGCCATTATGGAATATCAGGGAGGAATGCTTGGCAGCCAGGAAATACGTTCTATTCTGGAATTTCGCCGTGCCTTAGAACATTTAGCCATTGAAAGTGCCATTTCTAATGCTACCGATGAGCAGATTCTCTCTCTTGGCAACTTTGTTGACCAGTTAAAGAATGCTTCTACTCCCCTGCAGGCTTCTGAAATTGCATTTAAGTTCCACCACGAACTCTCCTTTATTGGAAATAACACTATTCTTCCTTTGATTTACTATTCTTTCCATGCCCCGGTTGTATCCCTCTGGACCCGTTTTTGCAGTATACATGGAATCAATGCTCTTTATACCAACATGCACACTCTTTACGTGCACATTAAAAACCGTGACTTATCTGCAAGCCGCTACTGGACTGACACTTACTTAAAGGAAGCCATCAGTGGTCATCAGCAGATTTACTCCGGTTCCCCTGACAAATAAACAGCTCTTACCAAAAAATACCACAAGGTCCATCCTGCACACACTGCATGAATAAACCTTGTGGTATTCTTAATTTGGTTATGATTCTCATAGCAACTATTCAATTACTTCTACTTTTTCCAGTATTTCCTTCAGCTTCAGATACTGCTCATAATTTATCCTGATATCCCAGCCTTTTCTGGAAATCAGTTCTTTCTCTTCAAAGCTCTTTAAAATTCGGGTAACTGTACGTTCAGACAAACCGGTTGTATCACCAAATTCTTTTCTCTCTATGCTGATTTCCGGGTGAGTTTTCCCTGCAATTCGTTTGTACATCTGCGTCAGCAGCAATGCCATTCTGTCATTACCACTCAAAAGTACATTCAATCTCTCTTTTCTTGTCTGTCTCAATAAATAATTCTGAATGATGGCTGCCTGTTTTCGAAAAACATCAAAATTTTCTTTTAAAAACTTATCAAACTGCATTCGGGTTGTCTTAACCAAAACAGAATTCTCTACTGTTACTAAGGTTGCTGTGTAGTAATCCAGTTCTCCTATAATTTCCATTGCTCCAAATACTTCAATAGGATAAAATTCAAAGTGCTTGTATATGTTTTCAAGCACTCGATAATCTACTGCATTTACTTTTCCCTTTAATAATATATATACGCTGTCTGCTTTGCCGCCTTCTTCAATAAAAATAGTGTTGGCTTGCATTTCTAACACGCAGAAGCTATTCATTAATTCCTGTGATGCATTCTTAAAATAATCCTTAAAATACTCTCTGTGTTCACTGGGTAATTCTGCTAACACTTTTTCTAACTTCGTCATATTCCTATCCTATTCCAATAACAATATACACAATACAGCCATTCATTATATCATACTTTCAAAGATTGTCAAAGAATATTTAGCCAAACGCAAAACAGGACACGAAACCTCATCTAAGGTCTCATGTCCTGTCTCTATTAAAAGCTTACTTATTTACTATAAAACGCTTTTGCCAATTTCCTTAACAGATTCTGCAACCAGCTGTTTGAATATTGGAGCAACCATATCTGCCGCTTCCTTTACTTCACTGTGATCTAATGGCTGGTCTAACATACCTGCTGCAAGGTTTGTGATACAGGAAATACCACAAATCTTCATACCTGCATGGTTCGCAACGATTGCTTCACATACTGTACTCATACCAACTGCATCTGCACCTAAGTTTCTGTACATTTTTACTTCTGTAGGACTTTCGTAAGCTGGTCCGGTCAGCTGGATATAAACACCCTGTTTTAATGGAATGTTTAATTCTTCTGCTTTCTTTACGATGATTTCACAAAGGTCTTTATCATATACGTTACTCATATCCGGGAATCTTGTACCAAACTGTTCCAAATTCTCTCCAATGAGTGGAGATGGAATAAATGAGCTGATGTGATCTGTAATAAGCATTAAATCCCCTGCTTTGTAATCAAAGTTAGCTCCACCTGCTGCATTTGTTAAGAAAAGAACTTCTGCTCCCATCATCTTCATAAGTCTTGTTGGAAGTACAACATCTGACATTGGGTATCCTTCATAATAATGAACACGTCCCTGCATGATAACTACCGGAACATCACCAACATAACCGAATACGAATCTTCCTTTGTGGCCAGATACTGTAGATACTGGGAAACCCTCGATATCATGATAGTCTAATGTAGCTTCAATCTTGATTGTTTCTGCAAAATCACCAAGACCAGAACCCAAAATCATAGCTACCTTTGGCTGGAAATCTATTTTTGCTTTTATACTTTCATAACATTTTAATAACTTATCATATACCTGTCCCATTATAATAAATCCTCCTGAATTTTATTTTAAACTATCAAGTACTGATGTTCCGATTGTGTTTTCTGGCATTGCAACCCCAAAGTTATCTGCGATTGTTGCGCCAATTACAGCAAATGTATCTGTTTCCGGAAGTAAACCACAACCTTCCATAGTCTTAGAGTATGCTAAGAATGGTACTTTTTCTCTTGTATGGTCTGTTCCTGTGTATGTAGGATCATTTCCATGGTCAGCAGTAATGATTAATAAGTCATCTTCTCTTAATGTTTCTAAAAGAATGCCAAGCTTTTCATCAAATTTTTCGATTTCATCTGCGTAACCAAGTGGATCTCTTCTGTGTCCCCAAAGAGCATCAAAATCTACCAGGTTAACAAAGCAAAGTCCCTTGAAGTCTTCTTTCGCAACATCAATGGTCTGTTCCATTCCGTGTACAGAGGATTTGGATTTATGGGCTGCTGTGATGCCTTCACCATCAAAGATATCTTTAATCTTTCCAACAGAGATTACATCATAGCCTGCATCTTTTAATACGTTCAAAGCTGTTCTTCCGTATGGCTTTAATGCATAGTCATGACGATTGCTTGTACGCTTGAATTCACCTGGTTTTTCGCCAACGTAAGGTCTTGCGATAACACGTCCAACCTTCCATTCATCCTTCATGGTGATTTCTCTTGCGATTTCACAATATTTGTAGAGTGTTTCTACTCCCATGTGATCTTCATTTCCACAAATCTGTAATACAGAGTCTGCAGATGTGTAAACGATTAAATCGCCATTCTTGATTTCCTGTTCTGCCAATTCATCTAATATCTCTGTTCCGCTAGAGCTCTTATTACCGATAACCTTTCTACCAGTTCTTGCTTCTAATTCAGCAATAAGTTCTGGAGGAAATCCGTTTTCTGTGAATGTCTGGAATGGAGTTGTAATCTTAAGTCCCATCATTTCCCAGTGTCCAGTCATTGTATCTTTACCACGACTGGCTTCACTCATAGACATGAAATAACCTAATGGTTTTTCTACTGCTTCAACCTGTTTTAATGGATGAAGATTTGCCATTCCTAATTTCTGTAAGTTAGGGATTTTAAACGTTTCTACACTTTCAGAGATATGACCTAAAGTATCAACCCCAACATCACCATATTCTGGTGAATCCGCCATTGCGCCAATTCCAAGTGAGTCCATAACAACTACAAATATTCGCTGATATTTCTGCATAAGTGCACTCCTTTCCATCCTGATTTTAATATCCTGAAGCTTCTTCGTTTTTCACGATTTTGATAATTCTACTTGTACCAAGTCTGTCTGCGCCTAATTCTAAGAATTTTTCTGCATCAGCCATGGAAGCGATTCCGCCTGCAGCTTTCATCTTAACATTTGGTCCAATGTTCTTTGCAAATAATTCGATATCTGCAAATGTAGCTCCGGCTGTAGAGAAGCCTGTAGATGTCTTAATGTAATCTGCACCTGCTGCAGTTACGATTTCGCACATTTTTACCTTTTCTTCGTCTGTTAAAAGGCATGTTTCGATGATTACTTTTAAAATCTTATCCCCACAAGCTGCTTTTAATGTGCGGATTTCATTTTCAAGTAAATCGTATTTTTTATCTTTTAACCAACCAATGTTGATTACCATATCGATTTCTTCAGCACCATTTGCAATTGCATCTTTCACTTCGAATTCTTTTACAGCGGTTGTCATATAGCCGTTAGGGAATCCGATTACTGTACAGATTGCTAACTTATCCTGAACATATTCTTTTGCTTCTTTTACATAACTTGGTGGGATACAAGCAGATGCTGTACCGTAAGCGATAGCATCATCTAAGATAACTTTCATATCTTCCCAAGTTGCTGTCTGAGTTAATAAAGTATGGTCTACATGTTTTAATACGTTAGAATTTTCCATTTCCTTCTCCTCCTAATTCTGTTTTATTAATAGTTTTATAAATGTCTGATTGAGAAACTCAATGTAACTCCTACACCACACAAAAAACACCAATTAATGCAACTGTAACCGTTGCTATTCATATTTTCCCTGTTTCATACTCTTTTGCCTGCTTATTTGGATTTTACGTAAATCTTACCGTTGGCTGCCGGTGTGTGACCTTTACCAACAAACAGAATTAATGCAGCAATTGTTACGAAATATGGAATCATGGAAATTAAGTTTGGAGAAATGACATTGGACATACTGATAATGGATTTAACACCACTACAGAATCCGAATAATAAACAAGCTTTCATTGCTCCAGTAGGATTAAACTTACCAAAAATTACCGCTGAAATAGCGATAAAGCCCTGTCCTACGATTACACTTGGGCGGAACTGGTTAATTGTAGCTAAAGTTACAAATGCACCACCAAGACCAGATAAAAATCCTGAAATAATTACACAGGCATAACGTACTGCATATACGCTGATACCTAAAGATTCACATGCTTCCGGATGTTCACCAACGGCACGTAAGTGTGTACCAAATTTAGTTTTGTTAAATACAAATGCTGCAATTGCTGCAAAAATAAATACAAGATATGCAACACTGTATACGTTTAATACGTTTCCTGCAAAAGAACCAGCTTCAAATATACCTTCAAAAAGCTTTGGAAGTTTCTGAGTTGCATTCAATGGAGGTGTATCAGAGGAACCAAAAATTGCCTTTGATAAGAAAAGCGCAAGACCTGGTCCAATGAAGTTAATCGCTGTACCTGCAATTGTCTGGTCTGCATGAAACTGAATACATACAATTGCGTGAACTAAACCTAAAAGTGCACCTGCAAGACCACCACAAATCCATGCTACCCAGCCGTTGTCTACTACAAGCCCCATAGCAGCGCCTACAAAAGCACCAAATGTCATCATACCTTCAATACCGATGTTAACAACACCACTTCTTTCTGAGAAACAAGAACCAATCGCTGCTAACAATAACGGAGGAGTTGCAACTAATGTTGCGTTAATTAAAAGACCTAAATTACTGATTAAAGCATCCATTTATTTTGCCTCCTTTCTTTTTGCGAGGTTTGTAAAAAGATTTTTAAACACTTTTGAAATAGCGATAAAAATAACTACACAACCCATGATAATCTGGATAACTTCTTCTGGTGCGCCAACCATAGTAAGCTTAGCACCGCCGTATTTCATAGCACCATAGAAGATACCTGAAATAATACATCCAAGTGGGTTAGAACCTGCAATAAGAGCTACTGTAATACCATCAAAACCAAAACCTTCCTGTCCTGCGAACTGGCTGATACGAACACCCATACCAAGTAACTGAACTGCACCACCAAGACCTGCAAGAGCACCGGAAATACCAAGAGCTGTTAAGATGGACTTATCAGCATCGATACCACCATAAATGGCTGCATCTTTGTTAAAACCAACTGCTTTTAATTTATAACCTAATGTTGTCTTTTCAATAACTATCCATACAATTACTGCTGCAATTACTGCGAAAACGAACCCCCAGTTTGCAGATGTACATTCTAATGCTTTGAGAAGACCTTCTGGTAAAAGAATACGTGCTGAATCAAGTACATTCTTTGTTGCTTCTCCTTCACCTTCTTTGTGAAGTATTTCTGTATTTACTGCGTAGTTAGAAAGGTAGAAAGCAATCCAGTTAAACATGATGAAGGATAATACTTCATGGATACCTCTTTTTACTTTCATGATACCTACAATGTAAGCCCAGATGAAACCTGCTGCTGCAGCTGCTACCATACATGCAAACGCATGGATTACCGGAGGTAATTCAACTAAAACACCTACGATACAAGCTGCTAAAGAACCTACTACGAACTGACCTTCTGCACCAATGTTAAACACACCTGTACGGAATGAGAAAGCCACACTTAAACCTGTAAAAATCAATGGACTGGCATATACTAATGTCCAAACCATGAATTTAGGTTTTCCAAAAACACCACTGATTAACTTACCATAAGCTACAGCCGGACTAATTCCTGCTGCAGTAAGGAAAATTGCTCCGATAATAAAACCAATCAAAATGGCAATCAGTGTATAAAGCACATTTGACTCTAAAATACTTCTTTTATTTTTCATGGCGTTTACCTCCTGCCATTAAGAATCCAAGTTCTTTTTCATCTGTTGTCTTATCTTCGATTTCTTTACCTGATACACTACCTGTAATCTGACCATCAAATACTACTTCAATACGGTCGGATAAGCTCATGATTTCATCAAGTTCGAAGGAAACAAGAAGAACAGCACGATTCTTATTTCTCTGTTCTACGATATATTTGTGTACGAATTCAATCGCACCAACGTCAAGACCACGAGTTGGGTTAACTGCAATGAGGAGTTCTTTATCGTTAGTAATTTCGCGGGCAATGATTACCTTCTGCTGATTACCACCAGATAAAGTTCCGGCCGGCTGTCCCATAGAACCACTTGGACGAACGTCAAACTTTTCTACTAATTCGGTTGCATGTTCACGAATTGCCTTTCTGTCAAGGAAACCATTTTTAGCAAATGGTGCTTCGTTAAAATGCTGTAAAATCATGTTGTCTTCGTTAGAAAACTCTAAAACTAAACCATGTTTCTGACGGTCTGCAGGAATACTGGATACACCTGCTTCAAAAATTTCTTTTGGTGTATGGTTAAAGATATCTTTACCAAGAATTTTAATTTCACCTGAGTCTGCTTTACGAAGTCCTGTGATAATCTCGATT
>CAZRLE010000030.1:0-16907 GCA_964600705.1 uncultured Lachnoclostridium sp. | reverse complement strand
CTCAGGTCCTCTCGCGGCTGCTCCCGCTGCACTTGTGCACTACAGCGGTACTAAGCCCACATCGTTAGCTATAAAACAAAATCAGCTAACACTGTGGGCTAAGGACCGGTGTGCACAAAGGCCCGCTATGAGGACCATGAGCTACCTCACCCTGCGAGTTTCGGTGAGAGCGAGGCATAATAAAGGCAAAAATTCAAAAGTATTTAGAACTTCTTAAAGTTCGTTAGGCTGCGAGAAAAATATTCCCCTACAAGCGCTTGGCTCGAAACAGTAGAAAGATAAAATCTTCTTGTATTATATAGGTGTGGTGGTGACCTGTTACTATGTGCCCAAAAGTGCAGAAAATCATGTTTTATACTCGACAAGGAGAGGGGCAGGTGATATAATCAAATTAGGTTATTGTGTAGTTTTTTAGGCAAAACTTCAGTTTTTCTAGATATTGGATTATGATGAAGTTGCATACTATATATAGGAAGGGAGAGTTTTTATGATTCAGAGTGTTTATAATTATCTGATGCCGGAAGTGATGGCAAGACCTGCATCACCATCAGCAAACAATACACATAAGAAGAGTGAATTACGTTCTTTATACACTCATATCATTAATATGAACAAACGCTCTCCTTTATATAAGGTATCTTTATCTGACGAAAGCCAGTTATTTGCCATTTCCCTGAAGGAAAGCTCTATCGCTCTCAATTCAGTACTTTCTGAAATGAGCGACCCGGAACGCACTCCTTTCAATATGATAAAGCCTTATTCGGAGAACCCGAATCTGGTCAGTGCTAATTTTGTTTCGGAGGATACTTCCAACCTGCCCGAACCATTTACATTGGATTTAAAGGAACTGGCTAAACCTCAGATTAACATAAGCCGCCCGATTCTAAAAGATGGACCAAAACCACGAACTGGTTCTTATAGCTTTGTGGTTAATGTAGAGGAGAATCGTTACGAATTCCAATTCAACATTAAGCCAGGTTCTTCTAACGAAACAATTCTTAACAAACTGGCTGCGTTTATGAACAAATCAGATATCGGTGTAACTGCTTCTATTATGCCTCTTAACAAGAATGAAATTACTTTTTCCATTACTTCTGAGGCAACAGGAAATATTGGCGAACCTATTTTTACTTTGGAGGATACGTCTACTCCTGACTTCCAACAAGGTCTGGTTGAATTTTACGACTTAAATTATATTGAGCAGAAATCTTCTAATGCGCGCTTTTCGCTATCTGGCGAAGAGAATGAAGCACTCACTAACCATGTAGTATTAAATCACAGCCTGCAGTTAGATTTTTATGAAGAAACAGATGAGCCGATTGACATTTCCTATATTGCGGATGCAGATAAGGTTATGGCTCATATTGAGAAGTTTACTAATGTCTATAATGAAATGGTTCAACTTGCAAAAGACTATCCTTCTGAACAGGGACACTCTGCAAAGCTTGTACGTGAAATGAAGCGAAGCCTTTACCCATACAGAAATGAAATGGAATCCTGTGGTCTTTATTTTGACGAAGGGAATTTCCTGCAGATTGATGAATCTCTTGCCAAACAGGCTATTGAAGAAGGAGATATGCAGAATTTATTTTCTTCAGAACATGGTATGACACGTGCTCTTGCCAAAAAATCATCTTCCATCACAGTAAACCCAATGGATTATGTAGATAAGAAGCTGATTACTTATCCTAATTACTCAAAGCAGGGTATCAACCACCCATATTCCGCAACTATGTACAGCGGAATGTTGTTTAACTATTATTGCTAATTTTATCATTTCAAATTCGAACTGCCACGCATTAACGTGGCAGTTTTATTGTATTAGATGCATATTCTTTTGGTGATACCCCTACCACCTTTTTAAAAATTCGGCTGAAATAATTGGGATCACTATACCCAACCCTGTAACAAATTTCTTTAATTGCATCTTTCCCTTCCATAAGCAGTTCTTTCGCAACATCTATTCTATAATTGGTCAGCCATTCAATGTAATTAATTCCCAGCTCTTTTTTGAACATTTTGCTAAAATGCTGCGGTGTCACACCTACATAACCCGAAATTTCTTCCAGTGTAATCTGTTCCATATAATACTCTTCCATATAACGAATGGCAGTCCTTATACTTTCCGACTTCTTTCCCTGTCGGTTGGCAACAATACCACTTAAAATATATTCAAAGTTCTGACATGCCCATGCATCGAACTTTTCTGCTGGAATCCTCTTATACTGTTCAAATAACCTGTTATAATTGAGAAATCCTATTTCATCCTGTCCGTCAATTCGTGCCTCATGTCCTGCCAGCACCAGAAGCTCCATAATCTTATTTCTTCTTCTATCCTCTGTCAAAGGTCTTGTCATATCCAAAAGTTCTGAAAACAAATCCATTGTTTTTGAACTGGCAAATTTGACACTCTTCAACATCTGATTTTCTAACTTAATAAAATCCTCATGAGATATATCAACTTTCTCAATATCACGAACACGAACTATATTGTGAGTATCACGATATCGCAGACATCTTACGGCTTCTTCAAAGGAAATATGAAACTCCTTCAGCGGTCTCTCATTTCCAATCCCGATTGAAACACTCATTTTCAAGTCTTCTTTCAGACCTACAAGAATGTGAGCTGCCAGCTTAATATCTGCCATTGATTCCTTTCCCTGCTCCTGCTGTCTGGTTACTGTATCCACATATACCAAAATCCGGTTTCCCAGACGTGGTCCGACTACGCAGTTATTGTGCTGCTTAATTACATTTTTCAGATACTCATAGATACGTGTATGGTCTTTTTTTATATCAACACCATCGTCCTCTACAGAATCAATTTCTATATTCATAACATAACCATAATCGCCTAATTTTAATATTTTTTGATACTCCCCTGCTTTTACCGGAAAATCCTCATCAAAACGCGCTGCATAGACAAAACTGTACTCTGCATGACGTTCCATCTGCTCACGTCTCTTCTGGTCTCTTATACCAATAGCCTGCTCTTTTCCATTATTTTTTCCTAAAGTCATTTAATCCCCACTCTCTTACCACTTGTATTTACCCATATCATTCTATTCTGCCCTTAATTATAGCATAAATTTTCCATTTTGTACCATTTCTAGCATTTTTTTGTTATAAGTGCACAAAATCAATTGACACTTTTTTCCACCTCTTTACAAACCCATGTGCATGTGTTATGATAAAACAGAACATATATTCTATTTCGAGGGGTTTACATGATACATTATATTAAAAAATCCATTTTAACATTGATTGAAGCAGGCATTCTTTTTTGTATGACCTGTTACTTATTAGATACTCAATTTAACTATCAAGCATCTCAATACACACTGCTTCTAATTCTCTTTGGGTGTCTTGTTCTAGTTATTACCGCGAAGAATATGGCAGCCTGGCTTGGGCGCTTCTGGGTGCTTCACTATTCTCTGCAGAAGGTCGACCGCATGACCGGTGAGGAATTCGAGCTTTTTCTCAAGACACACTTTGAGAATCTGGGCTGTACCGTTACCACTACTAAGACTTCTAATGATTACGGAGCAGACCTGATTTTAGACTACAAAGGTAGAACTGTTGCTGTACAAGCCAAGCGCTACAATTCCACCATTGGGGTCAAAGCCGTACAGGAGGTAATTGGCTCAATGGCATATTATGAAACAGACACAGGACTGGTGGTTACCAACTCCAATTATTCCAGAAACGCCGAAGAACTGGCAATTGCCAATGACGTCATCCTCTGGGACAGAGATGTTTTAGTTCGCATGATGAATCGCGAAAATATGTCCGGATATCTTAGTGAATTTTTATAAAAATCGCCTTTCTTTTTGTGCAGACTTCCAATTATTACATTTTTGTTAACTTTCTATTGAAATTATTACAAAAGTTTGGTATATTTCTAAAAGTAATGTTCTACGTCAATAGAAAGGCAGTTAACAATTATGCATACATACAAAAGATTAGCATTTTTTGCCCTGGCAGGGCTTTTATTCATAAACACACCAACTATGGCAGCTTCTGCTGCTGAGGTGGAAGTTACAGAAGTATCCACAGAGGAGACTACTGACACTATAGAAAAAGCGGATGATACTACAGAGAATTCTTCTAAGAACAAAAAGAATAACAAGGCAGAAAAGGCAACTAATGCTTCCCAACAAACAGAAGAAACAGAAAAAGTAGATTACAAAGAGAAAATTCTTACTATTACCAAAGAAGGCTTCGTAGCAGATTCTTTTAATGGTGTAGATGCTTTATACCGCAAAGGTCGTAGCGACGGAAGCAGTGCTACTTACTCCTGTGCCGCATACATCAAAAGATACTATAAAGAAGTATATGGCGTTTCTGTTAATAATCTTTTAAGCGGACGTACACCTTTATCTTCCAAAGGTACATTCAAGCAGGTAAAGACTCCGCAGGTCGGCGATGTGGTTGCATGCCTTTCCACAGGCAGCTCTAACCACTGGGCTATCGTTAAACAGGTTAACGACGATAATACTGTTACTTTAATTGAACAGAACTGGAAGTGGTCTCAGGGAGGACAGACTGTAAGTAAAATTAACCGCCGCATTTCTATTTCCAGTGGCAAATTTTATCGCTTATACGAATAAATTAATAAAGCGCATGGTTTTCATAAACGTCTGAATACCACGCGCTTTCTTTTATCCATTCTGATGTGAATATTTTTCCTTTGTAGCTAATCCCCCTCTTATATGACGCTCGGATTTATTCACATCCAGCACCATCCTCGCTTGATGCGCCAAGGCTTTGTTAATAACCAAAAGTCTTTCTGTTACATCCTTATGTACTGTACTCTTACTAATCCCAAATTGCTTTGCTGCCTGTCTCACGGTAGCATTATTCTCTATAATATAATTCGCAACCTGTACCGCCCTTTCTTCAATATAACCTTTCACTGTTTCCCCCAAGATTTTGTTTGTACATTCTATGCACTTTTCAAAGGTTGTATTCAAATTACTATATACCCCCATGAAAAATCCAATATTTTCTGCGGTTTGTCTCACTTTTATTTGTCATTTTCCCAAATATATGTTAAAATATCTGTTATAACATAATACTTTCAGACATTTTAACAGATACCATTAATGATACTAATAGATGACACAAGATAGGAGTTATGCATGATAACAACTGCACAACATTGCGGACTTATTTTATTACTTATCATATGCTTTTTCTTTCATTTTCAGAAAAAGGTTAATTTGCAGACAGAGAAACAATTCCGAATTGCACTTCTATTCTCTGTTTTGTGCCTTTTTTTCGATATTGCATCCATTACAGCCATCAGAAATCAAGCAACGTTGCCACGCTTTTTTGTAGATTACATATGTAAAACATACCTTGTTACACTGATTTGCGTTGCACTCAGAGGTCTTATCTATGTTTGTGCCGATGCTTATTTTGATACGGAAAAATATCAGACTCTTCCTAAAATTTTCCGCAGGGTATGTATTGTTGGTGTTGTGCTTACTTATCTTGCGCCTATCGACTATTACTATGATCCTGCTGAACTTATCATTTACAGTTATGGTCCCAGTACTGTAGTGACTTACATTTTCACTTTTTTATTTATCTCCTCTACTTTAATTATCAATTTCCGCAAGCGCAAATACATTTTAGCAAGAAGAAGAGAAGCCGTATCTCTCTGGATGATTATCTGGACTATTGCTGCAATGGTACAGCTTTTTAACAATCACCTCTTAATTGTTGGTTATGCCTGTGCCCTCGGGGTTACTATCGTTTATCTGATGCTTGAAAATCCTGGTTCCTATCTTGTCCGAGATACCGGCTTATTCAACCAGAATGCTTTTATACAGCATTTACGTGAGCTATTCTACGAAAAGCAGTCATTTCCTATGATTGTCATTGTTTTCCAGCACATTTTTGAACGTCAGAATGATTCTCAGATTAACGAGCGTATGTTCCTTAATGTAGCTAATTACTTAAACCAATTAGATGGCGTTTATGCTTTCCAGCATTCGGAAGATGAAATCGTTATTCTGTTTAGGGAGCACCCTAATATTGAGCAATCTGCCGAAATACTCAAACAGCGCTTAGAGACTGGTTGGGAGTTTGACCGCATTTTTGTTAATCCGAACTGGATTTACATGAGTGACTGTACTATTGTTGACACCCCTTCTGATTTATTATACCTGTTACGCTATGCCCGCATTCATGCCGAAGAATTCACTGATACCAACATTCTTCGACTAAATCAGGAAGTGGTCGAAGAAATGCAGAGAGAACAACGCAACGAACAGATTCTCCTTGATGCCCTTCATCACAATCGTGTGGAAGTTTATTATCAACCAATTTATTCTGCCAAAGAAAAGCAGTTTACTTCTGCCGAAGCATTGGTTCGGATTCGCGATGCCGAGGGCAATCTGGTTCCACCAAATAACTTCATTCCTCTGGCAGAAAGTAACGGCAAAATCATACAGCTTGGTGAAATGATTTTCCGACAGGTATGCGAATTTCTCCACGAAAATGATTTACGGCAGTATGGTTTCAAGTATATTGAAGTTAACTTGTCTACAATACAATGCTCCTACGATTACTTAGCTGCTGATTATATTCGAATTATGAAAGAATTTGACATTGATCCAAGCATGATTAACTTGGAAATAACAGAATCTGCCTCCTTAAAGGAAAAAGAAATTTTACTTGGCAATATGGATTTACTGAGAAATTATGGCATTAAGTTCTCCTTGGACGATTTTGGTACTGGTCACTCTAATCTTAATTATATCATTGATATGCCCGTTGACATTGTTAAATTTGACCGCGAAATGTCTAACGCTTACTTCAATAACAATAAGGCTCGTCATGTTATGGATGCTGCCATCCAGATGATTCATGGAATGGAATTAGAGATTGTATCTGAAGGAATTGAAACAGCAGAACAATATTCGACTATGGAAGACCTTGGTATTAACTATGTTCAGGGTTACTATTTTTCAAAACCTTTACCAAAGGAACAGTTTATAGAATTTCTTCAAAAACAGAAGACAGCTTTCCAGACACAGAATACTTAACCTCAAAGGGTGTGCAGCAATCATGGCCGCACACCCTTCTTATTGTTATTTCTTATATTTCTCTTGTATATTTCCTCAACCACTCATTTTCTTCTTCCGTCATGTATGGAGAAAGTTTTTCGTATACCATCTTGTGATAGTCATTGAGAAGCTGTTTTTCTCTTCTGGTCATTTCTTCCGGCACAATTGCATCTAAATCAATTGGTGCATAAGTAACTGTCTCAAATGCCATAAACTGACCATATTCATTTTTTTCTGCCTCGTAGCAGATTAATTCGTTTTCTGTACGAATACCAAACTTACCTTCAATATATACACCTGGTTCATTTGTTGTAATCATACCTGCCTCTAATACAGCACTGTCATTTCTTTCTGGTACTACTTTCCAACGGAAGCCATTTGGCGCTTCATGCACATTTAAGATATGTCCGATACCATGTCCTGTTCCACAACGGTAATCCATTCCCATATCCCAAAGTGGACCTCTGGCAAGGATATCCAGATTGTTACCTGTACATCCATACAAGAACTTCGCCGCAGAAAGGTTTAAGTTAGAACGGGCAACGGTTGTGAAATATAACTTTTCTTCTTCTGTTAGTTCACCAAGTGCCATTGTTCTTGTAATGTCTGTAGAACCTTCATAGTAGTGTCCGCCTGAATCTACCAGATACAGGCCTTTTGTCTGTAATACAGCATTGGATTCTTCTGTTGCAGAATAATGCATCATAGCTGCATTTGGACCATAAGCACTGATGGTATCAAAACTTAAATCAAGGAAGCCTTCCTGCTCTCTTCTACGTGCTTCCAAATAATCAGATGCACTAATTTCTGTAATCTCCATCTTTCCGATATTCTGTTTTAACCAGTACATGAACTTTGTAAATGCCACACCATCTTTGATATGTGCATTACGTGTATTGCTGATTTCTGTTGCATTCTTCATAGCCTTCATAAGCTGCGTTGGATTCTTTGCATCTACAATCTTAATCTTCTCATTCAGACTATGACAGATACGGAAGTTCACACTGGATTTATCCATAAGCACAACGCTGTCTTCTTTTAAAGAAGCCACGAAATCATAAATATCATTATAACCGCCTGTTACTACACCATTCTGTGTTAAATGTGCCTTTACTGCATCATTTAACACTTCTTCATTTAAGAACCAGTGGCAGCTGTCCATTGTTACTACAGTAAAGGAAAGTACTACTGGGAAATGGCTAATATCACCACCACGTACATTTAATAACCATGCTGTATCATCTAATGAAGTGATTACATGTACGTCTGCTCCCTTTTCCTGCATTTTCGCTCTTACATCAGAAAGCTTTTCTGCTGCTGTTTTTCCTACATATTTGTCTTCTAATACAAAAGCAGGCTTCTTAGAAAGCTCTGGACGGTCAGCCCAAATCATATCCACTAAATCTTCATCTACATGAAGCTTTGCACTCTTTTCATCGGCAATCTTCTGAAAATCGCTTCCAAGCTTTCCATTGACAACTCTTCCGTCAAAGCCAAGACATCCATTCTCAGGAAGCTTATCCTTAATAAATTCTGTTACGGTTGGAACATCTTCCATTCCCATTTTGTACAAATCAACAGTACTGCCTTCTAACTGTGCTGCTGCCTGAATGAAATATCTTCCATCTGTCCAAAGTCCTGCCTCTGTCTTTGTAATAACAGCAGTTCCGGCTGAACCAGTAAATCCTGTGATGAACTTTCTGGCTTTAAAATGTTCTCCTACATACTCTGACTCATGAAAATCAGAAGTTGGAACTACATAAATGTCAATTCCTCTCTCTTCCATTTTTTCACGAAGCTGTTTTAAACGCTCTTTTATCATAACGTATAACCTCCATAAAATATATCCTTGTTTTATGTAATAAAAAATTATTATTTATTATGGTTCAAAAGATATCTCAATATAAACCGGATTGTGGTCTGAATACTCAAACTGTGTATCAATTGTTTCTATTCTCTCTACCTTTACATTCGGCGAAAGAATAAATCCATCAATTGCATAATACTGTGTCTGCTCATTTTCCGGATTATACGGCTCGTTCAGCAAACGACAGCTTGGTGTCCCAAGGTCAATAGACCAAATCCAATCTTCCGGCAGTATATCTGCATCAATTTCTTCCGGTCTGTAATTCTCTCCATCATAGATAGGATATACTTCTTCTGTATTAGTCTCCGGGAAGTACTGATTAAAGTCTCCTCCTGCAACCACATAATTTCCCTTTTCATATTCGCTCTGAAGCAGGTCTACCAGCACTTTTGTCTGTGCTTCTTTCTTTTCTCCTGCCGCATACGCTTCTAAATGCAGATTAACAAAAACAACTTCTCTGTCACTGTCCGCCAAAGGTACTCTTTCTACAAGAAGCCCCCTCTTTAACTGTGCCAGACGAACCGGCCAGCTATAAGAACAAGGCAGATTATATCGCTTTGCTTCTATTACCTCAAAGGAATTCAAGGTCATAAGCCCGCTTTCTACCCGTCCAATATTGTCATATAATGGATATGGTACATAATTTGTTTTATAGTTAATTGCAAATGCATAGTTATAAGCATCCTGAAATGTCTCATATACCATTTGCACCTCATCAATTCCATAAGCACGCTTGGAATCCCTATCTATTTCCTGCAAAAACATAACATCTGCATCCAACTCCTGTAATATTTCTATCGTTCCATCCATATTCTTTTCTACAATTTGAATGGAGTCTGGCCTTACCATTTTCCCTCCATCCATAAAAAAGTCACTTTCTTTTCCGTCACATCCATACCCTATGTTATAGGATACAACTGATAGGGTATCTTCTATAGAAAGCTCTTCCGAATCACTGCCGATTACCTCTTTTTCTTCTATTGCCTCCGGTCTGTATTCTGTTATCGTCAAATAAGTTATTAAACCAATTACTAAAAGCCCCAGGCATCCTAACGTACCTGCTGCCACTTTTTTTCCTGTTTTAAGAAATTGTTTCATATCGCGTACCATCATTTCATTCTGTCTCATTCATTAATGAATTTCTCTTAATGTCTTTACCATCTCTTCTGCTGTCTTTTCATCTCTTACAACTACAAGAATCGTATCATCTCCTGCTATGGTTCCAAGCACTCCCGACCATTCCATACTATCCATGGTTGCACATACTGCCTGTGCCATCCCTGTATAACAGCTGATAACAACCAGATTATTAGCATAATCCACCTTATGTACAGCCGCTAAAAACATAGAATAGAATTTATTAGACGCCTGATGTCCATCCTTTGGTTTGTCTACCGCATAACGATAATTACCTCTCGGACCCGCCACCTTCACAAGACGCAGCTCTCTGATGTCCCTTGAAATGGTTGCCTGTGTCACAACAAAGCCTTCTTCTTCCAGCCTCTTTGACAATTCATTCTGCGTTGCAATATTTTCATTTTCAATTAAATCCAAAATAGCTTCCTGGCGCACATTTTTCACGCTATTAGCATCTTTGGAACTATTCATTCCCTTCATGTTCACACCCCTTTAAATACTCTTTTCTACACTATGTACCTGTAGCTACAGAACTATCATAGCTACAGACACGATAACAGCACAAACTGCTGTTAAGACGACAATAAATTTCGCAACAAATCTAACCCAGGTCGGATATTCGATTTTGGATAATGCTGTACCTCCCATTACAACCGCACTTGTAGGTGTAATCAGGTTAACAATACCACTTGCCACACAGAAGATTGTAATCATAACTTCCGGACTCAAACCGATACTATGGGCTAATCCACCAAATGTGGGCATAGAAGCCGCTGCAAGACCGGATGAGGATGGAATCAGGAATGACAATCCTGCGTAAACAACTAAGCTTGCCAGGGCAAATAAACCTCCATTTATGCCCGCCAAAGCATTGGATGCATTTTTTAATACATACATGCCTAGTCCCGTTTCTGTCATAAGGACAGAGATTCCTCTGGATACTGCAATGACTAATACCACACTAATCATATCGGCTGCGCCAGCCATAAATGAGTTCACAATCTCCTTCTCTCTCAGCTTGGATACAATACCAACAATAACAGCCATAATAGTGAACCACGCCTGAAACTCCTGAAAATACCAGTCACCAAATGGCTTTCCCACTAAAATCCCTGTCCATGCCGGCATATTTATACCAAAACTCCACCATGGAATTAAAGAGATAATCATGATTGCAAATGAAAATGCAAATAATGCTAAAGCAAGTTTCTGGGCACCTGTCATCTGAACATCATTTTCTATCCCCTTACCATATTCTGCTTCTGAAGCAGCTCTTTCTGCTGCCGTCAGAATACTTTTTCCTTCTGTTTTTACCTTCCTTGCATAATTATACACAAATATGATAGCCATTACTAGAGTTATTAACCATAAAATTGCGCCCAGTCCAATAACAACTGCCTGATTGATAACAATGTCCGGATTGGCACCCTGCACAGCATCAATAGCTGCACCAACCGCAAATGGGTTTACTGTCGAACCAAGACAGCCCACACCAGCACCCAAAAGCAGAATAGCTGCACCAACCATGGCATCAAAACCGGCAGCCATCATAGTAGCAACTACAAGTGTGTAGAAAGCCATGGTTTCTTCACACATGCCATAAGATGTGCCACCTAAGGAAAATACAAGCATAAGGATTGGAATTAACATTAATTCATTCCCTTTAAGTTTTTTAACAATAGTAGCAATACCTGCATCTAATGCTCCTGTTTTCGTCATCACTCCCAGAAAACCACCGATGCATAATACAAAGACACATACATCAATGGCATCCACGAATCCCTTAGGAGCTGCCATAATCATCTGTGAAAGTGTTGCACTTTCTACTGCCGGAATAAACCAGGTAATGACTCCCAAAGCAAAAATAATTAAAAATAGCATACTAAATGCAGATGGCATCCGGAAACCTCTTTTTTCTTTCCTTTCCAATTATTTCTCCTCCTCATAATAATCAGAATGCATCTCCCACTCTTATATCATGGTATCTAAGAAACAATTTTTGTTCCAGTTTCTCCTGTCATAGCAGCACCTGCTTTTTCCAGGGAAGTGATAAGCGCCTCTCTTCCTGGTTCTGACTCAACAAACTGCATACAAGCTTCTACCTTTGGAAGCATACTTCCCGGAGCAAAGTGTCCTTCTGAAATGTACCTGGCACAATCTGCCAAGTTGATTTCTGCAAGTTCCTTCTGATCTGGTTTGTTGAAATTAATACATACACGTTCAACCGCTGTAAGAATTACAAGCACATCCGCACCTAAATCTTCTGCTAACTTTGCACAGGATTTATCTTTATCAATAACTGCAGCTGTTCCCTGTAAACCATTTTCTGTCTCAACTACCGGAATTCCGCCGCCACCAACTGTAATAACTACTACATCATCTTCTACTAATTTATTAACAATATTTAATTCAACGATTCTCCTTGGCTGTGGAGAAGGTACTACTCTTCTGTAACCTCTGCCTGCATCTTCTACAAATACATACCCTTTTTCAGCTGCAATCTTATCTGCTTCTTCTTTCGACAAGAAAGCTCCAATTGGTTTTGCAGGTTTTGCAAATGCCGGGTCTTCCAAAGCTACTACTACCTGGGTAATAAGACAAGCCACTTCTTTTTCAATGCCTCTTGCCTTTAATTCCTGCTGAACTGCCTGCTGTAAGTGATATCCGATATATCCCTGAGACATGGCACCACATTCCGGAAAAGGCATTGCCGGTGTTCCTCCACCCTGTGTAGCAGAATATTCCATAGCCAAGTTAATCATACCTACCTGTGGTCCGTTACCATGTCCGATAATAACTTTATGTCCCTGAGAAATCAGATCCACTACTGTTTTAGCAGTATTTTTTACCAATTTTAACTGTTCTTCCGCATTATTTCCTAATGCATTACCTCCCTAATGCGAGGACAATCTTCTTACTTTTCATAGCCTCTATCTCCTTTTCGTTCCATATTTTATATGGTTTTTATTTGTAGAGGCGTTTACATTATAACACAATTATAATAAACGCTTCTAGCCCTCTGTTTAAAAAAATCAACAAAGCGTAGCATAAACTACCGCTTTAATTGTATGCATTCTGTTTTCAGCTTCATCAAATACTACAGACTGTTTTGATTCAAATACTTCATCGGTTACTTCCATTTCCGGAATCCCGAATTTCCCGGCTATCTGAGCACCAATTGCTGTTTTTGTATCATGAAAAGATGGTAAGCAGTGCATGAAGATAGCATCCGGGCTGGCATTTTCCATAACCGCTTTATTAACCTGATAAGGTTTCAACAACTGTATTCTTTCTTCCCAAACCTCATCCGGTTCACCCATGGACACCCAGATATCCGTATAAACAACGTCTGCATTTGCAGTACCAGCTTTAACATCTTCTGTTAATGTCACCGTACATCCATTTTCTGTTGCAAGTTTCTTACATTCTTCCACCAGCCATTCCTCAGGGAATAATTCTTTTGGAGCACATGCTGTGAAATTCAGACCCATCTTAGCACAGGCAACCATTAAAGAATTACCCATATTATTTCTGGCATCACCCATGTATACAAAATTAACACCCTTCAAACGTCCCAATTTTTCTTCAATTGTTAAAAGGTCTGCTAACATCTGTGTTGGATGGAACTGGTCTGTTAAACCATTCCATACCGGAACACCTGCATATTCGGATAACTCCTGAACTAACTCCTGACTAAAACCACGATATTCGATGCCATCATACATTCTTCCAAGTACCCTTGCTGTGTCTGCAATACTTTCTTTTTTACCCATCTGAGAGCTTCCCGGATCAAGGTAAGTAACCCCCATACCCAAATCCAATCCGGCAACTTCAAAGGAGCATCTTGTCCTTGTTGATGTTTTTTCAAATAATAATACCATATTCTTTCCTTCTAAATATCTGTGTGGTGTACCAGTTCTCTTTAAGTCTTTAAAATTTTTAGATAAATCCAATAGATAGCGAATTTCTGCAGATGTGAAATCTAATAATTTCAAATAGCTTTTTCCTCTCAAATTAACCGCCATGGCTACAATCTCCTTTTCATAAATAAAATTTAGTCTTCTCTTACAAGGGGCATACTCATACATCGTGGACCACCGCGCCCTCTGGATAATTCTGCACTTGGAATCTTTAAGCATTTAATGCCCATTTGCGTTAAAATTTCATTTGTAACTGTATTTCTTTCATATACAACCACTACTCCCGGAGCAATACATAATGTGTTAGAACCATCATTCCATTGCTCACGTTCAGCAGCAATTCTGTCTTCTCCGCCACATTTGATTAATGTAACCTTTTCAACACCCAAGTGTTTTGCCAGGATACTTTGTAAGTCTGTTTCCACTCTAACCACCCTATGCCCTGTTCCATCCTTTGTGATTTCATATACCACCAGTGGTCCCAAAATGCCCGGATGAATGGTAAATTTGTCATAATCAATCTGTGTAAATACGGTATCTAAATGCATGAAAGCTCTGGTTGATGGGATGTCAAACGCCAGAATTGTATCAATTGTAGCTTTTTCATCATGGAAAATCTTTCTTGCCAACAATTCAATGGCATCTGGTTGTGTTCTCTGTGAAATACCGATTGCCAGTACTTTATTATTGAGATTTAAAATATCTCCCCCCTCCATATGGAAGTTGCTGTATCTGTCAAAGTATATATCAACCCCTCCTTTGTATTCTGGGTGATATTTGAAAATATATTCTCCGTAAATCGTTTCTCTGTTTCTAGTTACTGAGTACATTTTATTTAAACTTACTCCATTACCGATACAGACAAATGGGTCTCTTGTAAAATAAAGATTAGGCATTGGAGCAACCACTAATTCTGAACTGTCACTCATGAAATCAACCAAAGAATCTTCTTTACTATAGCGTACCTCGTCTAATTTAATACCCTCCATAGACTTTAATACCAACTTCTTGTTATCTCCACCTGCATATTCCATCATGAAGTCATAAAGCTTCCTGGTCCATTTATCCGTAATAATACCTGCTTCTCTAATCCACTGTTTTAAAAATTCATCTCGAATTTCTTCACCCACATCAAGAACTTCTGTCATTAAATCTTCAAGGTAAACCACCTCAACACCGTTATCACGAAGTACCTTTGCAAACGCATCATGTTCAGCCTGCGCCACTTCTAAGAATGGAATATCATCAAAAAGCAATCCTTCCAGTGTATCTGGAGTTAAGTTTAACAACTCATTCCCCGGACGGTGCAATAACACCTTTTTAAGTGGTTTGATTTCACTTTTTACATTAATTACTGCCACCTACATTCCTCCTTTTTGTTTATGCCCATGCATTCTGTAAATTAGCTATATGCCCTATTTTCTCCATTCTTGCGGTGAATATACGCACATTTTATATATGTATAATTATCTTTTTTCATTTTTTTCCATTGACAAACCCATTCCTCACGCGATATAATAGGAAAAATTTTGCCGAATAGATACATAAAGAGAAAGGAATAGGTAGACAATTATGAGACATTTAATTGACCCAACTGATTTAACTCTGGCTGAAATTGATGACATATTAGTATTAGCAGAAGACATCATCAACAACAGACCAAAATATGCAGAGGTTTGTAAAGGAAAGAAATTAGCGACTTTATTCTTTGAACCAAGTACAAGAACACGTTTAAGCTTTGAAGCTGCTATGTTAGAATTAGGAGGAAGTGTTCTTGGTTTCTCATCTGCCGATTCCAGTTCCGCTGCTAAAGGTGAAAGCGTAGCTGATACAGCTCGTACTGTTGAAAAATATGCTGACATCATCGCAATGCGTCATCCAAAAGAAGGTGCTCCATTAGTAGCATCTATGAATGTAAATATTCCGGTTATCAATGCAGGTGACGGTGGACACAATCACCCAACTCAGACACTTACTGACCTTCTTACTATCCGTCAGACAAAAGGAAGATTAAACAACTTAGTTGTTGGTTTCTGCGGAGACTTAAAGTTTGGTCGTACTGTTCACTCTTTAATCAAACAGTTATCCTTATATGAAAATATTAAGTTCATATTGATTTCTCCAAAAGAATTACAGATTCCTGATTATGTTAAGGAAGGTCTTGTAAAGAAAAACATTCCATTCGTAGAAGTAGAACAGATGGAAGACGTCATTGGCGAATTAGACATTTTATACATGACTCGTGTACAGAGAGAACGTTTCTTCAACGAAGCAGATTACCTTCGTTTAAAAGACAGCTACATCTTAGACCTTGCTAAGTTAGCTTCTGCAAAAGAAGACTTAAAGATTTTACATCCACTTCCACGTGTAAATGAAATCTCTGTAGAAGTTGACAAAGACCCTAGAGCAGTATACTTTGATCAGGCTGAATACGGCAAATTCGTTCGTATGGCTTTAATCATGACTCTTTTAGGACTTAACAAATAATAGGAGGACGTTAAAATGTTAAAAGTAGATAGTATTGAAAAAGGTATTGTACTTGACCATATCAAAGCTGGAAAAGCAATGCAGATTTATAAACATTTAAACCTTGATAATTTAGACTGCAGCGTTGCCATCATCAAAAATGTAAAGAGCAGCAAAATGGGCGTTAAGGACATCATCAAAATTAATGACAACATTGATATCAACCTTGACGTACTTGGTTACATTGATCCGGACATTACAGTTAATATCATCAAAGACACTCAGACAGTAGAAAAGAAACGTTTAGAGCTTCCTGAAATGATTGTTAACGTGGCTAAATGCAAAAACCCAAGATGTATCACATCTGTCGAACAGGAATTAGACCACGTATTCAAATTAGTAGATAAGGAAGAACGTACGTATCGTTGTATGTACTGCGAC
>CAZRLE010000029.1:0-17190 GCA_964600705.1 uncultured Lachnoclostridium sp. | reverse complement strand
CAAGAAGAATTCAGGACCCACTGGCAGAATTAGTTAAGATTGACCCTAAATCCATTGGTGTTGGTCAGTACCAGCATGATATGAACCAGAAGAAGTTAAGTGAAGCCTTATCTGGTGTAGTAGAAACAGCCGTAAATAAGGTTGGAGTAGACTTAAATACTGCTTCTGCACCACTTCTTGAGTATGTATCCGGTGTATCCAAAGTAATTGCTAAGAACATCGTAGCATACAGAGAAGAAAATGGTAGATTCACAAACAGAAAACAGCTTTTAAAGGTTGCTAAATTAGGACCAAAAGCTTTCGAACAGTGTGCGGGCTTTATGCGTATCACAGACGGAGACAATCCATTAGATGCAACTAGTGTACATCCGGAGTCTTATGCTGCAACAGAAGGCTTAATGGAAAAGCTTGGATGGACAATGGAAGATGTTCGTAAGGCACAGGCGGAAGCAGCGGCTTCCAAAGGCAAAGAAAAGAAAGCAGTCAAAGAAAGCAAAACTGCGAAGAAGAATCCTGCAAAGAGACAGGAAAAGAACATTGTTGTTAAGCAGAAGAATACAGTATTTGGACAGGCACTTGCACAGGCAATGGCTGGTGGTGTAAAGGCCACAGAAGATACAGTAGTGAATGAAAAAGCAGTAGAAACTGTAATCAGCAATGTAGGAAGTCTTAGCAAGAAGATTAAGAACAAAGAAAACTTAGCAGAAGAATTAAACATTGGTGTTATGACACTGGAGGATATTGTAAAAGAATTAGAAAAACCAGGTCGTGACCCTCGTGAAGATATGCCAAAGCCAATTCTTAGAACCGATGTCCTCGAAATGAAAGACTTAAAAGAAGGCATGATTTTGAAAGGAACTGTTCGTAACGTTATCGATTTTGGTGTATTCGTAGATATTGGTGTACATCAGGACGGACTGGTTCACATTTCACAGCTTGCAAGTAAAGGATTTGTAAAACATCCATTAGACGTTGTCAGCGTTGGTGATATTGTGGATGTTAAGGTAATGAATGTAGATTTACAGAAGAAGAGAATCCAGCTTACAATGAAGATGTAATCCGATTCTTGGGCAGAACCTATAAAAATGAAATGGAAAAATATACAAAATGCATAAAAGTGCGACTGGTAAAAACAACTAGATTGACAAAATGACGAAAAAAAGCTATAATTTAGTCAGTTGAAGGATAGTTCGCGTTTTAATATGCACTAAACCGGAAAGCTAAATACACTGCTAGTGGTGTGTTTGCTTTTCGGTTTTTTTTATTTGCGCGGTAGGCATAAGCCAAGCAGAAATGCTTGCATTTCTATTTGGCGCTGCCCGCGAATCTGAGAAACTCGCAAAGCGTGTTTCTCATGATTACATGTTAGGAGGAAAACCTATGATTAAAGTAAGTGGTAAGGCAGCATTTCGTGGAATTGCAATTGGACCAATTAGGGAAATTGCCAAAAAGGACAGCACAGTAAGACGTTACAGTGTAGAAGATGCAGAAGCAGAATGTGTACGTTTTCAGACGGCACAGGCAGCAGCTATTGAAGAATTGCAGCAGCTTTATGAAAAAGCAGTAAAAGAGGTCGGAGAAGATAACGCTGCTATTTTCGAAGTGCATCAGATGATGACAGAGGATGAAGACTATTGTGATTCGGTTTATAACATTATTCGTACCGGACAGGTGAATGCAGAATATGCAGTTGCAACAACCGGAGATAACTTTGCAACCATGTTTGCAGAGATGGATGATGATTATATGAGAGAACGTGCGGCAGATGTAAAAGACATTTCAGAACGTTTGATTCGTATGCTTTCTGGCAATACCGAGAGTGAAGAAGAAAGTGAAGAATGCTCTATTGTTTTGGCTGATGATTTGGCACCAAGTGAAACGATTCAGTTAGACAGAGATAAGGTGCTTGCTTTTGTAACAAGAAAAGGTTCTACCAATTCCCATACAGCTATTTTAGCCCGTACCATGAATATTCCGGCGTTAGTACTGACTCCGGTAGAAGAAGGTGTAAATGGTAAAATGGCAATTGTAGACGGGGAACAAGGTATAATTATTCTTGAACCGGAAACAGCTGTTTTAGAGGAATACAAGGAAAAGTTAGCAGAACAGAAAAGACAGGAAGCACTTCTTTTGGAATTGAAAGGAAAAGAAGCAGTAACGAAATCTGGTAAGAAAATTAAGTTATATGCTAACATTGGCGGTGTTGCAGATGTTGCAGCAGTTCTTACGAATGGTGCAGAAGGAATCGGACTTTTTAGAAGCGAGTTTTTATATTTACAAAATAATACATATCCAACAGAAGAAGAACAGTTGCAGGCATATAAGAGTGTTGCAGAGTTAATGGCAGGCAAAAAGGTTATTATTCGTACACTGGACATTGGTGCAGATAAGAAAATAGACTATTTTGATTTGGCAGAGGAAGAAAATCCGGCACTTGGTTACCGTGCAGTCAGAATCTGCTTAGACAGAAAAGAAATCTTTAAAACACAGCTTAGAGCGCTTTACAGAGCCAGTGCATTTGGCAATATTGCCATTATGATTCCAATGATTGCTTCTCTTTGGGAAATCAAAGAAGTAAAGAATATTATTGCAGAAGTAAAGGCAGAGCTTACAACAGAGGGAGTTCCATTTGGTGAAGTAGAATTTGGAATTATGATTGAAACACCGGCTGCAGTTATGATTGCAGACGAGCTTGCAAAGGAAGTAGATTTCTTTAGTATCGGAACCAATGATTTAACTCAGTATACATTGGCAATCGACAGACAGAATGAAAAGTTAGAACGTCATTTTGATGCACATCATCCGGCAGTATTAAAGATGATTCAGATGGTAATTGACAGTGCTCATAAAGCAGGAATCTGGGCTGGTATCTGTGGAGAATTGGGAGCAGATTTAGCCCTTACGGAAACCTTTGTGAAAATGGGAATTGATGAATTATCCGTTTCACCGGCGATGGTA
This sequence comes from uncultured Lachnoclostridium sp., assembly GCA_964600705.1. Classification (GTDB taxonomy): domain Bacteria; phylum Bacillota; class Clostridia; order Lachnospirales; family Lachnospiraceae; genus CAYTGQ01. The sequence continues at coordinate 14,232 of CAZRLE010000029.1, read as the reverse complement.
CTTCCAGTATGTGCAAAAATTCGTGAAGTTGAGTAAAAGGGAAACTATAATTGAGAAATGCCATATTACAGCGCTGATGGCAGGTTCTGCAATTATTGAATAAAAATAAAAAGGAGCGATTGATTATGAAATCATTTGAACACGTAGTAAAAGATGAATTGGGAATCCATGCAAGACCGGCAGGCGTTCTTGCAAAGGAAGCGAAGAACTTTCAGAGCACCATCACCATTGTAAAAGGTGAAAAGAAAGCAGAAGCAACCAGATTGATGGCTGTTATGTCACTGGGTGTAAAAAAAGACGATTTGGTAACAGTAAATGTGGAAGGCGAAGATGAAGAAGCTGCATTTGAAGCAGTAAAGAAATTCTTCGAAGAAAATCTGTAAATGGCTGGCTGCTGCAGAAGTGTTCATTCTCTGCGGCAGCCGGATATAAAAGCGTATTGAGAGGTATGGATAGATGAATATTCATAAAGTAATTAACAATAATGTGCTTTCTGCTTTTGACGAGCAGAAGCAGGAAGTTGTCGTTATGGGAAGGGGTATCGGTTTTAAGGCAAAGGCAGGAGATGTCATTGACGAAAGCAGAATCGAGAAAATCTTCTATATGGAAAATCATTCTATGTCCAAAAAATTTCAGGAAATGCTTTCCGATATGCCAATGGAACATATAGAAATTTCCAATGACATTATCGCTTATGCCAAAGAAACCTATGATATGAAGCTAAATCAAAGTATTTATGTGGCACTAACAGACCACATTAACTTTGCAATCCAAAGATATCATAAAGGGGTACAGTTGGAAAATGCACTTTTAGGAGAGCTAAAGCACGCATATCCCCGGGAATATGGGGTTGGTAAATATGCAGTGGGACTTTTAAAACAACGATTGGGAGTTACATTTTCAGAGCATGAGGCAGGTTTTATTGCCTTACATTTTGTAAATGCGAAGAGAGAATTTTAGTAATCATTACCTGCACTCTAAAAGGCAGGAATAAATAGAAAGGATGAAGGTACATGTTTCAGTTATTTAAGAAAAAATCAAACAATTTAGAGCTTGTAGCAGTGGCAGATGGAAAATGTATTGCAATGGAAGAAGTAAATGATCCTGCATTTTCCAGCAAAGCATTAGGAGATGGTGTTGCTATTGTTCCGGAGAATCCTGTAATTGTGGCTCCATGTGATGGAGAACTTTCTCTTGTGGCAGATACCAAGCACGCATTTGGTATGTCTAATGCAGATGGACTTGAGATAATGGTTCATGTAGGAATTGATACAGTGGCTTTAAATGGTGAAGGTTTTAAGACATTGGCAGAGGCAGGAACAAGCGTAACGAAAGGACAGCCGGTTATTGAATTTGACCCGGAAGTAATGAGAGAAAAAGGCATTGATATGACAACTATGTTAATTCTTTTAAATCATGATGAATTTAACATCAAAGCATTACATCATGGTAAACAGGTGAAAAAAGGCGAAGATGTTGTAGTAGAATACACAAAATAAGTAACAGTTCAGCCATGCATTAACAAACAGCACAAAATTAGCTGCATAGCAGCGAGAAAGCACCGTAGGTGCGACTTTGCGAATGGCGGTGGCTGAACTGTTACCAAAATAAATAGTTACATATAATTCAAAATGTCACCAAAAGAAAAAGGAGAGAATCAAAATGAAAGAAAAAATCATGAATACCTTAGAAGTATTCGCAAAAGCAATGGTACAGCCATTAAGCTACCTCTCTGTAGCAGGTATGATTATGGTTGTAGGTGTACTTTTAACAAACAGTACAATTACAGCATTAGTTCCGTTTTTACAGTGGGCACCACTTCAGATTCTTGGAAAAGTAATCTATGAAGGTGTTATGATTATCATTAACAACTTAGCAGTTATTTTTGCAGTAGGTATTGCAGCAGCATTAGCTAAGAAGGATAAGCATCAGGCTGGTTTAATTGGTCTGTTATCTTATTTGATTTACTTAAAATCCTCTAATATTTTATTGACTTCCATGAATCAGCTTGCAGAACCATCTGCTATGTTAGGTTTATTCGGAACAGGTCAGACAGAAATTCTTGGTATTCAGGTAGTAGATATGAGTGTATTCGGTGGTATTATCATCGGATGCTTAACAGGATATGTATATAACCGTACTTGCCATAAGAGATTTAAAGGGGCATTACAGATTTACTCTGGTGCACGTTTCTCTTTCTTGATTATGTTCTTTGTATCTATTCTTGTAGCTGTATTTGGTAACTTTGGTTGGCCGGTAGTACAGCAGGGAATTTCTGCACTTGCAAACGTAATTAAGAACACAGGAACATTTGGTTTATTCCTCTATGGTTTCTTAGAAAGACTTTTAATTCCTACAGGTCTTCACCACTTAGTATACACACCATTCCAGTTTACAGATTTAGGTGGTGTACTTCAGGTTGGTGATACAACAGTAGCAGGTGCTTACGCTATTGTTATGACAGAAATGCAGATGCCAGTAGAACGTTTCTCAGACAGTATTTACTACATGGCAATCGGTTTCACAAAGATGTTCGGTTACATCGGTATCGGTGCTGCATTTATCCATACAGCATATAAAGAAAACAAACAGAAAGTAAAAGCAACTATTATCCCATTAGTAATTACAGCATGTTTAGCTTCTATCACAGAACCATTAGACTTCATGTTTATCTTCTGTGCACCAGTATTATATGTCGTACATGCTTGTATCGCAGGTTTATTTATCGCATTACTTAAGATTTGTGATGTAACAGCCTTCTGTGGTGGTAACTTATTAGCATCTGTACTTATGAACTTATCAGCAGGTGTGGAAAAGACACATTGGCCAATGATGTTCCTTTTAGGAGCAATCCAGATTGTTGTATACTTCGTAGTATTCAGTTTCTTAATTAAGAAATTTAACTACAAGACACCAGGTCGTGAAGACGTAGTTGCAGAAGCAGTAACAGCAGAAGGTGCAGCAGTAGAAGTAAAAGCAGAAGCAAAAGAAGAAGTTAAGACAGCAACAGCAGGAAACAGCGGCATTGCAAGTCTTGTAGAAGGTCTTGGCGGAAAAGCAAACATCAACACAATTGAAAACTGTTTCACAAGACTTCGTGTAAATGTAAATGATGTAGCACTTGTAAATGACGATTTAATTAACAAAGTTCCAAACAGCGGAATTGTTAAGAAAGGTAATGATATTCAGGTTATCATTGGACTTACAGTTGCAGATGTAAGAAAAGAAGTAGAAAGTTATCTGGATACTCTTTAAAAAAATAATAAATAAATGGAGGAATGGAACATGATTATCACACTCGTAGGCGGTGGAAGTACCTTTACACCAGGTATTGTAAAATCAATCGCATTAAGAAAAGATGAATTGGAAGTGGATGAAATTCGTTTATTTGACATCGACAAAGAAAGACAGGATAAAGTAGCTGTTGTAGTTAAATGGATTCTTGATGAAGAATTAAAAAGCGGCATTAAACTTGTTGTAACAAACGATGAAAAAGAAGCTTATACAGATGCTGACTTTATCTTTGCTCAGATGCGTGTTGGAAAATATGCAATGCGTGAACAGGATGAAAAGATTCCTCTTCGTCATGGTTGTGTAGGGCAGGAAACATGTGGCTGCGGTGGTATGGCGTATGGAATGCGTACAATTTTTCCAATGATCGAAATGATTGATGACGTTGAAAAATATGCAAAACCAACATACTGGATTTTAAACTACTCAAATCCGGCAGCAATTGTATCTGAAGCTTGCAGAAAGCTTCGTCCAAATGCACGTATCATCAATATCTGTGATATGCCAATTGCAATCATTGATGTAATAGCAGCAGCTATGGAAATCAAAGATAAAGAAAATATCGTATACGATTACTATGGATTAAACCATTTTGGTTGGTTCACATCTATTGAATATAAAGGCAAAGACATCATGGACGACCTTCGTGCTTATATCAAGGAAAAACAGATTCTTCTTCCAGAAGCTTACTTAAAAGACAAGGCAGCTTTAGCAGGCGGAACAGAGAAAAAAGAAGGAGAAGATAAGAATCGTCATGCAAAGGGTAGCTGGTACTATGTATGGAAAGGTGTATATGAAATCATGGAAAACTTCCCAGATACACTTCCAAACACATATTTAAATTACTACTTACAGCAGAAGGAATTCGTAGAACACTCCAATCCGGAACGTACTCGTGCAAACGAAGTTATGGACAGCCGTGAAAAGAACTTATTCGAAGGTATTGATAAATACTTAGAAACAGGCGTAATTGATGAAAAAGTATTCTACGCAGGCAGTCATGGTGACTGGATTGCAGACCTTGCTATTGCCCTTAAGAACGATACAAAGGCACGTTTCCTTGTTATTACACAGAACCGTGGAGCAATCCCAAATATGCCTTATGATGCAATGGTAGAAATTCCTGCATATATCGGAAAGAATGGTCCGGAAGTAATTGCAAGAAATGAAATTCCATTATTCCAGCAGGGCTTAATGATGCAGCAGTTAAACAGCGAAAAACTGTTAGTAGAAGGTTGTATCGAAGGTTCTTACCAGAAAGTCTTAGAAGCATTCACACTCAATAAGACAGTTCCAAGCATGACAGTAGCGAAGGAAATCTTAGATGAAATGATTGAGGCTAACAAAGAATACTGGCCAGAATTAAAATAAAAGCCATAAAAATAGGACAGGCGGTTGATAAAAACTGCCTGTCCTAAAAGTTTAGAGTCATTATGTTATTGTTTCTTAGATAAGCGACGTTTGATTTTCTGGGTAATGCTGTTATCTGCCGTGTTTTTGGTAGCATTTAGTTCTTTTAGAAGTTGTTTTTGCTGTTTCTCCAAAGCTTGGATTCGCTTCTCCTGATTTAAAACAATCTGTCCAAAGAAGCGGATAATATCTTCCTGCATATATGGATTCTGGACATTCCATTTTTCTTTCGAAGAAGTGACTTCCTTAAACATTTTCCCATCTTCAATACCGAGATATTCTCTGGCAACATGTGCATTTCCTTCTTCGTAGCGGCTCAAAAATTCCTTGCGTTCTTCTAAAGTTAAATAGTCATAGTGTTCCTCTGATACAGAAGTTCCTACACTTTGTAGTGCCATATCTCTTACATACAAATAAGTAGAGTCATCAGAATCTGGAAGTGTATTAACAATTCGTTTGATTTCCTGACCATTGTAAGTTAATGCAGTATTGGAAAACCCCTCTTCGAAAGTATAGCCCGCATCAAAAGGTAATCCTACAGCATCTAAGAAATCAGAAATCAAAGTACCATCTGCACCTTTGAATTTGCCACGTTCAAAAATACGGACACAAAGGGCATCTTTTCCAAGTTCATTCGCAATAATGTCCAGATATTTGTCATAATCCATGATTACGACATCTGGATTTTCCAGATATTTATCCCAAGTAAGCGTACCGCCACAGCTCCAACCACACTTGATTTTCTGGTTAAGCCAGGAGAGGATTAAGTCGTCCTGACGTCTTAAGTAAATAATGACTTTAATGGTGTAATTGTGTTCGCTACTATGTTTTTTTAAGAGAGTCCAAAGATTTTTTCTGTGCTTAATACTTCCGTGCCAAAGGTTTTCGTCAGATAAAATAATGGAATCGTAGGTTTTAAAACCTTCAACCAGCATTTTAAGTCCTTGGTGAAATAATGCATCTTCTTTCTTTTTGTCTCTTTTGCCATCTTCTTTCTTGCACATGCCAACTAAGAAATGTCCGTTTCTTTTGAAGTTAACATTTTTATATTTATGAATAGATTCAGGATACCAGTATCCCATTTTCTTAAGAAGTTCGCGATTTGTATCGCAAAAATCCTGAATGGATGTGGTTCCTGTCTTTGGCATACCAATGTGTAAATAGAGAGTTTTCATAGTAATTCCTTTCTGTGAAAGTTAGTGCTGCTGATATCGTTTTCAAAAATAGCAGCGATATATTTGTTTTAATTGTTGCATATTTTTGTCAGATTTATTATAATGAGGCGTAAAAAATTTTACACCATTACAATATGACATATATACGATAAATTATAGCAAAGTTTTTGGGAATGTAAAAGCGATTTCACAGAATTTTCATTGTATTTTAATGAAAATCCGTTATAATATAAGTATATACTGGTCTTTTTGTGGAAATCTATGACTAATCAAGTGAGGTTGACCATAATAAGCTGATTGACAAGAGGAACAAGTTAGAGAAAATGGAGATACAGATATGAAATATACAAGAGAAATGGAAGTAGCAAAAAAAGCTGCTGTCCTTGCCGGAAAGGCAATTATGGAAATTTATGAGTCTGATGATTTTGGAGTAGAGGTGAAAGCAGATAATTCACCACTTACCAAAGCGGACAAGGCATCCAATGATATTATCGTGAATATGCTTCGTGAAGAGTTCCCGGAGTATGCGATTCTTTCTGAAGAGGAGAAGGACTCCAAAGAACGTCTTAACAACGATTACTGCTTTGTAATTGACCCATTAGACGGAACAAAGGAATTTGTAAAACGTAATGGACAATTTACCGTTAATATCGCATTAAGCTATCAGCATAAATCTGTAATGGGTGTTATCTATGTGCCTGTAACAGAAGAACTTTATTATGCACAGGAGGAAGGTGGAAGCTTCCTTGAGAAGGATGGAGAGGTAACAGAACTTCATGTATCCAAAGAAAAGAAAGAAAAATGCGACCTTAACGTAGTTATGAGTAATTCTCATGGGGCACCGGAAATGGAAGCACTCAGAGAAAAGTATCAGTTTAAGAATCTGGTTAAAGCAGGAAGCTCCCTGAAGGGCTGTATGATTGCCAGAGGTGTGGCAGATGTATATTATCGTCATAACCCAACTATGGAATGGGATACAGCGGCAATGCAGTGTATCGTAGAAGAAGCAGGTGGAATATTTAGACAAATGAATGACACAAATATGTGTTACAACAGAGAAAATAGTCTGAATGACAAAGGTTTTTACATTCTCAATGATTGGGATAACAAGTTATAAGATAAGGAGATTACAACTAAAAATATGAAAAATAAATGGAGCTGGCTATTATCCTTTTTCAAAATCGGCTGTATCGGCTTTGGTGGTGGAACTTCGTTGATTCCGGTTATTGAAGAAGAAGCAGTAGAGAATTGCAAGCTTGTTACAAAAGAAGAATACGATACTGTAGTGATTGTAGGAAATATTACGCCGGGAGCTTTAACCATGAAGATTTCTGCCGGAATCGGTAAGATAATCGGTGGGACAAAGGGAATGGTGCTGGCGGCAGGCTGCATGGCACTTCCGGGTGTTATTATGATGCTTCTTATGCTGGCCGGAATGAGTACGGCTGATGCTGCAATCATCAAACAGATAGAGATAGTATCTGTTGGTATTACAGCGTATATTCTTGTCACTTTGACAAAGTATTTTGAGGGTACTTTTACATGGGCAGCTAAGAAGAGGAAAATGCCCCGTGTAGCCGCATTGATTGCATTTATTGTATTCATTCTCAGCTCAGAAAAGTCCATCTACAAGGTACTGGGACATTTTGGGATTGAAGGGAATGCGTACTTTAATATACCAACTGTACATATCCTGATTATGACATTTTTTGTTATGGGATATGTGGGAAGCAGAATACAGACTAAGAGAGTAATTATCGGAGGTTTGTTCTGCGTACTTTATGCACTGTTTATGTCCAAAGCAGGTATTATGAATGCTTTGATTGGTAATGATGCAGTGTGTGACGTGTTATTTTGGGTTCTTCGTATTGTGATGCTTGTGCTGGCAATATGGGGTGTCCGTACCGGTAAGAATGAAAAAACCGAAATCAAAGGCTTTTCTGTGAAAAAGCTTATCAAGGATGAGATTGCGCTGATGGTACTTATGATAGTGGCAGCCATTCCGGCATTACTGATGATTCCGGGTTTTCTTAATTATCTGGTAAGCGGATTTGTTTCCTGTATTATTTCCTTTGGTGGAGGGGATGCCTATCTGACCGTAGCAGATGGTTTCTTTGTAGCCGGGGGAATGATTTCGGAAAGCGATTTTTATGGTCGTCTGATTACGGTAGTAAATGTGCTTCCGGGTTCTGTTCTTGGAAAGATGCTTCCGGGAGTGGGATATTACATCGGTTATAATCATGGCGGTATTCTGACAGGTGTGATTGCTGCATTTGCAGGTTTTGTTTGCAGCTTGGTAGGCTCCTGTGCAGTAGTGTTAGCCGTGCAGAATTTATTCCAGACCTTTGAACAGTTAAAGGCATTTCAGGTGTTAAAAAACTGGATTAAGGTTGTAATCTGCGGGCTTTTAGGAACCGTAATTCTGTCACTGATTCATCAGTGCTTAAGTGTGGCTTCTAATTACAATTGCAATGGACTTTTAGTGCTTGCAGAATTGTTTGGAATCTATGCACTGGATTTATGGTTAGAAAAGAAATTTAAGGCAAGCACATGGCAGGTGGTTGTTGTATCTGCGGTATTGTCGTTTGTAATTGGAAACATTGTGATGTAACTATAATAAGGAAAAGATAAGGAGAAAGGACATGAACAATTTATCACATTTAGACGCTCTGGAAGCAGAAGCGATTTATATCATGCGTGAAGTTGCTGCAGAGTGTGAGAAACCAGTTATGCTGTATTCCATTGGAAAAGACTCCTCTGTAATGCTGCATTTAGCAATGAAAGCTTTTTATCCAGAAAAGCCACCATTTCCATTTCTTCATGTAAATTCAACATGGAAATTCAGAGAAATGATTGAATTCCGTGATAAAGTAGCAGAAAAATATGGAATTGAAATGATTGAATACATCAACGAAGAAGGCGTAAAGGATGGAGTAAATCCATTTGACCACGGTTCTTCTTACACAGATATTATGAAGACACAGGCTTTAAAGCAGGCTCTTGATAAGTATGGCTTTACAGCAGCTTTTGGCGGCGGTCGTCGTGATGAAGAAAAATCCAGAGCCAAAGAAAGAATTTTCTCATTCCGAAGCCCTGACCACACATGGGACCCTAAGAACCAGAGACCGGAAATGTGGAAGTTATTCAATACCGACATCAACAAGGGTGAAAGTATGCGAGTATTCCCAATCTCCAACTGGACAGAAAAAGATATCTGGCAGTACATCAAACGTGAAAATATTGATATCGTGCCTCTTTATTATGCGGCAGAACGTCCTTGCATCGAAAGAGATGGCAATATCATTATGATTGATGATGACAGAATCAAATCCCGTTTAAGACCGGGTGAAGAAATTCAGATGAAGAAAATCCGTTTCCGTACACTGGGATGTTATCCATTAACCGGTGGTGTGGAAAGTGATGCGGTAACTTTAGATGAAATTATTGATGAAACAATGAGTGCTGTAGCTTCCGAAAGAACAACCCGTGTTATTGACAGTGACGGTGGTAGTGCAAGTATGGAAAAGAGAAAGAGAGAGGGTTATTTCTAATGAATGGACTTCTTAAATTTATTACATGCGGTAGTGTAGATGATGGTAAATCTACTTTAATCGGACACATGCTTTATGATGCAAAGTTATTATTTGCAGATCAGGAAAAAGCTTTAGTTTTAGATAGTAAAATCGGTTCCAGAGAAGGAAAGATTGACTACTCCCTTCTTCTTGACGGTTTAATGGCAGAACGTGAACAGGGTATCACAATCGACGTTGCATACCGTTATTTTACAACAGATAATAGAAGCTTCATCGTAGCGGATACACCGGGACATGAAGAATATACAAGAAACATGGCAGTAGGAGCTTCCTTTGCAGACCTTGCCATTATCTTAATTGATGCTTCCCAGGGTGTACTCGTACAGACAAGAAGACATGCAAGAATCTGCTCCCTTATGGGAATCAAGCATTTTGTCTTTGCAGTAAACAAAATGGATTTAATTGATTTTGATAAAGAAAAGTTTGATGACATCGCAGCAGAAGTAAAAGTGCTTATGAGCGAATTTGACTGCGATTCCATGACAATTATCCCTGTTTCCGCAACAGATGGTGATAACGTTACTAAGAAATCCGAAAGAATTTTATGGTATAAGGGAGAATCTCTTCTCAATTACCTTGAAAATATTGATGTGGATTCTGTTGATGAAGAACAGGGCTTTACAATGCCGGTACAGAGAGTGTGCCGTCCTAACCATACGTTCCGTGGATTCCAGGGACAGATTGAGACAGGCTCTATTTCCGTGGGTGATGAAGTACGCGTACTTCCATCCAGTGAAAAGGCAAATGTAAAAGAAATCGTAGTTGGTTTTGAAAGTGTAGAAACTGCTTCTAAGGGACAGGCTGTTAATATCCGTCTTGACAAAGAAGTAGACGTTTCCAGAGGATGTGTACTTGTAAAAGACGCAGAAGCTCAGATGGGTAATCTGTTTACAGTGAAGTTGCTCTGGATGGATGACACATACTTAGTACCGGGTAAGAACTACATGTTAAAGATTGGTACAAAGCGTGTTCCTGCTGTAGTTATGAACATCAAATATAAGATTGATGTTAACACAAGAGAACGTGTAAAAGCAGATAAGATTTATAAAAACGAAATTGCAGTATGTGAAATCTCCACATCTGAAAGAATCGTATTTGACAAATTTGACCATAACCAGGGACTTGGTTCCTTTATCCTTATTGACCGTGTAAGCCACATGACAGCAGCATGTGGTGTTGTATCCAAGTTAATCAGCCGTTCTGATAACTTAACATGGCAGGATATGAGTATTTCTACAGAACAGAGAGCCAACCAGAAGGGACAGAATCCTAAGACAATCTGGTTCACAGGTTTATCCGGGGCTGGTAAGTCAACTCTTGCCAACGAAATCGAAAAACGTTTATTCTTAGGTGGTAAGCATACAATGCGTCTGGATGGAGACAATGTACGTCTTGGTCTTAATAAGAACCTTGACTTCTCCGAAGCAGGAAGAATTGAAAATATCCGTCGTATTTCAGAAGTAAGTAAACTTATGAATGATGCGGGCTTAATCGTAATTACTTCCTTCATTTCTCCATACGAACGTGACCGTATGATGGCAAAAGAAATCATTGGTGAAAAGAACTTTATTGAAGTATATGTAAGCACACCAATTGAAGAGTGTGAAAAACGTGATATCAAGGGACTTTATAAGAAAGCAAGAGAAGGACAGATTGCGAACTTTACAGGTATCACAAGTCCTTACGAAGTGCCACAGAATCCAGATATTACAGTAGACACATCTGATGTCACAATTGAAGAAGCAGCAGATATCGTAATTAAGAAGTTAGAAGAATTATTATAAGAGGTGCGTATGGCAACAGTATATTTGCATATAGGAACACCAAAGACAGGAACGTCTTTTTTACAGAATTTTTTTCGCAGCAATGATAAAGTGCTAGAGAAACAAGGATATGTATATCCTGATTTTAAAAGAACTTATCCAGGCATAGGAAAGGCTCGTAATGGGCATTTCCTTGCCTATAAAAAAGAAGATGCAGAAGAAATATATGCTGAGTCAATGGAGCAGATGAAGGAATTCTGCCAACAGTTTTCCAATGTCATTCTGTCTGAGGAGGCTCTTTGGAATCATGGGGCGAACATTGAAAAATTTGTGAATGCCATGAAGGAAGAAGGTCATGTAGTTCGAATTGTTGTATATCTGAGAAGACAGGATTTATATCTTCAATCCAAATGGGCGCAAAATGTAAAAGAAACCATGCAAATGGATTTTGTCGAGTATATAGAGAAACAGGGAAGTGTTCTGGATTATTATGAACAGCTTTGTACATTGCGTGATTTGGTGGGAAATGATAATATGCTGGTTCGTGTTTATGAAAAGCAGCAGTTTACAGGAGATACCAAAGACTTACGCAGTGACTTTTTTGAAACCGTAGGACTTTCCTGGGATGAGGAATTTAAGCTCCCTGAGAAAGTGAAGAATCCGAGTCTTGCAGGGATATATTTAGAAACAAAACGTAAACTCAATCAGTATCCAGAATTTGCTACAAAGCTGAATTTCGTGGTGCCTTATTTATATGCAGCAGCAGAAAAGAGCGAAGGTGTTGCATCCTACTCTGAGAATAAGTATTTTACTTATGAGCAGCAGATGGATTTCCTTAAACAGTATGAGGAAGGCAATGCAAAAGTTGCAAAGGAATTTTTGGGAAGAGAAGATGGGATTCTTTTTAAGGATGCCATTGTAGATAATAAGGAATCTTCCGTTACTTATTCCGATGATGAATACTTTGGTGTACTTTCAGAAGTAATCATTATGCAGAATCAGAAGCTTCTTGATGAAAAAGAACTGAAAAATAATAAAGTTCAGGAATTAAAAGATGCTAAAGCAGCAAGAGAAAAAGAAATTAAGGAACTGAAAGAGAAAAAGGACAAAGAAATTAAAGAGCTGAAAGAAAAGTTGAAAGCAGCAGAAGAAGCACGAAAGAAGGAAAAGAAAGACAAAGAATTCTGGAAGGAACGTGCAGAAGAGAGATTCTCAGCCAAGGTTTCCAGAAAAGTGAAGAAGCTTCTTAAAAAGTAAATGTTATTTTTTGAAACAGAGAGATTGACAGTTTGAAAGAATAGCATATAATAAAGGTAGTGAATAAATTCACAAACTAAATATCGAAAGTTCTTCGGGGCAGGGTGCTCGTATTTGGTACGATATTCCCGACCGGCGGTATAGTCCGCGACCTACCTTTGGTAGCTGATTTGGTGCAATTCCAAAACCGACAGTATAGTCTGGATGAGAGAAGAAGAATCTGTTGATGAGAAGCGTGGCTTTGTGAAGTAGAAGTGTGCGTAGAACAGAGGCAGAGAACAGTGTATCTTGGCCCCTAAAGTTTTTAGGGGCTTTTTATGCGTTTTCATGTTGAGAAGAACTTTCCGAATTAAAAGGAGAGGATTAGTATGAACAGCACAACAACTAAGGTAACACAGAATGTAACACGAACAACAAACAAGGCAGCCAGCCGTATGTCAACTAAGAGAATGGTTATGCTGGCAATGTTGTCGGCGCTTGCTTATGCACTTATGTTAGTGCATCTTCCATTTAAGTATCTTGGCTTCTTGGAATTGGAATTTAGTGATGTTCCGGCAGTGATTGCGTCTCTGGCTTATGGACCGGGAGCAGGGATTTGGGTAGAACTTATCAAGAACCTGATAAAAGCTATTACAGCTACTACAACTGGTTGTGTAGGCGAAATGGCGAACTTCTTAACGGGAGCTTGCTTTGTGGGGCCATTGGGTTTTGTGTTCCACAGATATAAGAAAAGTGGTAAGAACATTATATCGTTTGTAATTGCAAATATCGGTTTTATTATGGCAGGAATCTTGGTAAACTACTTTATTACCGTTCCTCTATATGCTGCCTTGTTTGGTGGAATGGAAGCGGTAATTGGTGTTGCTTCAGCTACTGTGCCTGCTGTAAAAGATCTTGCAACTGTTGTGTTGCTTGGAATTACACCATTTAATGTATTCAAAGGAATAGTAGTGTCAGTTACAGGATATATGGTATATAAAGCGGTAAGAAATGTATTGCAGAATTAAATCAGATGGAATAAAATAATAGTGGGGTTAGAGCGATTGTTCTAGCCTCACTAGTTGCATTTATATAGAAGATAGAAGAAAGGTATGTTTAAAATGGAAAAAGAAATGAGATTAACAATACATATAAAAACAATGGACATGTTTCGTTTTATGATGAGACATTTTTACACAGGGATGTCAGGAATTTTTGGTGTATTCATAAGTGCAGGGGCATTGGTTCTCTTGGTAAAAGGAATTGGAGAAAGAACACCAGAACAGATGTTAATACTTGGGATTTTTGCCTGTCTGTTCACAGTATTCCAGCCAATCCAGTTTTTGATCAAATCCCATCAGCAGATAAGTAGTCTTCCGGTATACAAAGAACCAATTCAGTATGTGTTAAATGAAAGTGGAATACATGTGGCTCAGAAAGAAGAAAATCTTAGTTTGCCATGGGAAAAGATTTTTAAGGTAATAGAAGTTGGAAATGCACTGTATGTGTATACTTCACCAGTGCATGCATTTATCTATCCAAAAGTGCAGATGGAAGGACAGGTAGAGCAGGTAAAGAACTTGTTAAAGGAATGCATGCCTGCGGATAAGTTAAAGCTTAAGAAATAGGAAATGGATAACAAGAGTTAGAATAGCAGACAGAAGGAATAGAGAAACAGGATGATAATAGAAAGTTTTGAAACAAAGGATACTTATGAATTAGGAAAGAAAATGGGTGAACAGGCAGTAAGAGGCGATGTATATC
>CAZRLE010000028.1:4138-17320 GCA_964600705.1 uncultured Lachnoclostridium sp. | reverse complement strand
ACCTGCAAAGTCAGGAATCATTCTGTCTGGTAAAAGTTGGCTGTATGGAGTTGCTTCTTTCCAAGAATAAAGACTTTGTGAAGATTAAAAAAACAAAAGATGAAGAGTGTGGAATTGAAACAACATATATCACAATTAAAAAGAATGTATAAAATTTGTTTGCTCATGTTGGAAAGAATGATATAATGACAAATAAAGACAAACTTGAATTTAGCGAGGTGACTATTATGAACCCTATAATCATTGACTATGAAAAGTGCATTGGCTGTGGAATGTGTGTAAAAGACTGTCCCGGTTCGCATCTTTATTTGGATAACAAAAAAGCAAAAGCAACTGAAAATGGTTGCATTGAGTGTGGACACTGTTTTGCAATCTGTCCAATGAATGCTGTCAGAATAATAGGTTATGACTGCACGGACGAATCCATCACCTCAATGACTGAATTTGACAGCGATAAACTTTTGTCTGCTATGAAAAGTAGACGATCCATTCGCCAGTTCACAATGCAGGCTGTTGAAGAAGAAAAACTGCAAAAAATACTGGAAGCAGGACGCTATTGTCCTACAGCTGCAAATGCCCAGAACGTGGCATTTACAATTTTAGGAAGTAAGCAAAAAGAAGCAGAAGCACTATGTGTAGATTTGTTCCGAAAGGGTAAAAAAATGGGCGCACCTCTTATAGATTATTTGAAAAAGATTGATATTTCAGATGACTTTTTTTTCAAGGGCGCTCCGGTGGTGATTGTTCTGTCAAGTAAAAGCAACATTAATGCCGGACTTGCAAGTTCCTATATGGAGTTGATGTCTTACAACCTCGGACTAGGAGTGCTGTACAGTGGTTTTTTTGTTGCTTGCACCAAACTGAGTAGAAAACTCAGAAAACTTTTGCAGTTACCTAAAGGTCATGAAGTTATCTCTTGTATGGTAATAGGTTATCCTGATGTAAACTATCAGAGAATCGCACCACGAAAAGAGTTGCAGGTTAGAAAATTATAGAAAAATGTCATTTGTGATTCCAATTTGTAAAGGTCTTGCGGAAGTTTGTTACACTTGAAGATGATGTGCCAAAATATATGCGACTCGTTCAAGGGGGCAAATGAACACCCCCTTGAATCACTATTTATCACGTTCTTCGATAAAATAATCAATTCTTCTCTGTAAATCGTTTAAGCAGATACCACAGGCATTTCCCATACCAGTAGCAGCAGCTACTTCATCTATGGTGTTTGCACCATTATCAACGGCTTCTTTAATCATGCCGTTCGTAATATCGTAGCAACGGCATGCGATTTTATTTAAGTCCATGTCATTTCCCTTTCTGCTGAAATTCAGCAATTGATGGAATTAGAGTGAATTTATTTTTCTTTCTTTTTACTAAATGCAAACCATCCGATTACACCAAGGAATGAGAATGCAACACCCATCCAAGGAATTAAGTAATTCATTCCCTTTGGCTTGAACATATCATAGTATCCTTTCAGATAGATAATGATAATAATGAAAGGGAGAATGTATGTCATGTAGAAGCGTAAGGCAACCGGGAATTTGAATCCGTCACCGCTATTTGCTTCTTTAACAAAGTTATCCCAGCCCCATCCATTTTTCTTTACACAGAATAAAAGATAGATTAAGGAACCAAGTGGAAGAAGATTGTTGGATACAAGGAAATCTTCCAAGTCCATAATGTTTGTTCCAGGTCCAAGTGGCTGGATACCTTTTAATACATTAAAGCCTAAAATACATGGAATGGTAAGTAAAGTAATGCTTATCATGTTGAAGATAACGGCTTTTTTTCTTTCCCATCCCCACAAATCCATTGCAAAGGCAATGATATTTTCGAATACTGCAATAATAGTAGATAATGCAGCAAAGGAGAGGAATAAGAAGAATAAGGTCCCCCAGATTCGTCCGCCTGCCATCTGATTAAATACATTTGGTAAAGTGAGGAATACTAAGGATGGACCTGAACCAGGTTCAATTCCAAATGCAAAGCAGGCAGGAATAATAATTAAACCGGAACAGATAGCTACAAAAGTATCTAAAATAGTAATACTGATAGTCTCACCTGCAAGGGAACGGTTCTTTTCTAAATAGCTTCCAAAGATTGCCATAGCACCGATACCAATACTAAGGGTAAAGAAGGCTTGGGACATGGCACCGAATACAACAGTACCGATTCCCTGTTCTACCATAGCTTTAAAATCAGGTATTAAATAGAATTTGATACCTGCACTGGCACCAGGCAGACGTAAGGAATTTACAACCAGAACTAAAATCAACCCAACAAGACAAACCATCATGACTTTTGTGATTTTCTCTACTCCTTTTTCCATACCAAGGGAACAGATTCCAAAAGCAAGTACAATGGTAATGATGGTCCATAGGGTTAAAGTTGAAGCAGAACCAGTCATCTCATCAAACTTAGCTGAGATTTCTTTTGCTGTTAATAGCTTTTCTGTAAATTCGCCTGTTAAGTAGCGGTAGCAATAATAAAGCATCCATCCGGTAACCATAGTATAGAACATCATTAGTAAATAGTTACCTGCCATACCAAAGTAGCCATAGTGATGCCATCTTGAGCCTTTTGGCTCCAATACCTTAAAGGAAGTGGCACAGCTTTTCTGGCTGGCACGACCAACAGCAAACTCACATACCATAATTGGAAATCCGAGAATTACCAAAAAGGCAAGATAAATTAAAATAAATGCAGCACCGCCATATTGACCACACATATATGGAAATTTCCATACATTACCAAGTCCGATAGCGCAGCCTGCTGAAACAAGGATAAATCCAAGTCGTGAACTAAAGCGTTCGCGTTCGTTCATAATACAAAACTCCTTTGAAAATAAAATAAGAAAGAGTTTCTTAAGAAACCCTTCCCCATTATACTTGAATCGTTTAAAGTTGTAAACTACTAATATTTATTACGAACAACCTCGATAGCACAAGGATAATCCTTCATTTCAATAACGGTTCCATCATCAAGAACTGCTTTACCATTTAACTTACCAAATACCTGATGCTGGTCACTAATAATAATCTTAAAGTCAGTTAAAGCATTACGGTCTAACACTGGTGTAAAGATACCTTCAAAACGTTTGTCGCTGGAAGTAATAGTCCAAGGCTTCAGGAAGTCATACTCCATAGGACCTGGTCCTTTTCTTGGAATGATAAAGTCTACTTCTTCTAACTTGTGTGCTTTGTGATCATAGAAAAGCATGTTTTCGGAAGCGGAGCTTCTGTCGGAGAAGCCGTAACCTAAGTTAAAGCCAAATACCTTTCCATCAATTAACTGTCCATTGCCAATACCCCAGAACCAAGTATTATCTTTTGTCCATACCCCACGACCCCAATCAAGACATCCAAAATCTCTGGCAGGAACGAACTCGTATTTTTTGTTACCAAGCTGTGCATAACCGGTTGCAGGCATACAGGCAATTTTCTGATTATAGTAGAATGCAGTTGGCTGTTCTGCCCATGGAGTAGCGATGCACATAGTCTCCATTTCAGGCTGTTCTAAGCAAAGTTTTACAGAAAAATCCTGTCCGTCCAAGAAGTCTCGATACTGACAGGTAATGTGACGTTTCATAGGCTGACCGCCTTTTGCTGGTTCTACTTTATATTTAAGACGAAGCTGTTTGTTTTCAAAAATGGCATCTCCTTGGTCGGAATGAGGTCCCATTTTGAATTTGCCCATTGGAAAAGCAGTTAAAAGAGTATTGGTTTTTTCCCAGCCTTCTTTCAGGTTCAGGAAAGAAACGCTTGCCATTCCAAGGTAAGCCAGGTCAGAAAGTGTAAACGCAACGGCATAATCTTCATTTCCAACTAAATAGTAATCCCATTCTTTGATACGGTGCTTTGGTGCTTTGATAGAGTTTCTGTCATAATCCCATACTAAATGACGTGCAAACCCTGGTTCCATAATGTGTCCGTTCTGGTCTAAAAGATTTTGTCGTTTGGTTACTTCATGCTGCATAGGTAAATCCCCCTTGATTATAGTATTTGTATTGATAAATACCTTCATAAATATCACTACCAACAGTGTATCATACTTTGTGTCATCCAGCCATAGATTTTTTAGTCTAAAATTGCTACAATGGAAAGAAAATAAATTATGTTTGGAGTTGCTATTATGAGAATTGAAATACCGGGTTTTAAGGAACTGGAACTGAACTATCTGATGTTAGATTACAATGGTACAATTGCAATAGATGGAAGCATACCTGAAAGTGTAAGGAAACGTTTAAACATACTTGCAGAAGTGATGGAAATATATGTGCTGACAGCAGACACTCATGGGACAGCAGCCAAACAGTGTGAGGGGCTTAAGGTGACATTAAAGACATTTCTGGTAGGCAACGCAGCTGATTATAAAGAAAAGGCTGTGGAAGAGCTTGGAGGGAAAAATTGTGTCTGCATGGGAAACGGGCGTAATGATGTAAAGATGTTTAAAAAGTCCGCATTTTCCGTTGCAATTATGGGAACAGAAGGAATGTACGCAGGTCTTTTGTCAGAAGCAGATGTATGTGTGACTTCCA
This sequence comes from uncultured Lachnoclostridium sp., assembly GCA_964600705.1. Lineage (GTDB taxonomy): Bacteria > Bacillota > Clostridia > Lachnospirales > Lachnospiraceae > CAYTGQ01. Next base: position 12,780 of record CAZRLE010000028.1, on the reverse strand, counting down.
TAGAAGATGGACTGGATTTGTTATTATATCCAAAGAGAATGATTGCGGATATGAGAGGATAGGATGGAAGGCGTATTCTAAGGGTTTTTATGGAATTTTAATAAAAAATATGTGGGCTTTTATAAGAGTATAAGATATAATAAAAGGCAAGGGATTTTTTGTACGAAAGGAGAAATTTCATGTACGAATTTGTGGATTTAAGAGATGTGGTGAAGGAATACCACATGGGTGAAGTAAGTATTAAAGCAGTAAATGGTGTTAACTTTCAGATAAAAGAAGGTGAATTTGTTGTTATTGTTGGTCCTAGTGGAGCTGGTAAGACAACGGTACTTAATATATTAGGAGGTATGGATACAGCTACCTCCGGTCGGGTTATGGTAGGTGGACAAGATATTAGTAAGTTTAATGAAAAGCAGCTTACTAATTACAGAAGAGATGATATCGGATTTGTATTCCAGTTCTATAATTTAGTACAGAATTTAACAGCAAAGGAAAATGTAGAGCTGGCGTTACAGATTTGTAAGAATCCGTTGGATGCAGCAACTGTATTAAAAGAAGTTGGATTAGAGGACAGAATGGGCAACTTCCCATCACAGTTGTCCGGTGGAGAACAGCAGCGTGTATCGATTGCCAGAGCCTTGGCTAAGAATCCAAAGCTTTTACTTTGTGATGAGCCAACAGGTGCTCTTGATTACAATACAGGAAAACAGATTTTGAAATTATTACAGGATACCTGTCGTGAACGTAAGATGACAGTAATTGTAATTACCCATAACTCTGCAATTGCACCTATGGCTGACAGAGTCATTAAGATTAAGAATGGTATGGTAAGCAAGATGACAGAGAATCCGGAACCAATGTCAGTAGAAAATATTGAGTGGTAAAGGTGGTAAAAGGTATGAAGAAAAAAGCTTTGCGAAAAGACTTCTCCATGGAAGTCAAGAATACGTTAAATCGATTTTTATCCATTTTCTTAATAACGGCTTTGGGTGTTGCCTTTTTTGCAGGAATTCGTGCCTGTGAGCCGGATATGGAATTGTCAGCAGACCGCTTTTATGATGAAAATGATTATATGGACATCCGTGTGCTAAGTACATTAGGACTTACAGATGATGATGTAAGAGAATTAGAGAAGATAGAAGGTGTGGAGAAGGTTGTACCTTCTTATACAGTAGACGTACTTTCCTATAGAGATGAGGGCATGTATACGTTGAAAGTATCTGCTTTATCCAATGAACTCAATAAGATTACACCGACGGAAGGCCGTCTTCCTGAAAAGTCAGGGGAATGTATTTTGGACAGCGGTTTAGCTGTGTATGGGTATGAAGTGGGAGATACCATTCGTATTCACTCAGGTACAGATGATGACATTGAAGACAGCTTTAAGGTAACGGAGTATACCGTAGTTGGTATGGGAACAACACCGGCTTACCTTTCGTTAGAACGTGAAAGCAGTCAGATTGGTCGTGGGTATGTAGATGGATTTATGGCAGTCTGCAAAGAAGATTTTGCCATGGATGTATATACAGAAATATATCTGTCTGTAGAAGGCGCTAAGGAATTAGTCAGCTACCGTGATGACTATGTAGATTTGGTAGACGGTGTCGTTGACCGGATTGAAGAGATTAAAGATGAGAGAGAAGAAAACCGTTATCTTGAGGTAAAGGCAGATGCAGATGAAACCATTGCAGATGCAGAGAAAGAACTTGCCGACGGCAAACAGGAAGCGGATGAAGAACTTACGGATGCTTATAATAAGATTACCGATGCGAAGCAGGATATTGCGGATGCGAAGCAGGACATTGCTGATGGTAAGAAGGAGCTTGCCGATGGTAAAAAAGAACTTGCTGATGGTAAGAAAGAGATTGCAGATAATAAGGTAAAGCTTTTAGATGCTCAAAAAGAAATTGAAGAAGGCAAACAAAAGCTTTTAGAAGGTAAGAAAGAATACGAAGATGGTAAGAAAGAAATTGAGGATGCCAAAGCAGAGATAGCGGATGGCTGGAAGGAATTAGAGGCCGGAAAGGAAGAACTTGCAGCGAAGAGGGCAGAAGCGGAAGCACAGATGGGAGCTGCTAAGAAGGAGTTAGAGGTACAGAAAGCAGCCCTTGCAGAACAGGAAGCCCAGTTTGAGATGGCGAAGGCAGCAGGATTCCTGGATGCGGCAACGATTGCAGCAACAGAGCAGAAGCTTTCAGAGGCAAAGGCACAGATTGCGGCGTATGAAGCCCAGTTTGCAGAGGGTGAAGCACAGCTTCTGGCAGCAGAAGAAGAAATTCTTGCGGCAGAGAAGGAACTTAAGGAAGCGGAAGCCGAAGTTGCCAAGGGAGAAAAAGAACTTAAGAAGGCATTAAAAACCATTCGCAAATCTGAAAAAGAGATTGCGAATGGGGAAAGAGAAATCGAAGAGGGTTTTGAGGAACTGGCAAAGGCAGAAGGCGATATTATAAAAGCAGAAAGAGATATTGCCAAAGCGGAGCAAGATATCAGAGATGGAGAAAGAGAACTGGCTGACGGTGAACAGGAGCTCCTTGAAAATGAAGCCAAGTACTGGAAGGAAAAAGCCAAAGCAGATAAAGAGATTGCAGATGCAGAAAAAGAACTGGCAGATGCCAAGCTTGAATTGGCAGATTTAAAGGAAGCGAAATGGTATGAATTAAGCCGTGAGTATTCGCAGGTTTATGCAGAATTTGGACAGAATGCAGAGCGTATTGGTGCTTTAGCAGATGTATTCCCATTTTTCTTCTTCTTAATTGCGGCACTGGTATGCTTAACAACCATGACACGAATGGTAGAAGAGCAGAGAACCCAAATTGGAACTTTGAAAGCACTTGGATACAGTAGGGGAGATATTGCATATAAATATATGATGTATGCGGCAATCGCAAGCTTGTTTGGTGGTATATTTGGAGCCTTGGTGGGTCAGAAGGTACTTCCTGCAGTTGTAGTAAGTGCATATCAGATGTTATATGTGAATCTTCCATATCGTCTCCTGCCATATAATGGATGGTATAGTGTATCAGCCATCGCTATGGTAATGGGATGTACTTTACTTGCTACATATTTTGCCTGTGCATCTGCACTTAAATCCAATGCAGCAGAGCTTATGAGACCAGAGGCACCAAAAGCAGGTAAGAGAGTTCTTTTGGAACGAATTGGATTTATCTGGAATCGTTTGTCCTTTGGACAGAAGTCAAGTGTTCGTAACCTGTTCCGTTATAAGAAGAGATTTTTTATGACTATCATTGGAATTGGCGGTTGTATGGCACTTCTTGTGGTTGGATTTGGACTAAGAGATTCCATTTACGATATCGCCAAATTCCAGTATGAAGAATTGTTTGTATATACCGGTTATATTGCTAAGAATGCAGATGCAGATGAGGAAGAAGTAGAGGAACTTTATGATTTCTTAGACAAACAGAAGAATATCAAAGAGTATCTTCCGGTATATCAGGCATCTGTTGATTTGGCAAAAGGCAAGACAGAGAAACAGGCATATTTAATCTGCCCGGAGACAACAGAAGGGTTCGGAGAATATATTTTATTCAGAGACCGACTGAGTAAGGAAGAATTTGCCTTTGAAGAGGATATGGAAGGTATCGTTCTGACGGAAAAGATGGCTTCTATGCTTGGAGTAACGGTAGGTGATACTATCAGCGTTAAGACAGACGATACAACCAGTGTAGATGTGAAGATTGCTTATCTGACCGAGAATTATGCAATGCACTATATTTATCTGACTCCAAAGTTATACGAGGAATTATTCGAGGAAGTGCCAGATTATAATTTATTATATTATAAGGCAGTGGAGCAGACTCCGGCAGAAAGAGATATGTTTGCAGAGAAGCTGTTAGTCTATGAGGCGGCTTCCGAAATTCAGTATAACGATGAAAGCAAAGAGTCAGTAGAGGATATGCTTGGAGCGCTGGATCTTGTAATCTGGGTATTGATTATTTGTGCAGGTTTATTGGCGTTTGTCGTTCTTTATAACTTGAATAACATCAATATCAATGAAAGAAGAAGAGAGTTAGCAACCCTTCGTGTACTTGGTTTCCATAATAAAGAAGTGGCGGCTTATGTATACAGAGAAAGTGTAATGCTTACCGTAATTGGTATTGTGTTAGGAGCAATTATTGGTGTGGCACTTCACCGCTATACAATTCTTACAGTAGAAGTAGATATGCTGATGTTTGCAAGAAAGATTAACGTACCAAGTTACATATACAGTTCGTTACTAACGGTATTTTTCTCAGCCTTAATTAACTGGGTGATGTATTTCAAATTAAAGAAGATTGATATGGTAGAGTCATTAAAGAGCATTGAGTAAAAAGTAAGTGTTTTGTTCCGAAGTGAGGGAGAACCCTGTTTGGAAGGAAAATGCTATAGGTTTGAGAGAGGAGTGAATGAAATGAGAACGGAAGAAAAGGCAAATGTAAAAAATAGTATAGGAAGGGCAACATTTGTTGCCTTTTCTGTTCTGATACAGGTTATCTGGATGTTGGTTTTGGTTAAGCGGTTTAACGAATATGATACATGGATTTCTATGTGTACGAGTACAATTGCTCTGGTTGTGGTTTTAAGATTGTATGCAGGTAATATGAATGCAGCAATTAAGATGCCTTGGATTATTTTGATTCTTATCTGGCCAATTATGGGTGTCAGTTTATATGTTTTACTTGGAAGAACGGACATTACAAAGGGAATGCGAAAGCATTTTGAGAAAATTGATAAAGAGTTAGATGCTAAAATATGGCAGGATACAGACACGCTAAAGCAACTGGAAATACAAGACTTAGCAATTGCCAATCAGTGCCGTTATATCTGGAACTATGGGAAGTATCCGGTTTATAGGGATACAGATGTAGAATATTATGCAGAAGCGGTGGATGGCTTTGAAGCACAGAAAGAAGCCATGAAGCAGGCAAAGAAATTCATTTTTATGGAATATCATGCCATCGAGGATGCGATAGCCTTTGGTACAATGAGAGAAATTTTGGAAGCAAAGGCAAAGGAAGGCGTCGAGGTTCGTATTGTGTACGATGATATTGGAAGTGTTGGATTTATCAATACAGACTTTATCAAACGCATGGAGGCGGCGGGAATCCAGTGCAGAGTCTTCAATCAGGTGAAACCGGTTTTGGATATGTTTATGAATAATCGTGACCATAGAAAGATTACAGTCATTGATGGAAAGGTTGGTTTTACAGGCGGTTACAATCTGGCAGATGAATATTTTAACATTACCCATCCATACGGACAGTGGAAGGATACTGGAATTAAGCTGACAGGAAAGGCAGTGTATAGCTTTACCGTTATGTTCCTTGAAATGTGGAATTCTATTAAAAAGACAGATGAAAATTATGATAACTATCTGATAACCAAGACAGATATATTAGAAAAGGAAGCGGGTAGTTTGACAGGATTTGTTCAGCCTTACGCAGATAGTCCGTTGGATGATGAATACGTCAGTGAGAATGTATATCTGAACATGATTAAAAATGCAAAGAAATATATTTACTTTATGACACCATATCTCATTATCAGTGACGAAATGAACCGTGAACTTGGTCTGGCGGCAAAACGCGGGGTTGATGTAAGAATTATGACACCGGGAATTCCAGATAAGAAAATGGTCTATCGTGTAACTCGTTCTTATTATGCAGGACTTGTCAAAGAAGGCGTTAGTGTATATGAGTATACGCCGGGATTTTGTCATGGTAAGCAGTGTGTGGTGGATGATGAGGCAGCGATTATTGGAACTATTAATCTGGATTTTCGAAGTCTTTATCATCATTTTGAAAATGGCGTGTTGCTGTATGACTGTCAGGCGGTAAAAGATATGAAAAAAGACTTTGACCTGACGTTTCCACAGTGCAGGGAAGTAACCGAGCAGTATAAGTCAGGCAGATCGGCTTTTTTATTTACATGGCAGTGTGTTCTGCGATTATTTGCACCATTGCTGTAAAAAGGGAAAGAGAGCATAAATAAAACGTGAAAATGTCGTAAATAATTGGGGGGAGCAATTGACTTCCCCTATAAATATTTATATACTGAAGTTACAAAGAAAACCAAATTAAAAGGGAGTAGTTTTGATGTATCATCAACATACGCGGCTCTAAGGAGTCTGGTGATACATACCGGCTAACGGGTACAAGACTTTTAATGTATTTATCAAAGGGAAAATGGGAATCCTTTTGATAAGTGCATTAAAGGTCTTTTCTTTTTACCTGGATTTTGTATTTGATGTAGTTTGGTTTCTGAATAAAAATAAGGATTCGTAATGGAAGGAGAGATATCTATGAAGGAATGGTATCAGAAGCGTAAGGAAGAAGCATTGCAGGATTTAGAATGTACCACAAAAGGACTTACACTTTCGCAGGTGACAGAGCGCATTGATAAGTATGGAGAAAATGCGTTAAAGGAAGGGAAAAAGAAAAGTACTTTAGAAGTATTTTTAAGCCAGTTTGCAGATTTGCTGGTAGTAATTTTAATTGCGGCAGCGGTAATATCTGCATTTTCCGGAAATACAGAAAGCACCATTATTATTGTTGCTGTTATCGTTATGAATGCTATTTTGGGAACAGTACAGCATAAAAAGGCAGAGAAATCTTTGGATAGTCTGAAGTCCTTATCGTCCCCAACGGCAAAGGTGATTCGTGACGGACAGAAGGTGCAGATTGCATCCAAAGAAGTGCTTCCGGGAGATATTCTCATTTTGGAAGCCGGGGATTTGGTGGTAGCAGATGGAAGAATATTAGATAACTTTTCTCTGCAGGTAAATGAAAGTTCTCTCACGGGGGAATCCACTAATGTAGATAAGAATGAAGAAACGATTACAGAGGAAGTGCCTTTGGCAGAACGTACCAATATGGTGTATTCAGGAAGTCTTGTTACATACGGAAGAGCCATTGTGCTTGTAACAGAAACAGGAATGAATACAGAAATTGGTAAGATTGCAAGTCTGATGAATCAGACAAAAGAGAAGGAGACACCATTACAGATTAGTTTAAATCAGTTTAGCAAACGTCTCGCTATTGCGATTATGGCGATTTGTGTTGTGGTATTTGGACTTAGCTTTTATCGGGGTATGACATTCTTAGATTCTATGATGTTTGCGGTAGCTTTGGCAGTAGCTGCTATTCCAGAGGCATTAAGTTCAATTGTAACCATTGTGCAGGCCATGGGAACTCAGAAAATGGCGAAAGAAAATGCCATTATTAAGGAACTAAAGGCAGTAGAAAGTCTTGGTTGTGTATCTGTTATCTGCTCTGACAAGACAGGTACATTAACACAGAATAAAATGACGGTACAGCAGATTTATGTAGATGATAAAGTAGTAGAAAAAGAAGAGTTAGACCTTTCTGATTCTCTTCACAGACATTTGGTATATAACGCAGTATTGGCAAATGATGCTTCTGTTGTAGATGGAAAAGGAATCGGTGACCCTACGGAATTTTGTTTGTTAGAAATGGCACAGAAAATCGGGGTAGATGATAATACACTCAGAGCTTCTATAAAACGATTAGAAGAAATTCCATTTGATTCGGACCGTAAGATGATGACTGTAAAAGTAAATGTAGACGATAAGCTGACTGTATTTACAAAGGGTGCCGTTGACGTTATGATGGGTCGAATTAACTGTATCTGTACATCGGAAGGTGTAAGAGCAATTACAGTAGAAGACAAGATAAAGATATTAGACCAGAACCAGAGATTTTCTGAAAATGGGCTTCGTGTACTGGCATTTGCCTATAAGGAAGTGAAGGAAGAGGAGAAGCTTACTTTAGAGTCAGAAAACAATTTAATTTTCTTAGGTTTAATTTCCATGATGGACCCTCCAAGAGTAGAGTCTAAGGAAGCAGTAGCTGATGCTAAACGTGCTGGAATTAAGCCGGTTATGATTACTGGAGACCACAAGGTGACAGCTACAGCGATTGCCAAGGAAATCGGCATTTTTGAAGAAGGCGATTTGGCAGTAACCGGTATGGAATTAGATGCCATGTCAGAAGAAGAATTGGAAGAAAAGATTGAAAAAATCTCAGTATATGCAAGAGTTTCACCGGAAAATAAGATTCGTATCGTTGACTGTTGGCAGAAAAAAGGTCATATTACAGCTATGACAGGAGATGGTGTAAACGATGCACCAGCCCTTAAAAAGGCAGATATCGGTGTGGCAATGGGAATTACAGGCACAGAGGTTTCCAAAGATGCCTCTTCCATGATATTAACCGATGATAACTTTGCAACTATCATCAAAGCTGTTGCCAATGGACGAAATGTGTATCGTAACATTAAGAATGCAATCCGTTTCCTGCTTTCCGGTAATATGGCAGGTATTTTGGGCGTACTTTATACAACAATTATGAATCTTCCAGTTCCATTTGCACCAGTACATTTATTATTCATTAACTTATTGACGGACTCCCTTCCTGCTCTTGCAATTGGTATGGAACCAGCAGAAAAAGACCTGTTATCCAGAAAACCAAGAGATCCAAAAGAAAGTATTTTATCAAAGGATTTTATGCTTGCAATTCTTTGGCAGGGAGCATTGATTGCCGTATGTACAATGACAGCTTTTCATATGGGATTAAATGCAGGTGGGGATATGCTAGGAAGTACTATGGCATTTGCAACCCTGACAC
>CAZRLE010000028.1:0-4128 GCA_964600705.1 uncultured Lachnoclostridium sp. | reverse complement strand
GGCAAGATTATTCCATGGAGTTAACTGTAGAAATGAACAGTCTGTCTTCAAGATTGGATTTGCAAGTAACTGGTATAGTGTGGCAGCTTTCTTTGGTGGCGTAGTATTCCTTGCATTGGTATTGTTTGTACCATTCTTACAGGGGGCATTCTCCGTTGTGCCAATGACAACAGGACAACTTGGAATGGTGACAATGCTGGCAGTAATTCCGACAGTGGTAATACAGGTTATGAAGGTGGCAAGGTGCATGTAACTGTAATTGTGAAAATGAACAAAAAAATGCGAAAAAAACAGGGAAAAATGTAAAAAAACACGGTTGACTTTTGAGGGCAACAAGAGTAGATTTGATAAGGGTTTCTGAAAAGAATCTAAAAAATATAAAAAAAATATAAAATAAAACATAAGAGAAAAGAGGCTGTTTTAGAAATGTATTCATATCATTTTATATTTGACCTGGCATTAATTTTATTTTCGACCAAAGTACTTGGACTTATTACACGCAAATACCGTATGCCACAGGTAGTTGGGGCATTGCTTGCAGGTATTATTCTTGGACCGGCAGGATTAAATCTGTTAAAGGGAACGGCGTTTATTGAAAATTCTGCCGAAATTGGAGTTATTGTTTTGATGTTCTGTGCCGGAATGGAAACAGATATAGAAGAATTAAAAAGAAGTGGAAAAGCATCTGTGATAATTGCTTTTCTTGGTGTAATTGTACCATTGATAGGAGGCTATTTTGTTGCATATGTATTTAATCGTCCGGGAGTGATTGAATCAGATGCTACAGGAAGTGTTTTCTTACAGAATGTATTTATGGGGATTATTTTGACTGCTACATCTGTAAGTATTACTGTAGAAACCTTAAAAGAAATGGGTAAATTAAAAAGCCGCTCAGGTAATGCAATTTTAGGTGCGGCAATCATTGATGATATTCTTGGTGTAGTTGCCTTGACGATTATTAGCAGTGTGGCAGATCCAACGGTTAATATAACTGTTATACTGGGAAAAATTGTATTGTTTTTTGTGTTTGCCCTTATAAGTGGATATTCCTTTTATAAAGTATTTGTTGGATGGAGCAAAAGTAGTGGAAAAGATTTGCATAGACATGTTATCATGGCCTTTGTGTATTGCCTTGCAATGTCTTATATTGCAGAAGCATATTTTGGAGTAGCAGATATTACAGGGGCTTTTATTGCAGGGTTAGTAATTTCATGTACTCAGAAAAACCAGTTTATGGCGGCAAATTTTGATACTTTATCTTATTTGTATCTGTCACCAATCTTTTTCACAAGTATTGGATTAAAAGTTGAGCTTCCTTCAATGACAAAAGAAATTGTGGCGTTTTCAGTTGCACTTGCGGTAATAGCTATGTTAACAAAAGTAGTTGGGTGTGGAATTGGAGCAAAGCTTTGTGGATACAAAAATCATCAATGTATTAGAATTGGTGTAGGTATGATTTCTCGTGGAGAAGTGGCACTGATTGTTGCAAGTAAAGGAAGTCAGCTTGGATTGATAGGCTCTAATTTTCTTGGACCTGTTGTAATCGTAGTGGTAGTAACAACAATTATTACCCCGGTTTTATTGAAGCTTACTTATAAAAATAAGCCGACAGAACATATCGAAGGAGATGGCTTCTCTAAAACTTGGGAAGAACTTAATATACTTAGAGGGCATCGTTAAAATATAGAAGTAAGAATGTGGTTCTCATATTTTTAATAACCATAAAGAAAATATTAAGAAAATTTAACGTGACCTTTGAAGCAATTCTTGCTATATTATTTATAGTAAATAATATAGTAAGAATTGTTTTTTGCTTTATGGGAAAGTTGGTCCTATAAAGCAAAAATGCTCCGTAAGGAAGCGCACTCGCGCGTAGGGAATATGTCGCAAAGGCGACTGCGCTCAGCGCGAGAGTTTCGCAAGCGAAACTCTTTGTTCATTTAAGAAATACTTTGAAATTGTAGATATACTTCACAGAGAATACAAAGTTAACATGGTTTTAACTAATTTATCATATCATTAAAGAAAAATAGAAAAGGAGATAAGGATTTTATGGCAGGTGTGTTGTTATTAGTTGCAATTATTTTATTTGCCTGTGTTGTGGCGAACCGATTTTCAGACAAATTAGGGATGCCGGTGCTGATTATCTTTATGGCACTTGGTATGTTATTTGGTTCTGATGGTTTGTTTAAGATTTCTTTTGAAAATTATGCAGTAACGGAGCAGGTATGTACAGTTGCGTTAATTTTTATTATGTTTTATGGTGGATTTGGTACCAAATGGGAAATGGCAAAACCAGTAGCAGTGAAGGCTGTTCTGCTTTCTACAGTTGGTGTTGTAATTACAGCATTACTGACTTGTGGATTCTGTCATTTTGTGTTAGGTATGAAATTGATGGAGAGCTTTTTGATTGGCGCAGTTATCAGTTCCACGGATGCGGCATCAGTGTTCTCAATTCTTCGTTCCAAGAACCTGAACTTGAAGGATGGAACGGCTTCTTTACTGGAATTAGAAAGTGGTAGTAATGACCCAATGGCATATATGCTGACTATGATTGGTTTGGTATTTGTTCAGGGAAGTGAGACCTCTTCTATTGGATATATGTTATTTTCACAGATTTGCTATGGTGCTTTAATTGGTGTAGGTGTAGCGTTGTTGGGAATTTGGTTTTTACAGAAAACACCGATGGTATCAGAAGGTTTGGATACGATTTATATTCTGGCGTTAATGCTGACTTCTTATGCACTTCCATTGGTATTTGGAGGAAATGGTTATCTGAGTGTATATATTACAGGTATTATTTTAGGAAATAGCAAGATTTCCAACAAGGCGGTTATGGTACATTTCTTTGATGGTATTACCAGTCTGGCACAGATACTTATTTTCTTCCTGTTGGGATTGTTATCCTTCCCACATAAGCTGCCAGCGGTATTTGTACCGGCAGCGTTAATTGCTTTGTTCTTGTTAGTGGTGGCAAGACCGTTAACTATATTTGTGCTTATGAAGCCATTTAAGTGTAGCATGAAACAATGCTTGTTAATTGCCTGGGCAGGACTTAGAGGTGCGGCTTCCATCGTATTTGCTATTATGGTAATTGCCTCCGGTATCCAACTTGAAAATGATATTTTCCACGTTGTATTCGTCGTTTCCTTATTATCAGTAGCATTGCAGGGGTCTCTGCTTCCATTTATGGCACAGAAACTGGATATGGTAGACGAAGACGGTGACGTAAGAAAGACCTTCAACGACTACCAGGAAGAATCCGCCATGACACTCATGCGTTTCTTTATTCCAAGTGGTCACAACTGGGAGAATAAAAAGATCAGTGAGGTACATATGCCAACAGGTTCTCTTGCACTTATGATTAAGAGAGGTGGCGAAACCTTAATTCCAAGGGGTGAAACTGTGATTCTTGCAGGGGATAATATGATTTTAAATGTTCCTTCTTACAGAGGAGATACGGATGTGGATTTGAAAGAAATTCCAATTACGAAAAAGCATGAGTGGTGTGACAAAACCATTGGAGAACTGAATCTTCCGGAAGATGTTCTGATTGCTATGGTAAGACGAGGAGATAAGAGCATTATCCCAAGTGGAAAGACAGAACTGAAAGAAAATGATATTGTTGTAATTTACAATTAAAAAGATAAGGTGTATAATAGACAGAAAATAAAAAGAGTACGCTTGTTTTTCATGTTATTTTGCAAACGCACTTGGATAAAGTGAAAGCCAGGAGGTAGTGAGTATGTCTTACACAGAGGAAATTTATACACGAGTAGTAGAACAGAATCCAGGGGAGCCAGAGTTTCATCAGGCGGTAAAGGAAGTATTAGATTCTTTGAAATTGGCTATTGATGCTAACGAAGAATTATATCGTAGTCATGGTTTATTAGAAAGGTTAGTAGAACCAGAAAGAATTATTACATTCCGTGTGCCTTGGGTAGATGATAAAGGACAGGTTCAGGTAAATAAAGGATACCGTGTACAGTTTAACAGCGCTATCGGACCATATAAGGGAGGACTTCGTTTCCATCCATCTGTTAATCAGGGGATTTTAAAGTTCTTAGGATTTGAACAGATTTTCAAGAACTCCTTAACAGGACGTCCAATCGTAGGCGGTAAAGGTGG
>CAZRLE010000027.1:0-17554 GCA_964600705.1 uncultured Lachnoclostridium sp. | reverse complement strand
GCCCTCGGCGAAGTCACCTAGTGCGACAAACCGCAAGTTTTCGTTGTATTCTAGGGAGAAACATGATAAATTAAAGAATGTCTATATTTATAAGTGTATGGAGGCGATAGTATGATATTCGAAAGTCATGCTCACTACGAAGACGGGCGTTTTGATGAAGATAGAGAAGTATTATTAAACAATATGAAGGATAACAACGTAGGCTTTATTGTAAATGTAAGCTCTACCTTAGAAACCGTTAAAAGCACCTTAGAATTAACCAAACAATACGATTTTATCTATGGTGCGGTTGGAATTCATCCGGAATCGGCAGCGGAATTAAATGAAGACAATTTTGAATGGGTTAAAGAAATGTCTAAGCAGCCTAAGGTGGTTTCCATTGGGGAAATTGGTCTTGATTATTACTGGGATGAACCGGAGCGTGATATTCAGAAGAAATGGTTTGAACGTCAGGTGGAATGGGCAAAAGAAATTCAATTACCTATGATTATTCACAGCCGTGATGCGGCAAAAGATACTTTTGATATGTTAAAGGCTCTTCACGGAGAAGAAGCCGGTGGTGTGATTCACTGCTTTGGTTATGGCGTGGAAATGGCAAGGGAATTTTTAAAGCTTGGCTATTATATTGGCATTGGTGGTGTAGTTACATTTAAGAATGGCAAGAAATTAAGAGAAGTAGCAGAATATGCTCCAATCGAGTCCATATTACTGGAAACGGACTGTCCTTATATGTCACCAGAGCCAAATCGTGGCAAAAGAAATGACTCTACCAACTTAATCTATGTGGCAAAAGAGATTGCCAAGATTAAGGGAATGGAGTATGATGATGTTATACGAATTACAGAAGAGAATGCGAAGCGTATGTATCGTATCAAATAAACATATTAAATAAAACACAGACAAAACAAAAAATATAATAAAACCAATCACAAGAAAGAAATGAGGTACTATATGGCAACACTGGGAATACCACAGAATACCATAGCCGTATTACAGAAATATAATTTTAATTTTCAGAAGAAATTTGGACAGAACTTCTTAATTGATACTCATGTATTGGATAAGATTATTCGTTCTGCAGGAATTACAAAGGATGACTTTGTTCTTGAAATCGGACCGGGTATTGGAACTATGACACAGTATCTTTGCGAAAATGCAAGAGAAGTAGTTGCAGTTGAAATTGATAAGAATTTAATTCCAATCCTTGAAGATACATTATCTGAATATGACAATGTATCTGTGATTAACGAGGATATTTTAAAGGTTGATTTAAATAAATTAGCACAGGAGAAAAATGGCGGTAAGCCAATTAAAGTTGTTGCAAATCTGCCATATTACATTACAACTCCAATTATTATGGGGTTATTTGAAAGCCATGTGCCAGTAGCAAGTATTACGGTTATGGTGCAGAAAGAAGTAGCAGACCGTATGCAGGAAGGTCCTGGAAGTAAGGAATATGGTGCATTATCTTTAGCGGTTCAGTATTATGCTAATCCTGAAATTGTAGCCAATGTACCACCTAACTGCTTTATGCCTAGACCAAAGGTGGGTTCTGCAGTAATCCGTTTGACTTGTCATGAGGAACCCCCAGTTCAGGTGGAAGATGAGAATTTAATGTTCCGTATTATCAGAGCATCCTTTAATCAGAGAAGAAAGACTTTGGTAAATGGACTTAACAATTCTCCTGAAATCAGTCTTCCAAAGGAAGTCATTGCAGAAGCAATCGCAGAAATGGAATTATCGCCATCTATTCGTGGAGAAGCCCTTTCTTTGGAACAGTTTGCACAGCTTAGTAATATTATCCGACACAAGATGAAAGGCTAATATTAGGATAAGTGTGTCTCAATCAGGCTAAAATGACAGAAAAGTAATCGATGTTGCAATAAAGAAGGTTTTAAAATGGCAGCCAAGTCTGACTTAAAAGCATTAGAGAAAAAAGTGAATAAGCAGCGTACACCGCGGAAGTATCGGATGAAATTTATTTATAAGCTGGTGCTTCTGCTGTTTTTGGTTACCCTTCTTTTGGTGGGAATCTCTCTTTATCTGATATATGGAAGAGAGCTGTTGCAGTGGCAGCAGGATGCCAGAGAGACCATATATGCGTCAAACACAGCCACTTTCCGTCAGACAGAGACCAGTGTGGTTTATGACACTGATGGTAAACAGATAGCAATCCTAAAAGGGGAAAAGGATGTTTATTACATTGAGTATGAGGAAATTCCAGAGTATGCCATAGAGGCAATGATTTCCATTGAAGATAAGAAATTTGAAAGTCATGCAGGAATTGATTTAAAAGCTATTGTCAGGGCTTTGCTTGCCTACATAGAGCATAAGGGTGAAATTACACAGGGAGCCAGTACCATTACCCAGCAGTTAAGCCGAAACATTTTCCTGACCCATGAAGTGAGCTGGGAGCGTAAAATTAAAGAAATATTTATCGCTCTTGAGATAGAAAATAAATATACCAAAGACCAGATTATGGAATTTTATCTGAATAATATTTATTTTGGAAATGGATATTATGGTATTCAGGCGGCAAGTAAAGGGTATTTTAACAAGGAAGTGGGTAAATTAACTCTTGGAGAGATAGCTTTTTTGTGTGCCATTCCAAACAATCCGACGATTTATGACCCAATTGATAATTATGATAATACGATTCAGCGTAAAAACCGTATTCTGAACCAGATGTATGATGATGGCAAAATTACGCTGGAAGAAAAAAACGATGCTATTTATGAAGAAATAGAATTAAAATCCAAGAAATTAAAGAAAAAGAATTATGTAGAGACTTATGTGTATCATAGTGCCATAAGGGCATTGATGGAGAAAAGAGGCTTCGTATTCCGATATGTCTTTACAGATGAAGAGGAAAAAGAGGAATATCAGGAAGCATATCATGAAATGTATACAGCATGCCAGCAGTCTTTGTACAGTGCAGGATACCGCATTTATACTTCTATTGACATGAACATTCAGTCGCAGCTGCAGAGTGCCATTGACAAAGAGTTAGAGAGTTTTGAAGAGACTAACAGCGAAGGTATTTATGCTCTTCAGGGAGCAGCAACGACGATTGATAATAAGACAGGGCGTGTAGTTGCAATCGTAGGTGGAAGAAGTCAGAAAACGGAAGGCTATACATTAAATCGTGCTTATCAAAGCTATCGTCAGCCAGGAAGCTCCATTAAGCCTTTGATTGTGTATACACCGGCATTTGAACAGGGTTACACACCGGATACTATAGTGAATGATGAACCATTTGAAGGCGGTCCACGAAATTCTAATTTGAGATATTCTGGCAAAATAACGGTGCGAAGTGCGGTGGAAAGCTCTAAGAATACCATTGCATGGAAGCTGTATGAGGAAATGACTCCTGCAGTGGGACTTCAATATCTTTTGAATATGAATTTTGGAAGAATTGATAAGAATGACTATTTTCCGGCAACCTCCCTTGGAGGCTTTACCAATGGTGTCAGCACTGTGGAAATGGCATCTGCCTTTGCAACACTTGAAAATGATGGAATCTATCGTGAGCCAACCTGTATTGTTAAGATTATGGATTCCAACGGACGTACCATAGTGGAAGAAAAGACCAATAGCTGGATTGTCTATGAACAGAATGCTGCAAGAATGATGACAGATGTATTACAGGGTGTTTTTAGCAGCAGAGGAACAGGAAGAGGTCTTGGGCTTTCCAATATGGCAGCAGCGGGCAAGACAGGTACGACGGATGATAAAAAGGATGGATGGTTTGTAGGCTATACCCCATATTATACAACCAGCGTGTGGGTAGGTTATGACCTGCCAAGAACGTTAAGGGATTTATCCGGAGCAACTTATCCGGGTAGAATCTGGCACAACTTTATGGAAGAATTACATGAAGGGCTTTCATATAAAGCATTTCCCAAATATGAGGAAGAAAAGCCTGTGGAAGAAGAGGAATCTGAGAAGGATAAGAAGCCTGTTACAAATAATAACGTACGGGAAGAGGATGTGATAGATGATGAACCAGCTGTATTTGAAGAAGGAAACGAAACAGAAGCTGATAGATTTTACGAAGACATTGAAGAGGATATGGACTTCGAGACCGGTGAAGACGATTACTTCGATGATGAAGAAGGTTATGAAGATGAAGAAATTCTGGAAGAAGATGACGAAATAACCGATGAAACATGGGCAGATACCGGGGGCATAGAGGAGGATGTTGTATCAGAACCTGTTCTTCCGGAAACTGATGTTACACCTCCGGAAGAAGACACAGCGAGTCAAAACAGTGATACATCAGAAGAAGATGTTATTGCAGAATAAAAAAAGTATGAGTTCATGAAGAAAACTCATACTTTTTTACTTTTACAGTGAAGATAAAACTTGAATAGCTTTATCCTTTACAATTACTTCAAAATGTTCCTGATAGTAGGCAGGGCTTGCGTAGGTAGTACGCTCTGACTTGCCGTATTCAGAAATAATATTGCACACTTTATTAAAATCTTCCGGTGTATGTTCAGATTTGGTAATTACCAGATAATAAATACCGCAAGAAGCATCCTTATAAACGGTGTTCTTTCCGTTGTAAGAATAAACAACATGTTCTGCCATCTGCATAATGTCCTGTAAGGACGGGAAGGAAAATACCTTTGTAAGGTTTGTCTGTGCAGCTTTCTTTTCGGCAGCTTTTTTCTTTGGTTTTGTACCATTCTTTCTTGCAATGGCTTCCGGAAGTGGAATAAATTCGGTTTCCTTTTTCTTGGAGTTGTCTTCGAAAATGGTGTTGCCGGTATTTCCCACTTGATCATCCTCTGATAAAGGAGCAGCTTCTTCCATACAGCTGTCTATAAATTCGTTGAGATGACTAAAGCAGTTAAGAATTTCATCTGCATAAGCTGCATCCGCTTCTTCATCTGCAGAAAAATCTTCGGTTTCACGATCAGGTGAAAACTTGGAAAAACGTGTATCTAATTCATCAGGGTCTTCCACTTTGGTAATAATCAGTACTAGACATTCGGAAGAAACCGGAATGGCTTCAATCATAAGTGGAATATCTTCTGCTTCAAATCCAAACTCATAAGATGCCTGCTGAATCATATCCCTAAAAAGTGCCTTTGCTTTTTCTGTGCCATAAGCCAGTTCGCTCAGACGAAGTTCTCTATCTGTTAAATCCTGCTTGCTTAAAGTACAACGAATCTGATTGTCGCTAATTTTTTCAATTTTCATATTATCACATCCTTTTCAATAATCGAAAAATTGGGTTATATGATTGTAAACAAGTATAAGTGAAAATGCGTATAAAGTCAACTGGTTTCGGAAGGGAGAAAGTGGCATTTCTACAGCTTTTGTGCAAAAAAACAGGGTAAAAAGTTTGGTGAAAATTACCAAAATTTAAAAAAATTATTAGCAAAATACACGATAAAAATTTTGTTGAAAAATGCAAAGTGAAACTATATAATACCCTATGTGGTGTGACTGCCGGAGAGGAAGTGGTAGTTAAGGATATTATATGGTTTGGTAAATATAATGTTATAAAAAAGCTGGCGGAAGGCGGAACCAGTGAGGTATATTTGGTGAAGCATAAGGAGCTGGATGTCTTTAGAGTGATAAAACAGTTACCGAAAACCAGTCTGGCACAACATCAGTTCATGAACGAAATTAATAGTTTAAAATCTAGGGAAACCTCAGGTATTCCAATTATCTATGATGTGGAAGAGGATGAAAATAATTATTACATCATTGAGGAGTACATAGAAGGTGAATCTTTAAAAGCCTATCGGCTAAGTCAGAGTAATATTTCGGAAAGCAAAATTATCGATTTTGCAATTCAAATTTGTGAGGTACTAAACATCTTACATTCTAGAAAAGAATCCGTTTTATATTGTGATTTAAAACCAGAAAATATCATTCTTTGTGGAGACAAAATTAAGCTCGTTGACTTTGGCTCTTCGATACCGCAAAGGGGAAATGAAAAGAGAAGAGTGTCCTTTGGTACAAAGGGTTATGCGGCACCGGAGCAGTTTGGGTTTCAAAGGCTGGATGCAAGAAGTGATATTTATGGTGTTGGGGGAGTTATGTATTTTCTGATGACAGGAAAAAGCTACAGTGGAAACAGGGAGGACTTAAGGCTGTTTCATCAGAAAGAAATGTATTCCAAATCACTAAGAAGAAAGGTTCAAAAATGCTTGAAGCACTATCCTGTAGAGCGTTATAAAACTGTAGGGCAGTTAAAGGAAAGTTTAAAAACCCTGCAGAAAGAACAAAAAGAGAAACAGCAGAACACACCATATATCATTGCGGTTACAGGAAGTGAAGAGCGTGTGGGGACGACCCATACGGCAATTATGATAACAGAGATGTTAAATCGTTATTATGGAAAGGCGCTGTATGTGGAAGCAGGGAAAAAACAGGCATTAGCGGGAATACGAAGAGAACTGGGAAAGAGAAAAAACTGTCCTATGGTTAGGGGCGGTATGGAGGAAATGCTTTCAAAATACCCAGAGTATGCTTTTTACGTCTTTGATTTTGGCAGTCTGACTGGTTTGGATAAAAAATACAGACAGGAAAAGATTTATCAAAACAGTGATAAATATCTAGTGGTGTCAGGAATTAAGCCATGGGAGAGTATGCCGGAGATGATTTTGGCAGAAATGGAAGAAAAGACCGTATTTCTGGCTAATTTTACGGATGGAATCCTGTTTTCATCCAAATGTGCCAGATTAAACAGAAAGGGAAAATGGGTACGAATTCCTTATGTACCAGATCCATTTCGGGTAAAGGAGCCTTTCATAAAGGATTTGATGGAGGAAATTCTTTATGATAACAAGAAAAAATAAAATACAGAATAATCCACAGAGAATAGGACTGTTGGGCACAAGGTCTGGGGTTGGCGTAACCCATACGGGAATTTTACTGGCAGAATTTCTGAAGGAAAAGTTAGGTGCAAAGGTTGCTTTTGTGGAAAAAAATTATCATGGAGATGTGGAACGACTGGGGGAGGTTCTTTTTGGCTGTACCGAAGGTCGGTTTACGTATCATGGCATTGATTATTATCCGATGGAGAAAGAAGATGCGTTAAAGGATAGTAAAAGACAGTATGATTATCTGATATTGGATTTTGGAACGCAGAAGAAAAAGAACATAAGGGAATTAGAACAATGTGAGAAAAAAGTAATGGTGGGAACGCTTAATCTGTGGGAGTGGCAGGAGTATCTCCAGACGGCCGGCTATTATAAAGAAAACATGAAAGATGAAACTATGGCGTATGTAATCAGCTTTGGAAATGAAAGATTAGCGGCAAAGGCAGAAAAAAAACTAAAAAGCAGAATATGCTTTTTAGGAGCACAGCCCATAGGGAAAGAATTGCACAAAGAAGTAGAACATTTCTTTTACACATTGATTTCGTATAACCCGAAATATTTATAAATATATGACATTTTTTATGAATCAAATGAAAAAAAGAAAAGCCGTGGCAGGAGTTGTCTGTTTATGTATAATGCTTCTGGTTCTGGGTGTGGTTTTCTGGTTTGGAAAACAAAAGGAGGAGTCAGGAGGAAATCTTCCGGGGGAAGATGCGCTTACCTGGGATAATGAGGTAATAGCAGAACAGCAGATAGAAAAGGTACAGGATATGGAATTGCCGGAACAGAATGATTGGATGGAAAGAGAGCCGGATAAGAAAGAAAATCAGAAGATAGAGGATGATTTGCGTATTCATGGTTTTCCGTATATCAAGCTTACCAATCAGCTTAAAACAGGTGATTATGTAGATGTGCGAATTTCATTTGCCAACGGAGGGGATTTCGTTTTGTTGTCAAAAAAGCAGATACAGGGAATAGGACCTCTTAGAGAAGAGGGGACCAATGCGTTGTGGCTCGTTGTGTCAGAGGAAGAAATTCTTCGCTTATCCAGCGCAGTTGTAGATGCTTATTTGAATGAGGGCTGTTCCATTTATGCGATTCAGTATGTTGCAGACACACAAAAGGAAGCTGTAGTCAATTATGTGGTCAGTGATACTGTAAAACAGTTGATGGAGGCAAATCCGAATATTGTGAAAAGGGCAGAAAATGTGCAGGAATATGCATTGTGGAAGGAATACCAAACAGGCATTCAAAGGGAGGAAGTCTATCCTGAACAGGACGAAATTATATATGTAGACTAAAGAGAGTACAGACACCCGGTATAACGACTACTCACACAATAACCTTCTTATCAAAATGTAACTAGAGACAAAATAAGCATAATATCTGAATGGTTTTCCAAAAGGTACATGAAAAGGGGAAAGGGTGTCTGTAGGATACAAAAAAGTTGAGAATAACAATGGGGAGAATAAATAATGGAAAGAGAAGAAATCAACTGGATTTTTACGGAAATAAATCAGGCAAAAAATAATGGATTATTGGTAATGATTAATGGCATTTATTGCAATAGTAAAGAAGAGGTTGATACCATGCTTTTGGTTCGGGAGGAAGAGTCATATATGAAGGACTATATGGGAGATGATAAAGGTAAAATAATAGGTATTGCGTTTGACAGAGTAAAGATACAAAATTATTAAAGTAGAATGAGACTGAGGGGGATTAGTCTCAGAAAGGCTAATCTCCTTTAAGTGAAAGATGGGAATGAAGAGTATAGTCTGCCAGCTGGTAAAGTTTAAGAAAATTGACACAAAAATTTCACAAAAGATATATAAGATTTTGTGAAAGTGTGGTAAAATATATACAATTGTACAAAACTCTGAGGAGGAGAGATAAATGGCAGATAAAATCCGTGTAACAAAGAGACAACGGGCGTCAGGAAGAAACCGTGCGATGAAAGCAGGAATAGTTTTGGGGATGTTGGGTATTATGGCTATCGTAGCTGTCTTACTTGCCAAAAAGTATATGCCAAGCAGCAAAATGGTAGATTTGAATGAGTATTATCAGATTGAGCAGGATAAGATTATGCTTATTCTGCAGAATAATCCCTATGAGGAACAGGGATTATACATAGATGGAAGAGTTTATATTGATGTGGCTACGGTTACAGAATATTTTAATCCGAGAATATACTGGGATTCCAATGAGAATCTTTTAATATATACAACAGCAACTGAGATTATTAAGACAGAGGTTGGAAGTCAGGATTACTACATAAATAAAAGTAAGTCCAGTGTGGATTATCAGATTGTAAAGACAGATGGGGATAAGACTTATGTGGCATTGGATTATATTATGATGTATTCTAATCTGGAATATGAAGTATTTGAGAATCCTAATCGAATTGTATTTCATTATAAATGGAACGAAGAATATGAATATGCGCTTGCAGATAAAAAGACAGTTGCAGTTCGTAAGTCGACCGGTATCAAATATCCAATTCTTACGAAGTTAGAAAAGGGAGAAAAGGTGCTTTTTGTTGACTTGTTAGAGGGCGAACCGGACCATGAACAGTTTGTAAAAGTAATGACAACAGATGGTATTATGGGGTATGTGGAGAGAAAGCATCTGACGGACAGAACAAGTGAAGTACTGACAAACGATTATGAAGAAGAAGTTTATCCAAATATCAGTAAGGATTACGAAATTAATCTGGTATGGCACCAGGTAGCAGGACAGGGCGGCAACGATGGTCTTTTGAATTTATTATCCAAGACAAAAGGCGTAACAACCGTTGCTCCAACCTGGTTTACCGTTGCAGATGAAAAGGGCGGTTTGATTTCTTACGCAAGTGAAACGTATGTAACCAGAGCGCACAATGCTGGTGTAGAAGTATGGGCAGTATGCGGTGATGTGGATACAGAAGGCATTAGTATGTATGAATTACTTTCCTATACATCAAGAAGAGAAAAGTTAATTAATAATATTATTGCCAATGCAATTAAATACAATCTGGACGGAATTAATATTGATTTTGAGAAAATCACGAAAGATGCAGGTCCACATTTTGTACAGTTTATTCGTGAGCTTTCTGTTAAATGTAGAAGTAATGGCATTGTTCTTTCGGTTGATAATTATGCACCGGGATTTACAGGCTATTACAACCGTAAGGAACAGGGAATTGTGGCAGATTATGTTATTTGCATGGCATATGATGAACATACAAGCGGTTCAGAAGTAAGTGGTTCTGTGGCTTCTTATAATTTTGTAAAGGATGCGATTGAAAATACGCTGAAAGAAGTGCCGGCAGAAAAGACCATTATCGGAGTTCCATTCTATACAAGACGTTGGAAAGAAACAGTGGGCGAAGACGGAAGTATTAAGGTTACCAGTGATGCATATGGCATGCAGCAGGCAATCAATGTGCTGACGGACCACAGTGTAGAACCGGTATGGGATGATATCACAAAGCAGTATTATGGTGAATATGAAAGTGGTGGTTCTGTATACAAAATATGGTTAGAAGAGGATGCTTCCATAGAAGCCAAAATGGAACTGATCAACGAAGCAGATGTTGCCGGAGTTGCCGGCTGGAAGCTTGGTCTTGAGAAATCCAGTGTATGGAATGTCATTGTGAAGTATGTAAACTAGTCAATGACAGCAGCCAAAACGATGCGGTTAATGCTTGAGGAATTGTGCTAGAATAAGAAAGGTAAAAAGCACATACATTAAGTAATAAATCTCTTTCAGTGAGTGCATGAAAACGTATGTTAGAAAAGCGAGGCCGATATCTAAAAGTATTTTTGAACAGTAGAAAAAGAAGTTGTGGAACTATAATGGCAGGGTTGTCAGTAATAATGGGATTATTACTATGGAGCAGGGGAGAAGCTGAAAATACAGGAATTTTAAATATTGTTACCCCTTCTTCTTATGTTGTGGTAATTGATGCCGGACATGGTGGTTTTGATCCTGGTAAAGTAGGTGTTGATGGAACACTGGAAAAGGATATCAATTTGTCGATAGCCTGTTTTTTGCAGGAATTATTAGAGGAAGAAAATATTAAAGTAATCATGACAAGGACAGAGGATAAGGCAGTTGGAGAATCTGGTGGTAAAGTGAGTAAGCAGGAGGATATGAAAACAAGAGTGTCGATTATCAATGAAAGCGAAGCTTGTCTGGCCGTGAGTATTCATCAGAATAGTTTTACCGAAGAAAGTTCCAGGGGAGCGCAGATTTTTTATCATCCCCAGTCGGAAGAGGGGGAAATTCTTGCCATGCTCATACAGGAAAATATAAAGGAAGTATTAGGGGATGACAACCATAGACAGGCAAAATCTAATGACAGTTATTATATGTTAAAGAAAACAAGCTGCCCGATTGTTATTGCAGAGTGCGGTTTTCTCTCGAATTATGCAGAAACAGCCCTTCTAAAGGAAGAGGCGTATCAGAAAAAGGTAGCAGAAGGAATTAAAGAGGGAATCCTTGCTTATCTTAAGCTACAGGAGGAAAAGAAAAGCTCCCTGTCCGTTTGGACAGGGAGCATATTATTAGCTTATTCTACTGGTTTTAATATTGCATCAGCTGGGACTGGGCAGTAATAACCGCTTTTAGAAGCCTGTCGGAATTCCTCCCATGCTTTTTCAATTAGTTCAGGATTTTCATAAAGGTCAATGGCCATCAATGTCAGGATTTTGCCGGCATGAAGCAATCCTTTGTGCCCGATGGAGGTTTTTCCACAGGACACGTTCTGCCAGCTGTGACCAGGAGCCTTGGATGGGAAGCAGGTTGTATAAAACTGCATTGTAGGAACCAGCCAGCTTACATCGCCAACATCGGTAGAACCCATCATTGCCTTATTGCTGTAGTGATAAGGGATGTAGAAATCATTTAATGGCTTTGTGCCATTTTCGGAATGTATCTTTACCAGTTCTTCTAACTCTGGATGATCTTTTATATACATACCAGGCAAACCATCGTCTGTCATTTCATAAGAATTTACCAATTCTTTTGCGTATTCGATTTCTTCATCGGTGTAAGAAGGAACACCAATTTCATTAAACTTAGCATCACAGAGTTCTTCCAATACCTTGTTTGGTACTGTATTGGAACAGCCGTCGATAAATACAGGCTTTAATGTTGTTTCTGTCATCATGGCGGCACCCTGAGCAATTTTATCAACTCTTTCCTGTAACTGGAGTGTGTCCTTTGCCCAAATAGAACGTACCATGTATAACACTTTTGCATGAGGCTGTACTACGTTTGGTGAAACGCCGCCGGCATCTGTGATAGAGTAGTGGATGCGGGCGGTATCAGGCATATGTTCACGTAAGAACTGTACACCGATATTCATAAGTTCTACGGCGTCTAATGCGGAACGTCCAAGCTCAGGATTACCTGCTGCATGTGAGGCAACTCCTGTAAAATGGTATTCGGTCTGGATGCAGCTGTTGCAAGTTCCGGATCCAACCTGGTTTGTGTCGCTTGGATGCCAGGTAAGTGCAATATCTAATTCTTTCCAAACACCATCTCTTGCCATAAATGCTTTGGAAGCACCACCTTCTTCACCTGGACATCCATAGAAATGTAATGTTCCGGCACCAGGGTGATCTTCCAGATATTTCTTGATGGCAAATGCGGCTGCAAGAGAGCCTGCGCCAAGAAGGTTGTGTCCGCAGCCATGACCGCTTCCGTTTGGAATAAGTTCTGCTCTGGAAGCAACGCCGCCTTCCTGAGATAGACCGGATAGCGCATCGTATTCTGCAAGAATACCGATGACAGGTTTGCCGCTTCCAAAGGTTCCTTTAAAAGCAGTTTCAATTCCGGAAAAAGGATATTCTACCTGAAAGCCCTCTTTCTTTAAAATGTCGCAATATAAGTCGGCAGATTTATATTCCTTTAAGGATAATTCTGCATATTCCCAAATTTTATCTGATACATCAGTAAAAAGAGACTGATTTTCTTCTATATAAGAGAGATAAGTTTCGTTTTCTGTGTTTTTTAACATATTAATAAATCACCTTGCTTAAGAATTCTTTTGTTCTTGGGTTCTGTGGATTGCCAAAAAGCTCTTCAGGAGTTCCCTGTTCAGCAATAATACCGCCATCCATGAAGAATACACGGTTAGATATTTCGCGGGCAAATCCCATTTCGTGAGTTACAATAACGGTAGTCATACCTTCTTTTACTAAGTCCTTAATTACGTTAAGAACTTCGCCAACCATCTCAGGGTCTAAGGCAGAGGTTGGTTCGTCAAATAGCATAACTTCAGGTTCCATTGCCAATGCACGGACAATGGCAAGACGCTGTTTCTGACCACCGGAAAGTTTGGTAGGATATTCATTTTTCTTTTCTAAAAGACCTACTTTAGCAAGAAGCTCTTCCGCCATTTTATCAGCTTCCGCTTTTGTCTTTTTGCCAAGAGTAACAGGAGCTAATGTGATATTTTCTGCTACTGTCATATGAGGGAAGATATTAAAGTGCTGGAATACCATACCCATTTTCTGGCGGTGAAGATTAATGTTGGTCTTTTTATCTGTAATATCAACACCATCAAAGATAACTTTTCCTTCTTCTGGAACCTCTAAGAGATTTAAGCAACGTAAAAAGGTGCTTTTGCCGCCGCCGGAAGGACCGATAATCGATACTACCTCTCCTTTTGAGATATGTTCTGTGACACCCTGCAGAACGTGAAGGCTGCCAAAACGTTTATGTAAATTTTCAACTGTAATTAAATGTTCCTGATTAGTCATTGGTGTTTAATCTCCTTTCCAGTACTGCAACACCCTTTGATAAGGTGAAGGTCAGTACAAAATAGATAACGCCGACAATAATCAGCGGTTCAAGGGTAACATACAGAGCACCGGAAATTGTCTGGAACTGTGTCATAAGGTCACCAACAAAGAATGTAGATGCTAAAGATGTTTCTTTAATCATCATGATAAATTCATTACCCATGGCAGGTAAGATACTCTTAATTGCCTGAGGCAATACGATTTTTTGCATAGTCTGTACCTTGCTTAAACCAAGAGAACGGGCAGCTTCTGTCTGACCACGGTCTACAGATTCGATTCCGGCACGGAAAATCTCAGATACATAAGCAGCAGAGTTACAGATTAAAGCAACCATGATACTTGTGAACTTGCTAAGATTCAGCATTGGGAATAAGCCTGGTAACAAGAAATAAAAGAAATATAACTGTAAGAGGATTGGTGTTCCACGGATAATTTCAATGTATGCAGTTGCGAGAAGGCTCAAAGGAGCAATTCTAACTTTTCCAATGGAAAATCCCCAGTTATTTTGTTTCAAAAATGTAAGGAGCCCACCTAAAAGACAACCTAAAAGTACTGTAATAGCACTCATAAGGAGAGTGTATGCAACACCTTCAAAAAATAAAGATAAGTAGTGCTCAAGAATATAAACAAGAATTTCGATACGTATTAATTTAGCCAAAATAATAACTCCTTTTTCATAAGAACGAACTGTACGTGGTACAATGTACAGTTCGTTCGATAGTAATCAGTTTATTCGTTCACTTCTACACCAAGAGATCTTGCTAATTCGGTAGCTTCATCTACCCACTGTCCGTATAATTCCTGTTCATTTACTTTTGCGATAGCTTTGTTAATTTCTGCTATTAATTCAGTTTCGCCCTTTGGTACAGCAAGTACATTACCTTCTGAAGAGTAGTCAAAATAGAATCCGCATAATGCGATACCACCATAATTTTCAGCAAACATAGCACCATTACTTGCATCTACGGCAACAGCATCAACCTTGCCACTCTGAAGCATAAGCATAGCATCCTTTAAGTTAGTGATTGGTTCAAGAGTAGCATTTGGTAAATACTCTGTTACTAAACCATACTGAAGAGAACCATTCTGTGCAGCAACGATTTTACCAGTGAAATCTTCAGCTGTCTGGAAGTCTTCCACAGCATCTTCTGCAACTAAGAGTCCCTGACCTTCAGAAAGTGTTAAGTTGTAGAAGTCAGATAATTCCATTGTCATAGCTCTTTCTTCTGTGTAAGCAAAACCAGCGATTGCCATATCAACAGTTCCTGTAGAGATAGCTGTCTGAACAGCAGAGAAATTCATAGCTTCGATTTTTAATTCAACACCAAGTTCCTGAGCAATGAATTTACCTAATTCAATATCAGAACCAACATAAGTTTCGCCGTCACCGCTGATGTTTTCAAATTCATATGGAGCAAAGTCAGGACTTGTTGCCATTACGATTACGCCGGCTTCTTTGATCTTATCAAGTCTTGTCTTAGCCTGAGAGTCTGTAGTGGTCTGAGTGTCGTCTGTAGTAGTCTGAGTACTGTCTGTAGTCTGGCTGCTTTCTGTGGATGAACCGCCGCAGCCTGTAAGTGCAACTGTTGTGATTAACAATGCAGATAATAATGAGATAAGTTTCTTTTTCATAATATATTTCCTCTCTTTCCTTTGACCTTTTTCTGTAGGTCATGTGTGTTGATTACTATTATATGCATTTTTATGCATTTGTAAATACCCAAAATGAAAAAATATGCATAAATTTTGAATAAATATGAAAAAAGCATGCATAAAAGGCGTTTTTTGATGAAAAACGGTGTATATTTACCATGCTGCCATTTGCAAAAGCCTGTTAAAAATGCTATAATAACTCACATGAAAACGATAGTACAGAAAATAAACAAAGACAATATAAATAGAGGAGAGTTAAAAGCAGCGGCTGACATTTTACAAAATGGCGGTCTTGTTGCATTTCCCACAGAAACCGTGTATGGCCTTGGAGGAGATGGATTAAGAGAAGATGCGGCAAAGAAAATTTATGCGGCTAAGGGAAGACCTTCAGACAATCCTTTAATTATACATATTTCTAATATGAAGATGTTAGAGGAATTAACAACCGAAATTTCAGAGAAAGCAAGACTTTTGGCAGATAAGTTTTGGCCGGGACCTCTTACTATGATTTTTCCAAAGAGTGATAAAGTGCCTTTTGGAACAACAGGAGGCTTAAATACAGTAGCAGTCCGTATGCCGGACCACCCGGTTGCATTGGCGCTTATTGAGGAATCAGGTGTTTCTATTGCGGCACCAAGTGCCAATACCTCAGGAAGACCAAGTCCTACACTGGCTGGTCATGTATACGAGGATATGGATGGCAAGATAGATATGATTCTGGATGGTGGCAAGGTGGGGATTGGAATTGAATCTACCATTGTGGATTTGACAGAAGAAGTTCCTACTATTTTAAGACCAGGTTATATCACCAAGGCTATGCTGGAAGAAGTGATTGGACCGGTAGAGATTGACAAGGCAATTCTTGCAACTGCACCAGATGCCAATCTTGTGCCAAAGGCACCGGGAATGAAATATAAGCATTATGCACCAAAGGGTGACCTGACTATTTTCGAGGGTAAAGAAGAAAAGGTAATTAGTGAAATCAATGGAAGAATCGAAGAACTCCTTGTAAAAGGTGCTAAGGTAGGTGTAATTGCAACGAAGGAAACCAAGGATAGATATGTTGGCGGTGAGATAGTAGTAATTGGCTCCAGAGCAGATGAAGGAGAAATCGCAAGTGGTCTGTATGGAATTCTGAGAGATTTCGACCAGTTGGAAGTAGATTATATTTTCTCGGAAAGCTTTGCTTCTGATGATTTGGGTCAGGCAATTATGAATCGTTTATTAAAGGCAGCAGGGTATCAGGTGGTTCGTGTATAGAACAGCTCTGGACTTTGAGGTGTTTTATGAAGCAGTGGTAACATGGAGGCTGACAGAATGAAGTATAGATACAAAAAAGTTATCTTTATATGTAATGATAATACGTGCAGAGGACCGATGGCAGAGGTTATTTTTAAAGGGCTTTCTTCAGAAATGGGAATAGAGGCTGTCTCAAGAGGGCTTGTTGTGTTATTTCCAGAGCCTTCGAATCCCAAGGCAGAGATTGTACTCCGTAATCATGAACTTCTTTTGGAAGGGCATACATCAAGACGTATTGTTAAGGATGATATAGAAGATAGTACACTAATACTGACTATGACAGAAAAAGAAAAACGTACCATTCAGGAGGAGTTTGAAGCCGCTGAGGCAGTTTTTACCCTGAAGGAATTTGCAGATGAAGAAGGGGATGTAATAGACCCTTATGGCGGCGACCTGATGGATTATGAAAATTGTTATATTGATTTGGCACGTTTGATTAAGAAGACAGTTGTAAAGTTAAATAATGGAGAAGTGATATAAGAAAAAGCGTAGAATGGAATGAAAGAGATGAATTCCTATTCTGCGCTTTTGTAATTTGTATACATATTAAAATTATTCTACATTATTGATAACCTGCCGGTATTTATCAAATTCTCCGTGGTAAATCAGTTTGAGCAGGTTGTTTAAGATTCGTAATGCTTTGGAAGCGGTGGCAGAGTCGATAACACCCTGCTCTAAAAGGTCAGCAATCTCATCTAAATCTACAACTCTGACGAAACCGTCCGGATAAATCAGAACATCCGCAAGAAGATCCTGAAAAACATAGGTATTGGTTTCTTCTTCGTAGTCTGTGTCAATGATATCACAATACCAGTATACTAAATGTCCGTCAGCATGAAACATTTTGCTTACTTTAAAGCCTTCATCCATAAAATAGGCAGAGTAACCATAGCTGATATCTTTGCGCGGCTTTAAGGTTTTCCAGCTTGTGATAATAAGCTTGTCATCGGCAAATATGATATTGTCGTCCTT
>CAZRLE010000026.1:0-17889 GCA_964600705.1 uncultured Lachnoclostridium sp. | reverse complement strand
AAAATGACGGAGTTTGAATGTATAATAAGAAAAAATGGAAAGGAGAAGAAAGTATTGATTTACACAGTTACATTTAATCCATCCTTAGACTATATTGTTTCGGTAAAGGATTTTGAGCTTGGAAAGACAAATCGTACTACCAGTGAGCAGATATTGCCGGGAGGTAAGGGAATCAATGTTTCTACTGTATTAAGAAATATGGATATCGACAATATAGCGTTGGGATTTGTGGCAGGTTTTACGGGAAAAGAAATTGAAAAGCTGGTAACCAATAGTGGAATTACAAGCAGATTTATTGCGTTAAAGAATGGATTTTCACGTATAAATATAAAAATGAAGGATTTTGACGGAACGGAAGTGAATGGAACGGGACCTGTGATTGATAAGGTGGCAGTGGGGCAGCTTATGGAACAGCTACAGGTGTTAGAGGCAGGCGATATGCTTGTGTTAGCTGGAAGTATTCCAAGTAGCATGGACGATTCCGTTTATCGGGATATTATGTCGGAGCTTGATGGAAGAGGAATCGAATTTGTAGTAGATGCAACCAAGGAACTGCTTTTGAATGTATTGGAATTCCATCCATTTTTAATTAAACCCAATAATCATGAACTTGGTGAAATATTTGGGGTTCAATTGGAAAGCAGAGAATCGGTAATACCTTATGCAAAGAAATTGCAAGAGATGGGTGCAAGGAACGTTTTGATTTCTATGTCTGGTCAAGGGGCAGTGCTTTTAACAGAAGAACAGCAGGTATATATGTTACCGGCACCAAAAGGTGAACTGGTGAATGCAGTTGGGGCAGGAGATTCCATGGTAGCAGGATTTGTTGCTGGATGGCTTGAAAAGAAGAATTATTATCATGCCTTCAAAATGGGGATTTCAGCAGGAAGTGCCAGTGCATTTTCAGAATTATTAGCTACAAAAGAAGAGATTCAAAATGTGTATAACACAATTAAAGTTAAAGAGTGGAAAGATTAAAGATGCCAAGGGATATAAAGCGGCAGTTTATGCAAGATTCTTGCAGTAACAGGCTGAAGGTGGGTATTTCAATGTTAACGGAAAAACGACAGGAAGAAATTTTAAAGTTATTAGATAGTAACGGCAGTGTTACAGTACAAGAATTAAAAGATAAGTTTGGTGCATCGGAGTCCACCATCCGAAGAGATTTGAACGCATTGCACAGTAAAGGGGTACTGGTAAAGGTATTTGGCGGTGCAGTAAAGAATGAAATGAAAATGCAGGTAAAAGAAGAGGAAGTAGCACGAAGAATCGAATATAATAAAGCGGAAAAGGAAAGAATCGCTCGGTATGCAGCATCCTTGATTGTACCTGGGGATTTTGTATATTTAGATGCAGGAACTACAACAGGAGCAATGATTCCCTATCTGGAACATAAGGATGTGACCTATGTAACCAATGCTGTTTCCCATGGGTTACAGCTTGCAGAAAAAGGGCATCATGTAATTTTAATAGGCGGAGAATTGAAGGCTGTAACAGAAGCTATTGTAGGAAGTGAAGCTTACCATAATTTACAGAAGTTTAATTTTACAAAGGGTTTCTTTGGAACCAATGGAGTAGACGTAAAGGCTGGTTTTACCACACCGGATATGAATGAATCTCTGATTAAGGAATGTGCGATGAAGCATACCCGGGAGGTATATGTACTTTGTGACAGTCAGAAATTTCATCAGATTTGTCCAATTCGTTTTGCAAAATTTGAAGAGGCGGTAGTTGTTACAGATTCACTTCCAGATGCTTCTTACGAAAAATATACCAATATTGAGGTAGTATAAGAGATGGAGATTTGTTATGAGCACAAAGAAGTTATATGATATAAATGCGTATGAAACTATTTTTGAGGCTAAGGTTGTTTCTTGCGTAGAAAAAGAGGATAAATTATTTGAAGTGATTTTAGACCAGACATTATTCTTTCCGGAAGAAGGAGGACAGACACCGGATAAAGGTACATTAAATGGTATAGAAGTTTTAGATGTACAGATAAAGAATGATGTAATAACACATACTTTAGCACAGTCTCTGAAAGAAGGAGAAACCATAAAAGGTGAAATCGACTGGCAGCATCGTTTCTTTAATATGCAGCAGCACAGTGGTGAGCATATATTTTCCGGTCTGGCATATAAAAAGTTCGGCTATCACAATGTAGGCTTTCATTTGAGTAATCAGATTGTGACCATGGATTTTGATGGGACATTTACAGAAGAAGAACTAAAGGAAATGGAATGGGCTGTTAACGAAGCCATTGTAGCCAATGTAGAAATAAAGACCGGTTATCCATCCAAAGAGGAACTGGCAAACTTAGAATATCGCAGTAAAATTGAAATTGACGGAGATATCCGTATTGTAGAAATTCCAGGATATGATATGTGTGCCTGCTGTGCACCACATGTTCACAGAACCGGAGAAATCGGTATATTCAAGATTCAAAGTGCACAAAACCACAGAGGCGGTATGAGAATCAGTTTCCTGTGTGGTTTCCGAGCATTGGAGGAATATCGTAAAAAGTCAAAGATTATTTCAGAATTAACAGGAATCCTTACAACCAATCAGGAAACACTGGCAGAGAATGTGGTTAAATTAAAGGGACAGGCTCAATCCTTAAAAACAAAGCTGGATATTGCTAAGCAGACCATTTTGGAAAATAAAATAGAAACCATTCCAACAGAACAGAAAGATGTTCTTTTATTTGAAAGAGATATTGATACTCCTGTTATGAGAAATATCGTAAATAAGCTGGTGGAAAAACATGAAGGTATCTGTGGTGTATTTGTAGGAAACGATGAAGAAGGATATAGTTTCATTGTCGGAAGTAAAAACGTAGACTGCCGACAGGTTGCAGCAAAGATGAGAGAAACACTAGGCGCCAGAGGAGGCGGAAGTGCAGCTATGATACAGGGGTCAGTAGGAAAGAAGATGGAAGAGATAAAGGCGCAGACGCAAAAAGAGCGAGATATAACAGTAGTATCATAGATTCTAAATCGTTAGAAACAGGTGAAGAAATTGGAGATGAAGCACATATTATATATGTGAATGGTACTTATAGAGGCGACGATTTATTAGGGCATTTAATGGAAGATTTTATTTTAAAGAGACGAAGGAAGGTGTAGCAATTATGGGTAGAGCGATGGAAGAAATGGTAGAAAAAGAACGTGCAGAAGCGAAACTTGAGGAAAGAACTGAAATTATTGTTAAGATGAGAAAAAATGGTCTATCGATGGAACAAATTGCAGAAATAGTTGGTATACCAGAAAATGAGATAGAACAATTGTTAAATGAATAGTTTTTGTTATATGTAAAAATAGCCAAAGTTATAGGTGAGTCTGTAGCTTTGGCTATTTGTATTTTCTGGCTTTAATCTTAATAAATTCAATCATTTCTCGTTTGTCTTCATCAGATATTTTTTCAAAATAATATAATAATTCCTTTTCAAAATTATTGAAGTATTGATATTTTTTTTGATTATTTGGATTGTTAAAGTATTCTAAAAAATCAGCCAAATCATCACTGGACTGTGTTGGAACCGGTGCATCATAATAAACGTTTCTATCAAGGTCTATAGTAAGCTGTAATAAATCATCGACAGAAATATTGTAAAGACCAGCAAGTTTGAATAGAATTTCTGCACTAGGGGTACGGTTTCCTGTTTCGTAGTGGGAATAGGTCTGACGGACAATGCCAAGAGCAGATGCTACGTAATCTTGTGTATAAGAATGTGCTTTTCTTAAATCCTTTAATTTTGTTGAAAGTAAGGAATTTTTCAAATATTATCACCATCCTTCCATAATGATTATATTTTGTTTTTTAAAATATAATGCAACAAATTGTAGCAAAAATGCGAATTGTATGTTAAAATAGGTGTAGCAAGTTGCAAAAAAAGATACAAAGTGTAGCATTATTAATGCTAGGAGAATTAGGAGGAGATTACAGATGAAAAAATGTAAGAAAATTTTGGCAGCATTAGCATTCATTTTATGTTTGGGGATGTTATGTAACTCAGCAATGGAGGTGCAGGCAGCAACGAAGTTAAAAGCACCAGGGAATTTTAAGGGGACAACAGAAAAATATAATGATGCTACTATGCTGACAATTACATGGGATGCAGTAGAAGGTGCAGCTTATTATAAGGTATTCTATCGTTCTAATGTACCAGGTGAAGAGTATTTTGATGAGTGGTACTTGGTTGAGGAAACAACTGAAACAACATCACAGGGTTCCATTATTGATGGTATCTTTCAGATGAAAGTATGTGCCTATAGTGTTTGGGGGGATGGACCACACACGGATGTGATTACAGTATTGGGTGGTCAAGGAATTATTGAGAATCCAGAACTTGAGTTGAATGAAAAAACGTTGGTATTGAGTGAAGGAGAGAAATATCAGTTAGAACTTATTAATGCACCAGGCAATATAAAATGGAAATCCAAGAATGAAGAGGTTGTAACGGTAGATTGGACGGGAAATGTAACAGCACAGGGCAAAGGAAAATGTAAGATTGTTGCTAAATGCTATGGAAAGAAATATGTATGCAAAATTACAGTAAAAGAAGCAAGTAGAGTTAGTTTATTTAAAGGTATATTAAAGAATATAGATGAAGTTCATAAAGTTTATTGGACACCACGCTTTACATTACTTGATATCAATCAGGATGGAAATTCAGAGTTGTTGTTGCATACAGCAAGTGGCAGTTCGTCTATGGACGAAGATTTTTGGATATATACATACTCAAATAAAAAGTTAGATGAGGAGTGTGTTCCGGCACATAGTGAAATGAAATACTATAAAGACACAAAATGCTTAAAGAATGATATCTGGTATATGGGAAGCTTAGGTGGCGGTGGAAGTACAGAATATTATAAAATTGAAAATGGTAAGGTAGTTGTGTTAGAGGAAGCGGAATGCAGAGGTAAGGCAACGGAAATTACTTGGTATGATTTAACAGAAGAAAACATTAAGAAATATTGTAAATAGAAATTATATCTACCAACAGTAAGTCAAAAAACAGAATCTAAAAGGTGGGGCTGGATTATCCCTGCCTTTTAGATTAAGAGGAGTTATAGAATAGGAGTGCAAGAAATATGACGCTATTTTTTGCAATTCAACTGGATGAAGAACAGATAGTAAAAGATAGAATTATTAATTTAGATGCTGCGTATAGAATAATTGAGAAAACATTTGCTCAAAAGGATGTAACATTAGAGCGGATTGAAAAGGGAATTCGCTATTTTACAAGGAACATAGATGAACATGATTTCGAATATCTGTGGATGGTGAATGGACCTTTTAGATATAAAAGTTGGTTTCAGTATTACGTTAAAGTATGGAAATATATAGAAACACCAGATGAAGACAGTGATGAATATTACGAAGAAGATTTGCTGGATGAAGAAGAGTGTGATTGGTATAAGCGTCCGGAAAGACCGTAAGGTTGTTTAGAAAAACAAATAGGATAACAATGGAGAAAAGCATGGAAAATAGAGATTATGATTTAAGTGATATTGAAACTTTAATGGATAGGTTGGAAAAAGATTCTGCAACAAAGAAAAAAGCAGAAATCGAAATGTGGGGAGCAGTTGAGCCGCGTTTGGAAAAAATGAGAGAGTATGCCTTAGAACAATGTAAGGAAGCATTGGCAGCCAAGGAAGAACCAAAGTGTTTGTATGAGGCAGTTGAATTAGTAGCTAAGGTAACGGCTGCAGGGCGGTTAAATGGTATTCTTGGAATGGAAGCAGAAGTTGAAAAATACTCAGCAAAACCGGATGCTATTGATATTACAAAAGATGTACTGTGGGCAGTAGCTGACGGAAGAGAAGAAGAGATTTTTGTCGGTAAAGCATCTGAAAAATACTGGGAGTTAAAACCAACAGGATATGAAGCAATGTCTTTGTATTTTTACATAATAGGCGCTGCGTTAACTCAGACAGGTGTTCCAACAGAGAGAAAGAATCAGGCTTTTAAGTCATTATTGCCACCAGAGTTATATCCTGAATTTGATGAGCGTTTTGGAACAGTAGAAGCTTATTCTATCTGGTCAGGAGACAAGGCAGTTTATGAGAAAATGAAAGAAGAATATTTGAATAGTTAATTATACCAAGGAGAAGATAGGAAGAATAGTAACAGATAATTAGAAATTGTAAAAAAATAAGATAACAGGAGGTCAACTATGACAAAGAAAAATATTAGTAAAATGAGAAACATGTTTTTGATTATGGCAGGAATTTCAACTGTCTTTATTTCAACTATTTTATTAAATGATGCATCTAATTGGTACGAGTTAGTTATTAGTGTTAGTTCGATTATTGTTACTGCGGTTTTAGGAATTACAACGTACTATCAGACTGCTGAGCAGAATAGAATAGATATGATGGACAAGATACCATATTTACGTCTTGTATATGAAGAATTTGATGTGAAAGGATTATTAAATAATGAAAAGAAAGACATGGGTTTGAAACCAGAAGTAATATTATTTAATAACAAGAAATTTATTAATATTACAGGATGCAATGGTAAATGGATACTGCCTTTAAAGGTTGTTAATGCAGGAACAGTTACTATCAAAAATTTAAAACACTATTTTTGTGAAGGTGATTACCGCGAAAATGGGAATAAGTGGAGTAGATTATCGGATTCAGGAAGAGCAATTATTGCAAATCAGGATTTAAAGAATGAAAGAATGGACAAGTTGAATTCATTTACATATGAAAATGCAGATTTGAAACCAGAAGAACATTGTGCAATGGAAATAATCGTTACAGATCCGATTGCGAATGACAATGATAATTTGTCGACATATTCTTTCGCATTTGAAATGGAATCTATCTATGGGTATACCTATACACAGTATTTTGTTATTACCACATACTTTGCAGGATTTGATGGAGTAGTAAGATTACAGATAGAAAAACAGGATATAGATGTTCGCCAAGGAAAATTAAACGAAAACTAAAATGAAATAGAACAGCAAAATTTAAGGGAGAACAGAAGAAAATATCAAAAAATACTGCAAATGGGAGATAAAGAAATAAATACTGTATTTATATGGTTTGTGGTGTATTGCAAATGCCCATGATAATTATAGAAAAATAGTAACATAAGCAAGCTTGCTTTCAAAACATCGATTAAGAAGCTGCCATAGTAGAAAAATGAAATTCATTTGTAATACAGATACCATATGTAATAAAGCGTACAAAGGAGAGGAAGGTATGAAAACAAAATTTTTAGGGAACAAAAAGGTTGTAAAATTGTTGATTTCTGCAGTTTTACTGATGGTGCTATGTATTCTGCCCAGGACAGAACTACAGGCAGCAGAAGAATTTGTAATTGAAGATGGGGTTTTGGTTAAATACAATGGGGAGTCCAAAATAATTGAAATTCCAAAAGGTGTAGTGAAGATTACCAGCAGTGCATTCCCAAATGTTGTAAAAGCAGAAACTTTAATTATTCCGGAAGGGGTAGTAGAGATAGAAGAGTATACATTTGCGGAATGGAATTATCTTAAAACGGTTGAATTACCAAATTCATTAACAGTTATTCCTAGTAGACTTTTTGAAGGGTGCGATAATCTGGCAACTATTGATATCCCAGATACAGTTACAGTAATTGAAAGTTCAGCTTTTTGGAATTGTGCAAAATTGAAAAAAGTAACATTGCCAAAGAACCTTAAGAAAATAGAAAATTTTGCATTTGCAGACTGTACTTCATTGACAGAAATTGTTATACCATCGAAGGTGAAAAGTATGGGGAATAATGTGTTTTCTGGTTGTACATCTTTAAAGAAAATTACAATTCCAAAGTCAGTGGAGGAATTTGGAGCAGATATTTTTAAGGGGACACCATGGTTAAAAGAAAAAATCAAAATGAACCCTTATGTTCAGGTGAATAAAGTTTTGATTGATGTTTCAGGAGTAAAAGGTAATACAATTACTGTGCCAAAAGGGGTCGAAAAAACAGTAATTCTGCCTCTTAATAGTTCAGTTACAACTATAAAATATCCGGGAACAGTAAAAAAGGTTATAGGCTGTTCGTCTGAAAATGTAACAACAATAATATTAGAAGAAGGAATAGAGGAGATTGGAGACGGAGCATTTAATGCTTGTAGAGCTTTAAAAAATATAACCATTCCATCCAGTGTGAAGATAATTGGAAATAAAGCGTTTTTCTTATGTGATTCTTTAGAAAAAATAACCATAAAGAATGGAGTAAAATCTATAGGTGATGAAGCGTTTAATTGTTGTCGGAAGTTAAAAGAAATTACACTTCCAACAACAGTAACCAAATTAGGAAAAAGTGTTTTTGATGATTGCACTGCATTGGAAAAGGTAGTAATAAATGGAAAGATAGCTACAATTCCAGAGTTGGCATTTTTTAATTGTACCGCACTAAAGACAGTTAGCTTTAAGGCAAATACAGTGAAGAAGATTGGGGATAGTGCTTTTCGAAACTGTTACAATCTGACTAAGGTTTCCTTTGCAAAGAATGTAACAGAAATTGGCAAGTCGGCATTTGCAGGATGTACAGGATTAAAAGAAATAAATGCCGGAAGTAAATTAAAAACTATCGGTGAATTTGGTTTTGCAGCCTGCTTTGCCTTAGAAAAATTCCCAGTGACAGATAAACTGGTAAGTGTGGGAGATGCAGCTTTTTATGAATGTAAGAGCCTTAAAAACTTTAAGCTTCCAGACTCAGTAGAGAACATTGGCTTCATGGCATTACATGGCTGTGGAAAATCTTTGATTACAAAAGGAAAAGGAAGCAAAGGTTACGCAGGAACTTATAAGATTTGGGATCAGGATTTCCCTAAATTACAGTATTTTGCTTATGACTGTGCTATCGAAGATAATGAAAGATATGGTGCAGATGACCGATATGTAACAACCTATGCAGATGCAATGAAAAAGTTATCTGACAGCATGAAAGCATACATATTAGAAAATTCAGAATATAAGTTTAGTGGTATGCCGGGACTTTATGTAGTTGGTAATTATTATATGTCATGGTTTGGAATAACAATGGCACAAACTAATTTATATACAGTAGCAATGAATAAAGATGAAACCTTTGATGAAGCAGGATACTTTATACAATTTGGAGATTATTCTTTAGTTCCGGCTTCTATGTCCAGAATTGTAATGAATGAGTCGTTAAAGGCATTCTGTGCAGGAATAAGCAGTACACCGGATAAGCTGTACTATGCACTTTATTCGGCGTGGATGAATGATAATAATGAAAAAATAAATTCTAAATCATGGGTTATAGTTGGGGATTGCAAAGTTCGTTGCAATGAAGAAGGTAATCGTTTTTATATCATTGAAAAATAGAGGTGGATATTATGATAAAAGCCCAAAAAAGATATTTAAGTATATTAGGTATAATGTTACTAACAATGCTGATAGTAGCGGAAATGAGTACAGTTGCATCTGCTTCTGGAAAATCAGACTTTAAACTTAGTAAAGGTGGAACTGTATTACAAAAATACACTGGTGATGATGCTATTGTAGAAGTACCGGAAGGTGTTGTTGAATTTGAAAATGCTTTTGTTAATAATACAGATATTGAAGAAGTGATACTTCCAAGTACGGTAACTAAGATAGGGTGGTATGCTTTTAGCGGCTGTACGAATTTGAAAAAAATCCATATTCCTGAAAGTGTTGAAACAATAGATGAAAAGGCTTTTTATAAATGTAGTAGTCTGGAAGAAGTCAATTTTCCAAAATCATTAAAGACAATAGGTGATAGCGCCTTTGCAGAGTGTATATCTTTGACAAGTGTTGATTTGCCAAAAAATATTGAAGAGATTGGTTATGAAGTGTTTAAAGATTGTAGTAATCTGGAAGAAATTGTGGTTGCAAAGGGAGTTCCACTTAATTATTCAGGTCAGATTGAAGGAACCAAATGGATAGAAAATCAGAGAATGGAAGGAAATTTGGTTATTGTTAATGATGTATTGATAGATGGAACAGGATGTGAAGGTGCAGTTAAGATTCCAAGTGGAGTTAAAATAATTGCAATGGATGCTTTTTTTCAGGCGAGATATGTTACAAGTGTTAATCTGCCTAAAACAGTGACAATTATAGAGCCTTATGCTTTTAAAGAGTGTTCCAGACTGAAGAAAATATCTATAAAAAGTGGTGTAACGGAGATTGGAGATGAAGCATTTTATGGGTGCAGAAAGTTAGAAAACATTACATTACCTAAAACAGTTACTTATGTTGGACAAGATGCATTTACCAAGACAGTATGGTTAGAAAAGCAGCAGAAGAAGAATACATTAGTTACTCTTAATCATATTTTAGTGGATGGAAGAAAAGCATCTGGAAAAGTAGTAATTCCATCGCAAGTAAAAGTAATAGCAGACTGGGCATTTACAGGAAATGAAAAAATGACAAGTCTCTATCTTGGAAAAAATACTGAAGTGATCGGTTTTGCGGCTTTTACGGAATGTGCAAGTCTTAAAAGTGTGACATTTCAGAAAAATCCAACTGTGTGGAATGATGGTGCATTTCAGTATTGTAAGAGTTTAGAAACAGTGACACTTGTGGAGGGAATAAAAAAGATTCCAAATGCTTCTTTTGCGAGTTGTGAAAGCTTGAAAAATATTAAATTACCAAAATCAGTTACTGAACTTGGAGAAAGTGCTTTTGCATCATGTGAAAACTTAAAAAATATTACATTGCCAAATAAGTTGACTATAATTGGTGAAACTGCATTTTGGCAATGTTGGAAATTACAAGAAATTGAAATACCAAATAGTGTAAAGAAAATGGGAAGATGGGCATTTAGAGGCTGTATAGAATTAAAGAAGGTAACTCTGCCAAATGGATTAAAAGAAATAGAAGAAAATACATTTAGAGGCTGTTCTTCCTTAAAAGAAATTACGATTCCTAAGAGCGTGGTAAAAATTGATAATTGGGCATTTGGGTATTGTACCTCTTTAGAAAAAGTTGTATTGCAAAATGGATTAAAAACAATTGGATATGAAGCTTTTGAACAGTGTATTGCTCTGAAAACAATAACTATTCCAAGTACTGTGACAGAGGCAGATAATCCATTTGTCAATTGTGAAAAGCTTATCATAACGGTAAAAGGAAATAAGACGGTTTACAATCAGTTAAAGAAGGATAAAAGCGGATATAAGGAAATAGTTTATGAAGCATAGAGAAACCTTCTTAATACGATGGCAGATAGAAGATATAAAATTGGAAGCAAACAATGTACGAATATCAAATTAATTAAAGGAAAGGAACGCAAACATGAACAAACAATCACTAGGAAAAAGAATCCTACAATTTTTAATCTTAAGTATTACAATACTTTCTGTTTGGTGTATTTATACATCATCAGAGGCGGCAGCTAAGCCATCACTTGTAAGCAGAACAGGAAGTGTGGTGATCGGTGGAACAAAGGAGATTAAACTGAAAAATGTACCGGAAGGGGCAAAAGTAACTTACAAATCAAAAGATACTTCTGTTGCAACGGTATCAAAAGATGGCAAAGTGACAGGGGTAGCACCTGGGAATGCAAAGATTGTTGTTAAGGTAAAAAAGGGAAAGACAAAAACAAAGCTTAAATATAGGACAACAATAAAGGCACCTGCTTTATCAAAATACTACATTGACCTTAAAGTTTCAGAAAGTGAAACTTTGGAAATCAAGAACCAGCCTGAAGAGGCAGCAGGTGTGAAATATACTTGGAAATCCAGTGATACCAAAGTAGCGGTTGTTAAAAATGGAACGGTTACTGGTGTTGGACAGGGAAGTGCAATCATAGAAGTATATATGACATCTGGCAAATTTTCAGATACGCTAAAATGGTCTGTGGATGTAGAGAAAACGACTCATACAGTAAGTTTTAATTCTAAAGGTGGAAGTGAAGTTGAAGCACAGGAAGTTGCAGAAGGTAAAACGGTAACTATGCCAGAGGAACCAGAATTAGAAGGACATCGCTTTATGGGTTGGTATAGTGATTATAGATGTAAAAAGGAATATGATTTTACCAAACCAGTAACAGAAGCGCATACCATTTATGCCAAATGGGAAGAGGTTTTTCCGGAAACTTATACAATATGTTTCTTTATAGAAGATGGAAATTGTGTGGAAAAACAGTATGTGAATGAAGGCGAATGTGTAGAAAAACCAGAAGACCCAACATTAGAAGGATATGAGTTTGTTGCTTGGTATAGTGATTCTGCGTACAGACAGGAATATGATTTCTCTGTACCAGTAGAAAAAGATTGGGATTTGTATGCCAAATGGGAAGAAAAGGTAGAGGACACCGAATCTGAAACGGAGGAAGAAACCTCAAAAGATGGCAATTCTGAAGAAGAAAAAGAGTCTTCAGAGGATACCGAATCTGAAGAAATTATTCCTAAGATAATCTGGCTGCATTTAGACAGGGAACTTGCCAAATTAGAAAAAGGTCAGATAATGAATTTGGACACAACAATAGAACCTAAGAATGCAGCAAATCACGAAGTTATTTGGACTTCTTCAGATGAAAGTATTGCAACAGTAGACCAAGATGGTTTTGTAACAGGAGTTGGCATTGGTACGGTGGAAATTACGGTAACGGCTGTTGCAGACCCAAGTGTAAGCAATTATATTTTGATTGAAGTTTACGATACAGAAGATTCTGAAAGTAGGAGAGAGAGACAGGCAAGAGATTTTATAATAGATTACATAGGAAGAGAGAAAATCTATGAATTGCCTGATGAAGCGGATAAGGTAAAAACGATTCATGATTATTTAATATCAAATGCAAGATTTGATTATGAGAATTATCAAAACGGAACGGTGCCGGAAACTTCTTACGAAGCATATGGAGTTCTTATGTTACACACAGGAGTAAGTGACAGTTATGCAAAGGCATTCAATATGGGTATGTACTGTATGGGAGTTCAGTGTGAAATGGTAAGAGGAACTGCAGGAGGCAGAGAGCATGTATGGAATATTGTGACCATAGAAGGAGAACGATACCATGTAGATGTAACCTGGGATGACCATGGTTATATTGGAGGTGCTGATTCTGGTATAAGCTATGATTATTTTATGGTGGATGATGCGACCATGCGACAGACCCATACATGGTAATAGAATGTGGTGCATTCGGACACAAAAATAGTAGCTGAAGAATTATAAATAAAAGAAAGGAACAAAAAATATGAATCAACAGACATCATGGAAAAGAATTTTGCAAGTTTTAGTCCTGAGCATCACCTTGCTTTCTGTGTGGTGTTTTCATATTTCATCAGAGGCTGAGGCGGCGCAGAAGCCTTCTCTTGCAAATCGTGTAGGAAAGATTGTGATTGGTGAAACACTAGATATAGAACTCAAAAATGTGCCTGAAGGGGCAAAAGTTACTTATAGAACGAAAAATGCATCCGTTGCAACAGTATCTGAGGATGGCGAAGTGACTGGTGTGAAAGACGGAAAAACCAAAGTAGTTATAAAGATAACAAATGGAACTGCAAAAACAAAATTGAAATACAAGGTGAAGGT
This sequence comes from uncultured Lachnoclostridium sp., assembly GCA_964600705.1. Classification (GTDB taxonomy): domain Bacteria; phylum Bacillota; class Clostridia; order Lachnospirales; family Lachnospiraceae; genus CAYTGQ01. The sequence goes on along the minus strand of CAZRLE010000026.1, from coordinate 4,378 downwards.
AAAGAAGCCAACTATTTCGCTAGACGGTATTTCCGTTGGTCTTTTAGAAAGTAAAACTGTAATAATTAAAAACCAGCCTAAGCCAGAAGCAAATGCAGAATATGAATGGGTATCAGAGGATGAAGAAGTAGCTGTTGTAAAAGATGGCGTTGTTACAGCAAAAGGACCGGGAGAGACAGACATAGTCGTTTACATTTCATCGGATAAGTTTGTCTATAGGTTATCTCAAACAGTTTATGTAGATGCTTATACAGTAACGTTTGATTGTGATGGCGGAAGTGAAATAGAAGAACAGGAAATTATGGTAGGAGGAAAGGTTACTGTACCGAGTGATCCTGTGTTAGAAGGCTATGTTTTCATGGGATGGTATAGTGACTATGACTGTGAGGAAGAATATGACTTCTCCGCACCAGTAACAGAAGATCATACCATTTATGCCAAATGGGAAGAGGAAGACAGCAAGAGTTATACAGTTAGCTTTGAATGCTATGGAGGAAGTTATATTCGCAATCAGAGTGTTTTAAAAGGTGAAGTGCCGGTAGAACCAAATGACCCTGTGTTGAAAGGATATACTTTTGCAGGCTGGTATTTGGATGAAGATTTGACTGAGCCATATTACTTCTCTGAACCATTAAATGAAAGTACAATCCTTTATGCAAAATGGGAAGAAAATCCACAAGAGGAAAATGCGCAGGACACATATACGGTAGCATTCCGTTATTACGACGGAAGAGATTTAGAACTCCAAATGATAGAAAAAGGCAATATGGTGGAAAGACCAGTGGACCCGACTATGAAAGGTTTTACTTTCCTTGGTTGGTATACGGATGCCAGATTTAAAAATGAATTCGATTTTTCAACACCAGTAGAAAGTAGTTTTACTCTTTATGCAAAGTGGGAACAGGAACCAGTAAAGAAACCGACTGAAGCAGCAAGGGTTGTGAGCGTTCAGATTACGGAAAGGGTTAGTTTTCCGTACATGGATTCGCGTATGTCCGTAGGACAAACAGTAGATTTTATTGTAGAGGTAACTGTATTTCCAGAATATGTTAGTCAGGAAGTAGTGTGGACGTCCTCTGATACAAGTATAGCGACGGTAGATAGTAACGGGGTAGTTACAGGAGTGAGCCGAGGAACCGCAATGATTACTGCTACATCAGTGGTAGATCCAAGAGCGGAAGATTCATTTATGGTAGTAGTGGGTTGGACAGAGAATCTGAGTGGAATGGAAAAAATAGCAAAAGAGCAAGCAGAAGCTATTATTAGTTCGGAAGGATTTGACCGCCTGTCCAGTGATATAGAAAAAGTCAAAGCAGTTTACGATTATCTGATTTTAAATGCGGAATATGATTATGAGAATTCTTTGAATGATACTGTACCAATGGAATCTTATTCGGCTTATGGTGTTCTTGTATTAAAAACAGGTGTATGTGAAAGTTATGCAAAAGCATTCCAAATGTGTATGGAACTTTTAGATATTCCATGTGAATATGTAAGTGGAACAGCAGGTGGAATAGGACATGCATGGAATATTGTTACATTAGATGGAGAACGATATCATGTAGATGCAACTTGGGGCGACCCTGTTCCAGACAGACCGGGAGAGGTAGATTATGGATGGTTCCTTGTAGATGATATGGAAATGATGTATGACCATGAATGGGATACTTCTTCTGTAGAAGCCTGCACAAGTACAAAGTATTTGGGATATGCATATTAAATTATTTGTGTATGAGATAATGGAATAATATAAGATTTGAAATAGTGGAGTAATCCTCCACTATTTCTGCGTATAAAGGTAATATAGTAAGGGGGAATAATTGAAGAGAACAGTTATTTGTGGTATGATAAAAACAACTGAAAATATGGTATACATAGGGAAAGGAAGTAAAGGTTGAAAAATTTCCGTATATGATTTTTCAACCTTGCAAGTTTTGTGCTGCGCCAAAACTTGAGCCATTAGCTACTCCGACAAAAACAGTCGCAGCATGGAGGCTATTATGGATCAAAAATACGAAGCGTTATTCACGCCGTGGAAGATTGGCAATGTGGAAATCAAAAACCGTATCGTTATGTGTCCAATGGGTGGAACATCACTCTTTGGGTGGTTTGAATTAGGTGGATGTCATTTCGATAAGGAAGCAGCAAAATTGTTTTTAGAAAGAGCAAACAATAATGTGGGGTTAATTATTCCTGGAATTGCTCCATTACGTGATACGTTTTGGGGTAAATGGCTCTGGCAGAATCCTAAAATGTTTGATGATTTAAAGGTGTTTATGGATGAAATCCATAAGACAGACACCAAATTATTTGTTCAGCTTACAGCAGGAATGGGACGTTCCTGGGCGATTACAGAATTGGTAGCGCCATCCCGCTGGGCACATGACATTGAATGTCCGGAGATGACAAAGAATAGATTGATGTATGGCTTGACAGCGTATCTATGCCAGTAGTAGACTGTCTTGGTGATGATTTCCTTGCTTATGTAAAGGATGGAATGACAATTACCGTAAAAGAAGACGGTGTAATTGTAGTAGAATAGATGATTTAGAGATGGATTGGAAAGTAATATGAAATTAAAGAAAAAAGATATGATGTCAATTAGCTTTATGTTGTTCTCATTATTTTTTGGAGCCGGGAATCTTATATTCCCGCCCTTTTTAGGACAAAATGCAGGGGTTCAGACAATTCCTGCTACGATAGGTTTTCTGGTAACAGCAGTTATTCTGCCAGTTTTAGGGATTATTGTAGTAGCCAAGTTTGATGGTGTGGATCAGCTGGCACAGAATGTAGGCAACAAGTTTGCTTTAGTTTTTACAGTTCTGATTTTCTTGGCGATTGGTCCTGGACTGGGGATTCCGCGTGCAGCTTCTGTTCCTTTTGAGATGTCCATTGCTCCCTATCTGTCAGAAGGGACTAATCTGACCTTATGGATGGTAGGATACTCGCTGGTTTTCTTTGCAGTTACCCTTTGGCTATGCCTGAATCCTGGTAAATTAGTAGACCGCATGGGTAATATTTTAACGCCTTGTTTATTAGGTTTGATATGTGTTTTATTTATAGCTTTCTTGTTTATGGGAGAAAAGCAAATTGCAGAGCCACAGGCTATTTATATGAGTGCACCATTTTTGCAGGGCTTTTCAGAAGGATACCAGACTATGGATGCCATTGGAGGGTTGAATTTTGGTCTTGTCATTGCTACAACATTGAGTGCTTTGGGAGTGAAAGAGAGAAAGGATACGATTCGATATAGTATACAGGCAGGCATTCTTGCAGGTACAATCTTGGCAGTGGTATATGTGATGCTGACCTATATGGGTATGTGCAGCTCAGGTGTATATCCTATTCAGGAAAATGGTGCATGGACTCTGCGCTGCATTGTTTATCAGCTTTTTGGAAATACTGGTGCTGTTTTATTGGCAGCCATTTTTACATTAGCTTGTCTGACCACCTGTGTTGGGCTGATTAACTCTATTTCCCAGTATTTTTCCACTCTGTTTACAAAGTTTACTTACCAGCAGTGGGTATATATTATTGTGGGCATTTCCTTTTTAATTTGTAACCTTGGACTGAATGCGATTCTTAGTATTTCTGTTCCAATATTGAATGCCATTTATCCAATGTCTATCGTATTGATTATGATGGGAATTTCTCACGAACTGTGGCAAAATAATCGATATGTATATCCATTGACGATTACAGCAACAGGTTGTGTCAGTGTTATTTATGCGTTGGATACGATTGGAGTACCATTAGGTTTTCTTGGAGATTTGTTCCATAGTTTACCATTGTATTCATTAGGGTTCAGCTGGGTCAGTGTGGCAGTGGCTGCGATTTTGGTCAGTTTAATGCTTAACTGCATTGCCAAAAGGAAATATGCATAAAATACGGATTCTTTGCAAAAATAGAATACGAGCGGTTAGATTTAAATATGGATAAAGAAAAAGTACAGATATTCAATCGAACATCTGTACTTTTTGCTTTAGGTGTGATATAATTCGGATAGACAAAAAAAGATAAGATTAAGTATGGAATCTGAGTTAGTGAATATAAGATGAAAAATAAGAAAAGTTGAACTATTCGAAAATTTTGGATAGTTCAGTTATTCGAAAAAATTGAATAACTGGAGGATTGTTATGGACAAATTCATTTTACACTCCGAATATAAACCTACAGGTGACCAGCCACAGGCAATAGAAGCCCTTGTAAAAGGCTTTGAAGAAGGCAATCAATTCCAGACTTTGCTTGGTGTTACTGGTTCAGGTAAAACATTTACCATGGCGAATATTATAGAGAAATTGAATAAACCAACTTTAGTAATAGCGCACAATAAAACCTTAGCGGCTCAGCTGTACTCCGAAATGAAGGAGTTCTTCCC